>NZ_PCQC01000007.1:0-421353 GCF_002979955.1 Pseudomonas sp. MYb2
TGACTTCGATGAACTGAAGCAACCTGCTGCCGAAACCTACATAACTCTTTGAATCTCAAGGAGTTTTCCGTTTCGACTGCGCCGGAAGTGGGGCGAATTATAGACATCTCAAATCTGCCGTCAACCGTTAATTTCAATTTTCTATCGAAACGCCGGAAAAACTGCCGTCATGCCGTCATATAGACAGAACGCCTGAAATCGAGCCGAAACCAAGAGGAGCATCCGGCAGACACTGGAACCCACCATCACCGCATCCGCGCCCAAGAACATCAAGCAGCAAGAACACGAGAAGAGCACCAAAATACTGGCGGGCACTACTAATAGAAGGGGATTCAAACAATAGATGGTGTCCCAGGGCAGGTTCGAACTGCCAACCTTCCCCTTAGGAGGGGGATGCTCTATCCAATTGAGCTACTGAGACACGCGATTGTCGCAAGCAGAAGCAGCGCGACGGACGGCGTGCATGTTAACGGCCAAGTACCGGTTTGTCATGTCATCCGTAGCCATATTAAGTGTAGGCATGCGCACCGGCATGTCGCGGGAAGATTTACCGTGCATTTTGCACTCCCACCAAAAAGCCATCATTGCAGATTGCAACCCAAGCAATTCTATCAAGTCTCTCATATCCTTGTTTTTAAAGGACTTGCCAGCGATTAGACTATTGGCATGACGACTGCTTTGCCTGTTCTATAGAAGAACAATCGGAGCGCGGCCCCATGAACACCACCCTCTTGCTTGCAAATGCGACAGCACTAGCGGTTTTGCTGAGTTTTCACTTTATCCCCGCTAGCACCGCCCCGGAATCGATAGCCCAGCGCATGCCGCACTACCTGCAGGTGCAGAAGCAGCCCCAACTGGCAGTTCTGAGCGATAACAGCAACCTTGTCCCAGGGATCGTCAGCGCCTCTGAACAGGCTTTGCCAATCCAACCTACAGAACGTCTGGTTTTTTGAATTATCTTCAGGAGTACAGCATGTCCAAATCAGCCGCAGGATTTCTGATCCTCGCCTTTTTGAGTGGCGCTATGCATTTTTCGCTTTTCGAGGAAACCACAGTCACCCTGCCCCTGATTGTCTGCGGAGTATTTTCGATGCTGTTTGTCCTGGCGTTGGTTGCCGGACGCAAGATCAAGTTTGATCCAGTCCTGCGCTGAGCCGGATAAGGTCAAGCAACTGGTTCACCGCCCCCGCCAGCTCACCTGAGTTATCGATCATATGTACCGGCCCGTCACTTGACCTGCGGTCTTTAAATAAAGAGTTACGGGCAAGTCGGGCCTCAATCTGCTCAAGCGACTCTCTCCCACGCCTTAGCAGCCGCTTACGTAAAACCTCGTCACTTACCGTAAGCAGTACCGGCACCAGCTCAGGGTAACGGCTCATCGCTTGCCGCAGATTAGCGCGCGAGCCGTTAACCAACACATGGTGCCCCGCTGCCAAAATCCGATCCATTTCGGCCGGGATCCCATATGCAAGACCGTTCGCGTGCCATGCCAGGGAAAAGCCCCCCTCGTGCGCACGTCGCTCGAACTCCTCCGGCGTTACACCAACCGCATCTTCACCCACCGATTCAGCTGATCGCGTAATGACTCGCCGCATTACCTCGCCCCCCATTGCTCGCAGCGGTTCGCGCGCGGCTTCAATCAGGCTGTCTTTCCCTGATCCGGATGGACCCATCAGATAAATAAGCTTGCCATCCATCCTGAAAACGCCTCCACAACAACGTAGCCACTAGTAAATCGGCAATTTGCCACTATCCTTCACAGACAGGGAACAAGGATAGAAAGCCATAAAGCATGCACGCCTTCACGTCTTCAGACATCAACTGATAGCCACCAGGAGGCATACAGCGGTGCAGACCAAGGCAAAGTTTTCAAACCAGTCCGCATTTCTGATGATTGGTGCTGGCATTACGCCTTTACCCGGCTCAATATTTGTCACAGAATTGACGCCAATGATCTGGCAATTTTGAGGCATGATGCCGGCCTCTTAACAATTCAGGTTGAACCATTTGGCGCGGATGCTTGTCCTACCACACATCCTGCGGCCAATCCCGAGAACCGCTCCCCTGAACTAACCGGTTAAATATATGCGCCCATTGAAACAGGCAATTTATTCCAGCCGTACGGCTGACAAGTTCGTCGTACGTCTGCCAGACGGAATGCGTGAACGCATTGCCGAGGTGGCTCGCAATCATCATCGCAGCATGAACTCCGAGATCATTGCGCGCCTTGAGCAGAGTCTTATTCAGGAAGGTGCACTGGGCGAAGAGCTGAGCATGCGCCTGGACAGCCCGGAGCTGTCGCTGCATGAGCGCGAGCTGTTGCAACGATTCCGCCAACTGTCTCACCGCCAACAGAACGCTTTGGTATCCTTGATCGCACACGATGCCGAAATGGCAGCAGACGCGTCCTGAGCCACACCGAACACGTCAAGCCAGCTTAACCGCTGGCTTTTTTTTGCGCGGATTTTGAGTTTTCACAGACAAGAAAAAACCCGCCTAGGCGGGCTTTTTCGATGCAGCGGATCAGAGCAGGAAGATCGTCGCCAGCCCGAGGAAGATGAAGAAGCCGCCACTGTCGGTCATCGCAGTAATCATCACACTCGCCCCCATGGCCGGGTCGCGCCCCATTTTCGCCAGGGTCATCGGGATCAATACTCCCATCAACGCCGCCAGCAGCAAATTGAGCGTCATAGCCGCTGTCATTACCACGCCCAACGACCAACTGCCGTAGAGCAGATAAGCAACCACACCAATTACACCACCCCAGACCAGGCCATTGATCAGGCCTACCGCCAGCTCCTTGCGCATCAGGCGCGAAGTATTGCCGGTGCTGACCTGGTCGAGCGCCATGGCGCGAACAATCATGGTGATCGTCTGGTTACCGGAGTTACCACCAATACCGGCCACGATCGGCATCAGTGCTGCGAGCGCTACCAGTTTCTCGATCGAGCCTTCGAACAGACCGATCACTCGAGAGGCGACGAACGCAGTGATCAGGTTGACCGCCAGCCATGCCCAACGGTTGCGCAAAGACTTCCAGACCGAGGCGAAGATGTCTTCCTCTTCACGCAGACCGGCCATGTTGAGAACTTCGCTCTCACTCTCTTCACGAATCAGGTCGACCATTTCGTCGATGGTCAAACGGCCAATCAACTTGCCGTTCTTGTCGACCACCGGGGCCGAGATCAAGTCATAACGTTCGAACGCCTGAGCGGCGTCATAAGCATCTTCGTCCGGGTGGAAACTCACCGGGTCGCTCGCCATGACTTCGGCAACCTGCTTGTCCGGATCATTGACCAGCAGACGCTTGATCGGCAGCACACCTTTGAGCACACCGTCGTAATCCACCACGAACAGTTTGTCAGTATGGCCCGGAAGCTCCTTGAGGCGACGCAAGTAACGCAGTACCACTTCGAGACTGACATCTTCGCGGATGGTGACCATCTCGAAGTCCATCAGTGCGCCAACCTGCTCCTCGTCATAGGACAGAGCCGAACGCACGCGCTCGCGCTGCTGGTTATCCAGACTCTCCATCAGCTCATGGACGACGTCTCGCGGCAGCTCGGAAGCAAGGTCAGCAAGTTCGTCGGCGTCCATGTCCTTGGCCGCAGCCAGGAGCTCGTGATCATCCATGTCGGCGATCAGCGTTTCACGAACGGAGTCGGATACCTCAAGAAGAATGTCGCCGTCGCGATCGGCCTTGACCAATTGCCAGAGCGTAAGACGATCATCCAGCGGCAAGGCTTCAAGGATGTAGGCGACGTCAGCGGAGTGCAGATCATCGAGCTTGCGTTGCAGCTCGACAAGGTTCTGCCGGTGAACCAGGTTTTCAACCCGGTCGTGATGCGCGCCTTCCTGGCGATGAGTCAGGTCTTCGACGACCCGTTGACGCTGCAGCAGCTCGACGACTTGAGCCAGGCGATCCTGCAGGCTTTCCTGTGTTTTCTTTACTTCGATTTCAGACATAGGCGAACTCCACTCCCAGCAGCGGGGCACGCCGGAAGGATCAATCAGTCAATTCATGATTGGTGAAACTGTTTACTGAGTAACTACTGGGTAAGTCCATGGAGGTTTTCCATAAGCCCCGGCGGGGCTGACGGGCGCAATGATACACCGCCTGACGGTTTTAAACGTTAAAAAATCTCGGCCGAAACAAGTGCTTGCGAAACAAACCTGAGCACTGTCCTGATCCCTGCACATGCGACGACTCATCCTGAAAAGAAAACACACCAGCACTCGAAAATGTAGCGACTACCCTTGAGCGCAGATCGTCATGGAGGACATCGAATGCCATTGAAACCATCCCACCTTGTACTCACCAGCCTGCTCTGCCTGCCGCCGACCGGGGCCGCCCTCACCCTCCATCGCTGCGAAGCCGCCGATGGCAGCATCACCTTCACCTCGATGAGCTGTGCACAAGGCGAACGGCGCTCCGCACAGGAAGTCCACCCCTACTCGCCCGGATCAGTTGTGGCCGTGATGCCAGAGCACAACCATGAACAAACCTCCGGCATGACAGCCGCAGGCCGAGGACCGGGCATCGTTGGCCACACTCAAGACAAATGCGGAGATCTGATTAACGCCAGACAACGTCGCGAAGCAATCATCAATCGACGCATCATTGCCGGCATGAGCCAGAAAGACGTCGAAAGCGCGCTAGGCAAACCGGACAAGGTGAATATTCGAACATCGACGACGAGCTATCGATACGACCTCAAGCGAGGCCGTAGTGCTCAAATAGATTTTGATGAGAGGGGATGCGTGAAGGAAAAAGCCAAATCCCGGACAGCAAAAAGCCCGCGTTAAACGCGGGCTTTTCGGTATATGGTGCACTCGACAGGATTCGAACCTGTGACCGCTCGGTTCGTAGCCGAGTACTCTATCCAGCTGAGCTACGAGTGCATTTTGTGTTTTTAGCCCAGACCACAACTGGATAAAGCCAAGTTATTTGCATTACTGCAATTAACTCTTAAATGGTGCACTCGACAGGATTCGAACCTGTGACCGCTCGGTTCGTAGCCGAGTACTCTATCCAGCTGAGCTACGAGTGCATTTGTGTTTTTAGACCAGATCACATCTGGTTGAAGCCGAGTCATTTACATTGCTGCAACTAACTCTTAAATGGTGCACTCGACAGGATTCGAACCTGTGACCGCTCGGTTCGTAGCCGAGTACTCTATCCAGCTGAGCTACGAGTGCATTTGTTGCGCCGCATTATAGCCCGTCTAATCTCTATTCCAACCACTTTTTCTATTAATTTCAACAACTTACAGAAAAAGCCAGATTACGACGTACTAAGCAAATAATGGCGGAGAACGGGGGATTCGAACCCCCGACACCCTTGTGAGGTGTACTCCCTTAGCAGGGGAGCGCCTTCGGCCACTCGGCCAGCTCTCCGCAACACGGGGCGTATCTTAACCAACCTTTTCCCCGTTTGCAAACATAAAAATCGATAAAAATTAATGGCTTGGTTCTTCGTCCTTCTCTTTCTTTATACGCAGGTAAATTTCCTCACGGTGCACGGCAACCTCTTTCGGGGCATTGACGCCGATACGCACCTGATTTCCTTTAACGCCAAGCACGGTCACGGTGATTTCGCCGTCACCGATAATCAGGCTTTCTGCGCACCGACGGGTCAGAATCAGCATACCTTTCTCCTTACGCAATTCAGTTCAGGGACAACAGTCTGCAAAAAAAAGGCACCCGACCTACAACCGGAGCGATCGTAGCCCTACATGCCTGAGTATTGACCAGCGCGAGCAAAAGAACAGTTCAGGGCTCGCGCCATTCAAAAAATAAAGGGCGCGGTCAGACCGCGCCCTTCAAGAAGCGGAATTACTCGCCTTGACGGGCAGGAGCATCCAGTTCGAAAGCCGTGTGCAGGGCGCGCACAGCCAGTTCCAGGTACTTCTCTTCAATCACCACGGAAACCTTGATTTCCGACGTCGAGATCATCTGGATGTTGATGCTTTCTTTTGCCAGGGATTCGAACATGCGGCTGGCCACGCCTGCGTGGGAACGCATGCCGACGCCGACGATCGAGACCTTGGCAATCTTGGTGTCGCCAACCACTTCACGGGCACCGATCTCGCGAGCGGTGTTTTCCAGCACGGTCTGTGCGGCCTGGTAGTCGTTACGGTGCACGGTGAAGGTGAAGTCGGTGGTGTTATCGTGCGCGACGTTCTGCACGATCATGTCGACTTCGATGTTCGCGGCACTGATCGGGCCGAGAATCTTGAACGCCACGCCCGGGGTGTCTGGCACGCCACGGATGGTCAGCTTGGCTTCATCGCGGTTGAAAGCGATGCCGGAAATGATCGGCTGTTCCATGGTTTCCTCTTCATCAATAGTAATGAGGGTGCCCGGACCCTCCTTGAAGCTGTGCAGTACGCGCAGCGGAACGTTGTACTTGCCGGCGAATTCCACCGCACGGATCTGCAACACCTTGGAACCGAGGCTGGCCATTTCCAGCATCTCTTCGAAGGTGATCTTGTCCAGACGCTGAGCGACCGGCACAACGCGCGGGTCAGTGGTGTAAACACCGTCAACGTCGGTGTAGATCTGGCACTCGTCAGCCTTTAACGCAGCAGCCAGTGCCACGCCGGTGGTGTCGGAACCGCCACGACCCAGGGTGGTAATGTTGCCGTGCTCGTCGACGCCCTGGAAACCGGCGACAACCACCACGCGACCTGCCTTCAGATCACCACGAATCTTCTGGTCATCAATCTGCAAGATACGCGCTTTATTGTGTGCACTGTCCGTCAGGATCCGCACCTGATTACCGGTGTACGACACCGCCGGCACACCGCGCTTGATCAGCGCCATGGCCAACAGGGCAATTGTCACCTGCTCACCGGTGGAGACGATCACATCCAGTTCACGCGGAACCGGTTGGCCATCGCCACTGATTTGCTTGGCCAGATCGATCAGACGGTTGGTTTCGCCGCTCATTGCAGACAATACAACCACCAGGTCATCGCCGGCATCGCGGAATTTCTTAACCTTGTCGGCGACCTGCTCGATTCTCTCGACAGTACCGACCGAGGTGCCTCCAAATTTCTGTACGATCAAAGCCATTTCAAAGCCGCCTCTGCCCATGAAGGGCGCCCAATAATCACTCGAACAGCCGCCGGGCCCGCCACTAGACTGCGGGCCCGACGGGCCGTCTTATAAACCCTGCTCGACGAATGGAACGGTCAGCGCCAATGCGCCATCCAGCGCGCCGGCGTCGACACCGCCGCCCTGCGCCATGTCCGGACGACCACCGCCCTTCCCGCCCACTGCCGCAGCAGCCTGCTTCATCAAATCACCGGCTTTGAGTTGGCCAGTCAGGTCTTTGGTTACGCCTGCAACCAGAACGACCTTTTCCTCATGGACACTGCCGAGCAGGATCACTGCGCGGCCGAGTTTGTTTTTCAGCTGATCGACCAGCGCCAGCAGCGCCTTGGCGTCCTGACCATCCAGACGTGCGGCCAAAACCTTCACGCCTTTGATGTCCAGAGCCGAGGACGACAGATCGTCGCCCGCCGCGCTCGCCGCCTTGGCTTGCAACTGCTCGAGCTGCTTCTCCAGTTGGCGATTGCGCTCGAGCACAGCCGACAGCTTGTCGATCAGGTTGTCGCGGCTGCCCTTGACCAGGCTGGCCGCTTCCTTGAGTTGTTCTTCTGCAGCATTCAAGTAGGCCAGCGCCGCAGCACCGGTGACTGCTTCGATGCGACGCACGCCCGAAGCCACACCGCCTTCGCTGATGATTTTCAGCAGGCCGATGTCGCCGGTACGGCTGGCGTGGATACCGCCGCACAGCTCGACGGAGAAATCACCACCCATGCTCAGCACGCGTACGTTGTCGCCGTACTTCTCGCCGAACAGCGCCATCGCGCCTTTGTTCTTGGCGGTTTCGATGTCGGTTTCTTCGGTTTCAACGGCAGAATTCTTGCGTATCTCGGCGTTGACGATGTCTTCCAGCGCTTTGATTTGCTCAGGCTTGATCGCTTCAAAGTGGCTGAAGTCGAAGCGCAGACGCTGGCTGTCCACCAACGAACCTTTCTGCTGAACGTGCTCGCCCAGTACCTGACGCAGTGCAGCGTGCAGCAAGTGCGTGGCCGAGTGGTTCAGCGAAGTCGCGTGACGCACTTCGGCATCGACATGAGTTTCCACCGGCGCACCAATGGTCAGGCTGCCCGAATCCAAGACGCCGTGGTGCAGGAACGCACCGCCGGTCTTGGTGGTGTCACGCACGTCGAAACGGCTGCTGCCGGCCTGCAGATAACCGCAGTCGCCGATCTGGCCGCCGGATTCCGCGTAGAACGGCGTCTGGTTCAGCACAATCACCGCCTCTTCGCCTTCATTCAAGACGTCGACCGACTGGCCATCTTTATAGATAGCGACGATTTTTGCAGAACCGCTGGTGTCGGTGTAACCGGTGAACTCGGTGGCCACATCAACCTTGACCAGGGTGTTGTAGTCCAGACCGAACGAGCTGGCCGAACGCGCGCGAACTCGCTGGGCTTCCATCTCACGCTCGAAACCGGCTTCATCGACAGTCAGGCTGCGCTCGCGGGCGATGTCTGCAGTCAGGTCCATCGGGAAACCGTAGGTGTCGTAGAGTTTGAACACTACGTCGCCCGGCACCACAGTGCCTTTGAGTTCCAGCAGATCCTGCTCGAGAATCTTCAGGCCGTGCTCCAGGGTCTTGGAGAACTGCTCTTCTTCGGCCTTGAGCACGCGTTCGATGTTGCTCTGCTGCTTCTTCAGTTCCGGGAAGGCTTCGCCCATCTCGGCAACCAGCGCAGCGACGATCTTGTAGAAGAAGCTGCCGGTGGCGCCGAGCTTGTTACCGTGACGGCAGGCGCGACGGATGATCCGGCGCAGCACGTAACCGCGACCTTCGTTGGACGGCAGCACGCCGTCAGCGATCAGGAAACCGCACGAACGGATGTGGTCAGACACCACTTTCAGCGACGACTGGTCGCCGTTTTCGCAACCGATTGCCTCAGCCGAAGCTTTCAGCAGGTTCTTGAACAGGTCAATGTCGTAGTTGGAATTGACGTGCTGCATCACCGCACTGATCCGCTCCAGACCCATGCCGGTGTCGACCGACGGCGCTGGCAACGGATGCAACACGCCGTCGGCGGTGCGGTTGAACTGCATGAACACGTTGTTCCAGATCTCGATGTAACGGTCGCCGTCTTCTTCCGGCGAGCCCGGTGGGCCGCCCCAGATGTGGTCGCCGTGATCGTAGAAAATCTCGGTGCACGGGCCGCACGGGCCGGTATCGCCCATGGTCCAGAAGTTGTCGGAGGCGTACGGCGCGCCTTTGTTGTCGCCGATGCGGATCATGCGCTCGACCGGCACACCGATTTCTTTGGTCCAGATGTCATACGCTTCGTCGTCGGAGGCGTAGACGGTGACCCAGAGTTTTTCCTTCGGCAGTTGCAGAACGCCGGTCAGGAAGGTCCACGCGTAGGTAATCGCGTCCTTCTTGAAATAGTCACCGAAGCTGAAGTTACCGAGCATTTCGAAGAACGTGTGGTGACGAGCGGTATAACCGACGTTTTCCAGGTCGCTGTTCTTGCCACCGGCACGCACGCATTTCTGGCTGCTGGTCGCACGGGTGTACGCACGTTTTTCCTGGCCCAGGAAGCAGTCCTTGAACTGGTTCATCCCCGCGTTAGTGAACAGCAGGGTTGGGTCGTTGCCCGGAATCAAAGAGCTGGAGGCTACACGGGTGTGGCCTTGCTCTTCGAAGAAGCGAAGGAAGGCTTCACGGATTTCTGCGCTTTTCATTAGGTTCTTCCACGGAGGCTGCGGCCAAAGGCCTGTTCGAAACGTCAACAGACGAAGCGACGGCAAAGGGCCGCATTATATCGGCCCTGCGCGCGGGGTACAGCGTGTTTATACGATAGAAACGGTCAATTGGACGGCTAACGCTGTCACTTGCGCGAAAACTCGACGAATGTCGCGATCACTTGCTCGATTTGCGAGCGATTGACGTCCATGTGCGTGACCATGCGCAGGCGTGCGGCGGCGCTCAACTTGATCCCGCGATTGGCAGCAAACGCCTTGATCGCTTCGGCTTTGTCGCCCATTTGCACATAAACCATGTTGGTTTGCACGGGTTCGACGATGAAACCTGCTTCACGCAGACCGTCGGCCAAAAACTGTGCGTTGGCATGGTCGTCGGCCAGACGTTCAACGTTGTGATCCAGGGCGTACAGACCCGCCGCCGCCAACAGCCCGGCCTGGCGCATGCCGCCGCCGACCATTTTGCGCAGACGGCGAGCCTTGCCGATCAGTTGCTCAGAACCGCACAACACCGAGCCGACCGGTGCACCAAGGCCTTTGGACAGACACACCGACACCGAATCGAAATGTTTCGTGATTTCCCGCGCATCAACCCCGAGTTTGACCGCCGCGTTGTAAAGACGCGCGCCATCCAGATGTAACTGCAGGCTGTGCTCTTGGGTAAATTGGCGCGCCCGGGCGAGATATTCCAGCGGCAGCACTTTGCCTTGCATGGTGTTTTCCAGCGCCAGCAATCGAGTGCGGGCGAAGTGGAAGTCATCCGGTTTGATCGCTGCCGCGACCTGATCCAGGTCCAGCGAACCGTCGGCCAGCACTTCCAGCGGTTGCGGCTGGATCGAGCCAAGCACCGCAGCGCCACCGCCCTCGTATTTGTAAGTGTGCGCCTGCTGGCCGACGATGTATTCATCACCACGCTCGCAGTGCGCCATCAATCCCAGCAGGTTGCTCATGGTGCCTGTCGGTACGAACAGCGCTGCGGCGAAACCCAAACGTTTGGCCAGTTCTGCTTCCAGACGATTGACCGTCGGATCTTCGCCGTACACGTCATCACCGGTGTCCGCCGCAGTCATCGCGTCGAGCATGGCGGGGGTCGGTTGGGTGACGGTGTCGCTGCGAAGATCGATAACGCTCATGAACCTGGCCTCAAGTCAGCAGGGGAAATCCCTTTACGAAGTGGGATTACTGCGGTCATCGCATGGATTAATCAAGCCTTGCGCAAGGAAAAGTCGTTTCGAGCCTGCAAAAAATTCGATGACAATCATCAGAAAGGCGCAATGCACAGACACACAATCTGTGATAAAAACGCTGCGCCGCCCGAGAAAGGGCGGCAAAAACGTTCTCAGGGCGGGGTGCAATTCCCCACCGGCGGTAATTGCGCGCAATGCGCATAGCCCGCGAGCGCTTGGCGGCGAACACGACTTCGGTTGTGATCGACGGCAAGGTCAGCAGACCCGGTGTGATTCCGGGGCCGACGGTCATAGTCCGGATGAAGAGAGAACGGGATTAACGCCAAAGGGCCGTCCGCGCGATGTTGTGCGTGTGCGCACCCTTGAATCCCTTTCGATTCATAACGCCCTGTTTTTCACACAAACAGGAGTCAGAACATGCAACCCACCGCTATCGACAGCAAAAGCAAACACCCTCATGGCGAGCGCGTCGCGTTCATCCAGGCCTGCTGGCACAAGGAAATCGTCGACCAAAGCCGTAAAGGCTTCGTCGCCGAAATGATTGCCCTGGGTTATCAGGAATCGGACATCGACATCTTCGAAGTCGGCGGCGCCTTTGAAATGCCCCTGCACGCCAAGTTGCTGGCCAAGACCGGTCGTTATGCCGGCATCGTCGCCGCGGCCCTGGTGGTGGATGGCGGCATCTACCGTCACGAGTTCGTCGCCCAATCGGTGGTCAGTGGCCTGATGCAGGTGCAGCTGGAAACTGAAGTGCCGGTGTTCTCGGTGTCGTTGACGCCGCATCACTTCCATGCTGGCGACGAACATCAGAAGTTCTTCTTTGAGCACTTTGTGCATAAAGGCCAGGAAGCGGCGCGCACTTGCGCGGATACGCTGCGCAAGGTTCGCGCACTGCGCCGCACCGAGCCGCATGCGGTAGCCGTGTAAACACGGAACCAAACCTGTAGGAGTGAGCCTGCTCGCGATAGCGGAGTGTCAGTCGACCACTGTAGTGACTGATACATTGCAATCGCGAGCAGGCTCACTCCTACAGGGGTTTTGCGTAGGGTCAGGCGAGGTTTTCGTCGGTGGTCGGGACGATCAGGATGCCCGCGCGCAAGCCGTTCTTGACCTTGGGATTAGGGAAGATGATCCGTGCGCCCTGCTCTTCGATGATCCAGCGGGTATTGGCCAAGTCTTCAGCCAGGACGTAACCCACCTCCAACTCTGAAAAGTTCTCGATGTCCTGCGGCAGGTTCAAGCGGAACGCATCGCTGTGCTTGATGATTTCCCGCGCGACACTAAATAGCTGCAAACCGTCCAGTTGCGCTTCAGCCATTTCCGGCTCAGTGCCTTCGATGATCTGCTTCAGACGGGTTTCCAGCAGCGAGACATTGACTCCGTCGTTCTGTCCGAATGGCCGCGCCTTGCCCAGTTCCAGCGTGAAAGCCTCGGCACCGAGCTTGTCGTAGGTGTAGGAGCTGAATACGATTGACGGCTTGTTCTGCAGCAGTACGGCTTCCATCCCTGCCGCACGCAGACGTGCCAGTTCAAGGCGCGAATGCTGACGACCGTCCTTCCACGGGTACAGGGCAAACTGCTCGATCTTTGAACCGCGAATGGCGGTATGCAGGTCGTAGTGCAGGCGCTGGCGATCCGGCAGGCTGAAAAAACTCGCCGCCAGCCGTTCCAGCTCACAGGCTCGCAACGCTTCCGAGCCACTGCTTTGTTCATGACGGCCGTTGAATAGCCGATTGACGTCCTGCTCGATAAAACGCTCGCCTTTGCGAATCGCTTCCGGGTTACCGAACAGGAACAGAATGCGTGCGCGTGGCTTCAGATCGCCACGAGCGATGTCATGCAGCAGCCGATCGAGCAACTCGATCGGCGCTGTTTCGTTGCCGTGAATCCCCGCTGAAAGCAGCAGGTCCAGGCCATTGTCGCGCGCTTGCGGTGGCCGGACTTCCAGCGCACCTTCGCTCAACCAGCGCATACGCACGCCTTCGACAGTCAGTTGAGTCTTCTCCGCCGGTTCGCGGCCGGCGAGGGTCAGTTCAAGCAGTTTGCCGAGGGCGAGCATAGAGCGGTTTCCTTAGTGGTCGTGGTTGCAATCCGGGCCGTGCACGTGGTCTTCATCGTCGCCGACGTCAGCCGGTTCCATTTCCAGTTGCAGACTTACCAGATTAGTCGCCAATGGGCGCAGCAGCAGGTTGGCGTACTCGGCGTCACCTTCTTCAACGTCCACGCCGATCAGCAACTGGCCACGGCCGTCCTGCTGGATCCACAGCTCTTTGCCTTGCCACATGACCGCGACGCGGGTGCACGAGGTTTGCAGTTGCGTGCCATCGGTGTCTTCAAGGATCAGCTGCAGGGAATCGCTCATGTTTTTACTCTCTTGGTGAGACAAGCCGCGCGCCGCGTTCGGGCGACGCGCCGGCCATCAATTGATCTGGAATGGATAAACCGCGCCCAGTTTAAGGATTTGCGTCAGTTCATCCAGTGCCGTCCGGCATTCAAGCAGCAATTGCGGGTCCGCCAGATCGGTTTCGCTCAGGCGGTCGCGGTAGTGCTTTTCAACCCATGCGGTCAACGAACCGTACAACGGTGCCGTCATGATAACCCCTGGGTTGACCGCCGCCAGTTCGGTTTCGTTAAGCGCGACGCGAAGACGCAGGCACGCCGGGCCACCGCCGTTCTGCATGCTTTGCTTGAGGTCGAAAACCTTCACTTCGCGGATCAGGCCTCCGGAACTGGTCAGCTCTTGCAGATAAGTCCAGACACGTTCGTTGGCCTGGCACTCTTGCGGCACGATCAGCAACATCGAACCGTCAGGGCGCGACAGCAACTGACTGTTGAACAGGTACGAGCGCACCGCGTCATCGACGGTGACCGCCGAACGCGGCACACACACCGACTGGAAGTTGCCGCCGGCTTTGGCGAGTTTGCTTTGCAGCTCGGCCAGTATCGAGTCGGTGTCGAGGAAGGCGTCCTCGTGATAGAACAGCACCTCGCCATTGCCCACGGCGATCACGTCGTTGTGGAACACGCCCTGATCGATCACGTTCGGGTTTTGCTGGGCGTAGACCACACCTTCGTCACGCAGGCCGTGCAGACGGGCAACGGCTTGCGACGCTTCGAGGGTCTGGCGCGCCGGGTACTTTTGCGGCGCCGGGAAACGGTTGTCGAAGGCACTGCGACCGAACACGAAGAACTCGACGCCCGCCTCGCCATACTCACGACAGAAACGTGTGTGATTGGCCGCACCTTCGTCGCCAAATTGCGCCACTGCCGGCAGAGCAGCGTGATGGGCGAAGTGTTGCTGATTGGCAAACATCGCGCCGAGCACGCGACTGGTGGTCGGGTGCTCGATGCTGCGGTGATATTTGCAATTGAGGTTGGCGGCGGTGAAATGCACGCGGCCGTCAGCAGTGTCGGCACTCGGGCTGACCGTGGCGGCGTTGGCCACCCACATGCTCGACGCTGAGCAACTGGCGACCAGTAGCGGCATGGCTTCCTTGGCAGCGCGCTCGATCACTTGTGCGTCGGTGCCGCTGAAACCCAGACGGCGCAGAGCGCCCACATCCGGACGTTCCTGCGGCGCCAGCACGCCTTGCTGAAAGCCCATTTCCATCAGCGCCTTCATCTTCGCCAGACCTTGTAGCGCCGCTTCCTTCGGATTCGAAGATTGCTGGCTGTTGCTCTGGGAGGCAACGTTGCCGTAGGACAGACCACCGTAGTTATGGGTCGGCCCCACTAGACCGTCAAAATTGACTTCATAGGATTTCATCAGCGAGGCTCCACGAGAATCTGTTGTTATAGGCTTCAGGTAACAATTCAGTCAGACCGCGTCGCGGCTATCGCGAGCAGGCTCACTCCTACAGGTTTAGTGGTGAACACATATGTTGTGTACGACCCAAATCCTGTAGGAGTGAGCCTGCTCGCGATGGCCGTTACACCATCTTCACGCCGGGTGTCAGGGCTGCTGGCAGAGTCAGGCTCGGGGTTTCCAGCGACGCTACCGGGTACGCGCAGTAATCCGCCGCGTAATAAGCGCTGGCGCGATGGTTGCCCGAGGCACCGACACCACCAAACGGCGCGCTGCTCGCAGCACCGGTCAGTTGTTTATTCCAGTTGACGATGCCGGCACGGCTTTCCAGCCAGAACTGCTGATAACGCGCTTCGGAATCCGACAACAAACCTGCGGCCAGACCATAAGCAGTGTCATTCGCTTCAGCGATCGCTGCTTCAAAATCAACGTAGCGGATCACTTGCAGCAACGGGCCGAACAATTCTTCGTCCGGACGCTCGGCAACCTCGGTCACATCAATAATGCCCGGGGTCAGCAATGCGGCTTGTGCCTGCGGCTGGGTCATTTCCAGCAGCGACACCGCGCCGTTGGCCAACAGATGTTCTTGAGCGTCCATCAGCGCTTTCGCGGCGCCAAGGGAAATTACCGAACCCATGAACGGCGCAGGTTGTTGATCGAATGCGCCGACCTCAATGGTCGAACTCACTTCAACCAGACGCTTGAGCAGGCTGTCGCCCCACGCGCCTTGCGGCACCAGCAGACGACGCGCGCAGGTGCAACGCTGACCGGCAGAAATGAACGCCGACTGAATAATCGTGTAAACCGCCGCATCCAGATCCGCGACCTGATCAACCACCAGCGGGTTGTTACCACCCATTTCCAGCGCCAGGATTTTGTCCGGACGCCCGGCGAACTGCTGGTGCAGGTGATTGCCGGTGCGGCTCGAACCGGTGAAAAACAGACCGTCGATACCCGGGTTCGCCGCCAGCGCGATGCCAGTTTCGCGAGCGCCTTGCAGCAGGTTCAGAACACCTGCCGGCAGACCGGCTTCGACCCAGCACTTGACCGTCAGCTCGGCGACTTTCGGGGTCAGTTCGCTTGGCTTGAACAGCACGCTGTTACCCGCCAGCAATGCCGGCACGATGTGACCGTTCGGCAAGTGGCCGGGGAAGTTGTAAGGGCCGAACACCGCGACCACGCCGTGCGGCTTGTGGCGCAACACGGCAGTGGCGTCGCCCAACGGGCCGCTCTTCTCGCCGGTACGTTCGCGGTAGCTTTGCACCGAGATCGCGATCTTGTTGACCATGCTGGTCACTTCGGTCGCGGCTTCCCACAGCGGTTTGCCGGTCTCTTCACCAATGGTGCGAGCCAGTTCGTCAGCGTGGTTTTTCAGCGACGCGGCGAAAGCCTCAAGCACGCTGATGCGCTCGTCCAGCGTACGACGTGCCCAGCCTGGGAACGCCTGACGCGCAGCCTGCACAGCCGATTCAACCTGAGCAGCCGTGGCGCCCTCCCCCGTCCACAGCACTTGCTGGGTCACCGGGTTCAGCGATTGGAAAGCTTCGCCCTGACCGGCCAGCCACTCACCTGCGATGTATAGCGAATTCATTATTTCGACTCCCGTGCAGCGGACAACGCCACGGCGCGTACTTGATCGCCCGCGTTGAGTTGAAGACGTTTGGCGGTCTGCGGATCAACCACCAGCGTGCCGGCAGCGAGACGCGCCGGCGCAGCGGTGATGCGGCAGTCTTCGCGCTTGCGGTTATGAATGATGAACGGCGTGGCGTCATCGCCCGGCGTGCCCACGGCCAACACCAGCGCCTCACTGTCACGCACCGCGCGGATCTTGCCGGTTTCGCATTCGATGGCAGGCCCTGCGTCGAAAATGTCGACGTAACCCTGATAGCTGAAGCCTTCGCCCTTGAGCATCGACAATGCCGGCTCGGTATCGGGGTGAACCTGACCGATCACAGTGCGCGCATCCGGCGAGAGGAAACAGGTGTACAACGGGAATTTCGGCATCAGCTCAGCGATGAAAGCCTTGTTGCCGACACCCGTCAGGTAATCAGCCTGGCTGAACTCCATCTTGAAGAAGTGCCGACCGAGGCTTTCCCAGAACGGTGAACGGCCGGCGTCATCGGAGACACCGCGCATTTCGGCAATGATCTTGTTGCCAAACAGCTCCGGGAATTCAGCAATGAACAGCATCCGCGCCTTCGACAGCATGCGACCGTTGAGACCGCTGCGGTAATCGGCGTGCAGGAACAGCGAGCACAGCTCGGAATTACCAGTCAGGTCGTTGGCCAGAAACAGCGTCGGAATCTCGCGATAGATGTTCAGCTCTTGCGAAGCGCTGACGGTCAGGCCGACACGGAAGTTGTACCAAGGCTCACGCATGCCGACAGCGCCGGCAATGGCGGAAATCCCCACCACGCGACCGTCGTCGTCCTCGAGCACGAACAGGTAGTCCGCATCACCGCGACCGGCTTCGCCGCGAAAGGTCTTCTCGGCCCAGCCGACCCGATGGGCCAGACGTTCTTCATTGGCCGGCAAGGTGGTCAGGCCGGTACCGGTGCTGCGGGCCAGGTCGATCAGAGCGGCTAAATCGCTGCTGCGTACGGGACGAACAATCATGCTATCTCCTCAAACGGGCCGCCTTCGCCACCCGTGAAACTCGCTAAGGCGTTAAACCGCCACCAGGCGCACGCTGGCACCTTCACCGACGCCCAGGGCTTCGGCTGCTTCAAGATCCAGAGTCACCGGTTTGCCCGGCGCGTAATCCAGCTCCAGCAACACCGCGCGGTAATCCTGCAACTGCGCGTTGGCCACCAGATACTGGCGCCCGGCACCTTTCACCGGCTCGCCGATCTTCACCGGCACCACGCGGCTCTGGGCGATCGAACGGATCCCCGAAACGCGCGCATGCAGGGTCGGGCCACCGTCGAAAATGTCGATGTAGTGATCAGTCTCGAAGCCTTCGCGCATCAGGATGTCGAAGGTGATCTGCGCACGCGGGTGCACCTGGCCCATCGCCTCTTGGGCGGAATCCGGCAGCAGCGGTACGTAGATCGGGTAATGCGGCATCAGCTCGGCGAGGAACGTACGGCTTTTCAGCCCGCACAGGCGCTCGGCTTCGGCGTAGTTGAGGTCAAAGAAGTTGCGCCCGATCGCATCCCAGAATGGCGAGTCGCCGTTTTCATCGCTGTAACCGACAATCTCGGTCACTACCGAGTCGGCGAAACGCTCCGGGTGACTGGCGACGAACAGCAGTCGGCCACGGGAGTTGAGTTCCGACCACGGCGAACCGACCAGCTCGCGCTGCACGTAGAAACTGGTGAGCAAGCTGTTGCCGGTCAGGTCGTGGCACTGCGAGAGCACGTGAATCTTGTTGTGGATCTTCAGCTCGCGCGAGGCGTGGACGAAGGTCTCGTTGCGGAAGCTGTAGAACGGCTCCGAGTAACCGGCCGAAGCAACAATCGCCGAGCAGCCGACCAGCTTGCCAGTCGCGGAATCTTCGAGGACGAAGAAATAACTCTCTTCGCCGTTGAAGCTCACTTCGGCAGCAAACGAGGCTTCGCTCGCGGCGATCTTGTCGCTCAGACGTTCCACGTCATCCGGCAAGGAAGTGACACCAATCGGGCTGTCCGCAGCCAGACGCTGTACCTCGCCCAGATCAGCCATTTGCGCGGGGCGCATCACCAGCATGGTGTCACTCCTTAATCTCAGAACTTACAGAAGAAATAACCGGGCCTACATGGAGATCAATGTAGGAGTGAGCCTGCTCGCGATTGCGGTCTGTCAGAAACCAATGAGTCGACTGACATACCGCAATCGCGAGCAGGCTCACTCCTACAGTTGATCTGGTCCGGCATAAAATTTTGATCGACGCCTGAAAAACTCCAGGCGTCGAAGGGTCTATCAGGCTTGCGTCAGTGCTGCGGCAGCGCGCTCGAAACGATCCAGGCCAGCATCGATATCGGCGTCTTCCACCACCAGGCTCGGGGCGAAACGGATCACGTCCGGACCGGCTTGCAGAATCATCAAGCCTTCTTTTTCAGCGGCGTTGAAGATGTCTTTGGCTTTGCCTTTCCAGGCATCGTTCAGCACGCAACCGATCAGCAGACCGAGGCCACGCACCTGAGTGAACAGGCCGTACTTCTCGCCGATCTGCTCAAGGCGCGCCTTGAACTTGTCGTGCTTGGCGTTCACACCGTTCAGCACTTCTGGCGTGTTGATTACGTCGATCACCGCTTCAGCGACCGCGCACGCCAGCGGGTTGCCGCCGTAAGTGGTGCCGTGGGTACCGACGACCAGATGTTTGGCCAGCGCTTCGGTGGTCAGCATCGCCGCGATCGGGAAACCGCCGCCCAGGCTCTTGGCGCTGGTGAGGATGTCCGGGGTCACGCCGTAATGCTGATAGGCAAACAGCTTGCCGCTGCGGCCCATGCCGGTTTGCACTTCGTCGAACACCAGCAGCGCGTTGTTCGCGTCGCAGAGTTCGCGGGCACCTTGCAGGTAAGCCAGCTCGGCCGGCAGCACGCCGCCCTCACCCTGGATCGGTTCCAGCACGACCGCGCAGGTCTTCTCGGAAACGGCGGCTTTCAGCGCTGCCAGGTCGTTGTAAGGGACGTGGGTGATGCCGGTGATTTTCGGGCCGAAACCGTCGGAATACTTCGACTGGCCACCGACGTTGACGGTGAACAGGGTACGGCCGTGGAAGCTGTTCAGCGCGGCGATGATTTCGTACTTCTCAGTGCCGAAACGGTCGAATGCAACACGACGGGCCAGCTTGAACGCGGCCTCGTTGGCTTCAGCGCCGGAGTTGCAGAAGAACACGCGCTCGGCGAACGTGGCGTCGATCAGTTTGTGCGCCAGACGCAGGGCCGGCTCGTTGGTGAACACGTTGGATACGTGCCACAACTTGTTCGCTTGCTCGGTCAGTGCACCGACCAGCGCCGGATGCGCGTGGCCCAATACGTTAACGGCAATCCCGCCGGCGAAGTCGATCAGCTCGCGGCCGGCCTGATCCCAGACGCGGGAACCGGCGCCACGCACCGGAATGAAAGCGGCAGGCGCGTAGTTGGGAACCATTACCTGGTCGAAATCGGCGCGTTGTACCGCAGCGTGCTCAACGGACATCGGAGTCTCCTGATGAGAAGCACTCGCCTGAAACTGGCGAGCTTGGTGAGGATTGTAAGGACAGTTTTCAGCCCGGCCTTGCCGCCAAGCGACAACTTCTTATAGCGCAAACCCCGGATTTTCCCGGGTTTACGGCAATGCGACATATAGCGTCGCAAAGGCGCAGTTTAAACTGCACGCCGCCGTTTGCGCAGGACTGCTGGAGATCTTACTCAAGAGTGTTTTTCGTTGTGCGGTATATATGTACCGCACATCGATGCGTTTCCCAGGGTTTGCTATGGAACTTTCCAAGGCAAACGGCCGCTCTTATGACTGATGAAAATCCAGCCCTCCACGCATCGCCATCCGACTCAGCGTTGCTGCCCAAGCCCGACAGGCACTATCAACCTCTGCTCGATGCCATTGCGCCGTGGCTCAGCCAGGCGCCGACCCACAGGCGCGACGCGCTGAAAAAAACCACGCCACAACTTTCCGCCCCGCTCCTGCAAGCACCACGCAAAGAGCACGAGAAATTGCGCGCGCTCAATGCATTGCAGTGGGCTGCGCAAAACCGCGTCGAGCAAAACCTCGCACGCCTGCTGGATGCCCGGTCCTTCGCCGAACTATTGCTGGGTGTCGAGATAGAAAAACATTTCGGGCTGAACCTCGATGTCAGGCAAATCTTCATGCGCCTTTACATCCCTGCGCATGCGCCGTTGCCTGGGCTCAAGTCGGGCGCCGCGCGCACCTGGACGGTCGCCTTGGTGGACGCCGCACTGCATAACTTTGAAAGCCGCGAAACCACGGACGACGCCTTCGAAACCACCTCCGCCTATATCAGCCGCCCTACACCCGAGGGACAGTTCAGCGCGTTGCCAAAGATTCGCGAAAAAATGCCTATCCCGGCCTTTACGAAACTGTGCCGTGATCTGGACATTGGCCAGCGCTACAAAATTTATCTGGAAGACAATCTCGGCATCAGCAATCCCGTAGTCGCAGCGATCCTGCAAACCAATGTCAAAGCCAGTGACAAAGCGGCCCTGATAACGGCGCTGCAAATGGCCTACATGCAAAAACTGCTGAGCGGCGATATCCACCGGCTGATTCTCGGCTTGCTCGATGGCTTGAAGTATCTGCGCCTGAATCGCCAGTCCTGGCAATGTCATGCGCTGACAATCATGAACGCCCGACTGACCGGTATCGTGCTGTTCGCTCCCAACCTCGAGAGTGCGGACACGACATCAAGAGTGGTGGCCTACATTCCGGATGACCCGGAGCATCCGATCAGGGAATACCCCAGCACCGGCGAGTTTGCCCGGCACCTGACACAACGCCTGCGAGATCAGGACTATCAATCTTTTTTCAGTCGGTTCATCAATCATGAGGATCGTGGGCATTTCTTCGGCCAGTTGAACAATCGCCTTCTGCCGATCACCTGGCAACCGGTTTCCAACGGTGATCCGCGCCCCACCTGGCGCGAGAATCCAGTCGAACCCGCGCCTCTGCAAATGGCCGCAACAACGATCAAAGGCGACTTGTGGGTTTATCTCTACCAACGAAAACTCGACAAAATTCTCAACGATGCACGGGTTGTCTCCGTCTCCACGGCAGCGGTCGACTGTCAGGCTCGCTGGGCGCTCTGGGATTCGTTCAGCGAAGTGGCTGCGTCCCTGCTCAACATTGTCGCCTTCATCGCGTTGCCATTCGTGCCATTTCTCGGCGAGCTGATGTTGGCGTATACCGCCTATCAACTGCTCGACGAAACCTTTGAAGGCATCGTCGATTGGGCGCAAGGCGCGTCCCGCGAGGCATTCGAACACTTCATGGACGCTGTGGAATCCGTCGTCCAGGTCGGTGCTTTCGCAGCAGGCGGAGTCATCGCGGCAAGCCAGTTTCGCGCGCTACTGCCGGAATCAGTGATTGCGTTCATTGACCGGCTCACCCCGGCAAAACTGCCGAATGGCACCTCACGGTACTGGCAACCCGACCTGCACCTTTACGAGCAGACCACCTCCCTGCCCAAAGATGCAAAACCCGATGCGCTGGGCTTGCATGCTCATCAAGGTAAAACCCTGCTGGCTCTGGAAGACAAACTTTACGCGGTCAGCCAGGACAGCCCGTCAGCGCAATACCGCATCGACCACCCCGTTCGCCCCGAAGCCTATAAACCCGAACTCAAGCACAACCAGGCCGGAGTCTGGCAAACCGAACTCGATCAGCCGCTGGACTGGGAACGAAAGACGCTGCTGAGCCGCAGCGATCCGCACATGCGCCAACTGCCGCTCAGTCTGCAGGAGCGCCTGCTGGACATCAGTGGCTGCGAGGAAAATGCCTTGCGCAAAATGCACGTCGAACTTGGGCAGATGCCGCCTCTGCTGGCCGACACCTTGCTGCGCTGGCATCTGGACGCGGACATTCAGACATTCATCGAGCAGATCGGTAGCGAACGCGCCGAAGATTACCTCCAGGCCGATCCGGTCATCCAACTGAAACTGCTACATGAGAGCGGCGACTGGCCTGCCGACAAAGGTGTGCGCCTGGTTGGTCGCAAAGGAAAGGTACTTTGGCAAACACCCACGGTGGACGTCCCGCTTCTACAGATTGATGCCTCAAGACTCGACGCCGGTAATCTGCTCAAGACCTGTCTGCTGCGCTTGTCGGAAGTCGATGCAAAAACGTTACTGGGCGAAAAACCCCATACCTCGCCGCCGACGCTTGAGAGCCGCACCCGGACTTTGCGCCGACGGATTGCTGAACTGGCGCACCGCAAAAGGCAAAGCCTGTTCGAGGATAAATATCGCAGCCTGCAACGCAACGCCGCCCCCTTGGTTCAGGTGCTGATGGATGCCGAACCGGGGCTGCCAAAGACCCTCGCGCAATCCATTCTTGAAACGACTAGCGATTTCGAACGCGAACAGCTCCAGCACACAGTACTGCCCCGCCGGCTCGCCGAGCTTACCCGCGAGATCGGCCTGCAGGTGCGTGCGACGCGTGCTTTGGAGGGGCTGGAGCTAAAAGCCACGCAGGACAATCTGGATACTGATCGACTGATAATGCACTCGCTGCCGAGGCTGCCAGGCTGGTCGCAATCATTGCGCCTGGAAGTCAGACACTACGCACACTCCGGCCCCCTGATCGACAGCATTGGCCCGCTGGACGCCACCACTCGCAAAGTGTTGGTGCTGACCGAACAGGGACAATACCAACCCTTTGACGATGCTGGTGAACAGCTTAGTGCTCCCGGCCCCCTGCTTTTCAATCTGCTGCAAGCCTTGCCTGATGCCGAGCGGCTGGCACTGAACGTTGGCATCGGCGAAAGTGAAAAACTCAATCTGCTGATTCGCCAACACTCCCTGAACCGAGACGAACTGCTGACCCTGCTCTCGCAAAACCCGAACCGCAAACCCGCCTACGACCCAAGCGTTATGCGCCTGCTCGGCGGCACTACCGGTTTCCGACGCATGCCCACCAACACTCCGACTTTGCAATCCCATGCTCACCGGCTGCTGCCGCATCTGTTGCCCGAAGAACTGGAGGCTTTTGTCGAGCGCTTGCAACGTCATCCAAGCGGGCCACGTGGGGAATTGAACCGATTGTTTATCGAACGAGGTCGGCTCGACGAGGTTCTGAATCCCTGGGTGAATGCGATCCCTGTTGTCCACCCCGAAACCGGCGCCCCACTCACTACCGAGCAATATGCCATTCAGCGAATTCGGCGCCGGCAGATGCGGGTCGACTTACTGGATTGCTGGAAACAGCAAGTCTCGCTGCCGATGGACTCCGAGCACATGATCGATTTGCGCCTGGCTCAACCGATCATCGGCGAACTGCCGGCGCTCGAAGTCAACTTCAGCCATGTCGACCACCTGACCATGGAGGGCGCCGAGAACACTCAAGGCCTGCATCAATTCCTCCGCTGCTTTACGGATCTGCATCGACTGGCCCTGCGCGGCTTTCGCCTCGGCAACCTGCCGGAGGCAATCAATCAGTCGCCTCAGCTGCAAGAACTCATCCTCTCCGATTGCGGCATAACTCTTACACCGCAAAGCCTGGAAAGCCTGAGCAAACTGACGAAGTTGACAACTATCGACCTGTTCCGGAACCCGCTCGGACTCACACCCAATGTAGAACGGATGCCCGGACTGAATTACATCGACGTCTCGGAAACCGGCATTTCCGAACTGCCCAGCGGCCTGCTGAGCCGCCCAAAATTGCAAACCGCCTTGCTCAATGACAACCAGATTCACGCGCTGCCCGCAGCGCTCTTCGAACTGCCCGACAGTACGTCGGACGGCTTCGATCTTGGCGGCAATCCGATCAGTGTGACCGACCGCGAACGAATCAAACGTCGCTTCAACGAAACACGGCAGGACTTGGGCGTTTTGGCCGAACCGGCCGACCTGCAACGCGTGCAAGCTTTGTACACGCACCTGGATCAGGAGCAGGCCAGCGAGTTCTTTTACCTGTTGCCCGGGACGCTGGCCGAAGGACGAAACGAAATTGCGCGCCTTGAGAACGAATTCAGCAGCTTGAGCTCCGGACTCGCGACTTGGGTAACCGACCTGCCTGCACTCCACCCGATCAGTGGTGAACCCTTCACGCTTGAAGAAGTGCTGAGCGAGCACGCGTCGCGACATGAATTCAAAAGCCTTCTGGAACAGAGCTGGCGACGCGAGCTGGATGAAGATGACTTCGATCAGGACAACGAACCGACCCACGACTTGAACCTGACCTCCACCATCAACGGCGAACTGCCCGAACTCGACGCCGACTTCAGCCATGTATCACATCTCTACATGACAAGCAGACCGGGACGGACATCCGGCATCGAGAGATTTCTACAGACGTTTCCCAAACTAAAAGGCCTGACAGTTCGCCAGTACCAACTCGAGCAGATCCCCGACGCGGTATTTCGAATGGCCGATCTGACTCATCTGTCGCTCTCGGAGTGCCACATCACGCTCACGCCACAGGCCGTTGTCGAGCTTGCGCAGATGCATCGGCTGGAACATCTCGACCTGAGCGACAACCCCTTGGGCGAAGCACCGGACGTCAGTCAGATGACGGAAATGACCCGACTGCTGCTCGACAACACCGGGATCACCACGCTGCCATCGGGCCTGCTGCAGCTTGAGCAATTGGACCTGGCGGCACTGAACGACAACGCAATCACTGACGTCCCCAGTGACATCCTCGAACTGCCAGCGGAACGCGGCGAGAAGATCAATCTGCGCAACAACCCATTCTCCGAAGCGAGCGTGCAGCGCCTGCTCGCTTACTTCCGGAACTATCGTGTGGACTTTGGGGTGGAGGTGGTCATCAACCGGGCAGAACTCGAAGTGTCGACGTCGGAAGATTCCGAGATCGACGAGTGATCAACCTGCTCGCCGAGCAAGGCCTGTCAACCGCGCTCTGGCGGTACCGACGACAATTCGAACGGGCTGCTGCTGCGCCGCTGGTTGCGATCTTCCCGCGGCGTGGCGCCGAAGAAGTTGCGATAGGCGCTGGAGAAGTGCGGCCCCGAAGAGAAGCCACACGAGAGGCCGATCTGGATGATCGACTTGCTGGTTTGCATCAACATCTGCCGGGCCTTGTTCAGGCGCAATTCCAGGTAGTACTGGCTCGGCACACGGTTGAGGTATTGCTTGAAGATCCGCTCCAACTGACGACGGGACACGCACACGTGCTGGGCGATTTCGTCGGTGGTCAGCGGTTCTTCGATGTTGGCTTCCATCAGCAATACCGCCTGGGTGAGCTTCGGATGGCTAGAGCCGAGACGATTCTGCAACGGGATACGCTGGCGCTCGCCACCTTCGCGGATGCGCTCGACCACCAGTTCTTCCGACACTGCGCCGGCCAGTTCCGCACCGTGATCGCGGGCCAGCACCGCCAGCAACAGATCGAGGACGGACATGCCGCCGCACGCGGTCAGGCGATCGCGATCCCAGTCGAACAGATGACTGGTGGCGATGACTTTGGGGAAACGCTCGGCGAAATCGTCCTGCCAGCGCCAGTGCACGGCAGCGCGATAGCCGTCGAGCAAGCCGAGTTGGGCCAACGGGTACACACCAGCGGACAGACCGCCGATCACGCAACCGGCACGCACCAGTTGCTTGAGTGCGCTGCTGAGTGCCGGCGCCAGCGTGGTCGGCGGCTCGTCAGCGAGCAGGAACAGTTTCTGGAAATTTTCGAGCTTGCCGGTCCACGCTTCACCGGGCAATTGCCAGGCACCTTCGGCCGGCGGCTCGGCCTGCAGGAAGGACAATTCGTAGACCACGTCCGGATGCACACGCTGAGCAACACGCAAGGCCTCCTCCGCCAGCGCCAGCGTCAACGCTTTAGTGCTGGGCCAAATCAGGAAACCAATTCGATGGGCAGTCATGGGCGGGCAATCCGAAGCGAAGAACAGTGATGAAGGCAAGGGCCAATGCTAGCCCGAAAATGAACACAAATCTTGAGCCTGACGCAGATCCACCATCGGGACTGGAATACTTATCCCAATGTAGGAGCTGACGAGTAAAACGAGGCTGCGATCTTTTGATCCTCAAAAACAGATCAAAAGATCGCAGCCTTCGGCAGCTCCTACAGTGGAATGGAGCCAGCCTTCAGGTTGCGAAGCATGCACTATTCCGGTGCATACCGGCAGCCCTGAATTACTTGAGACTGCCCGAGAGGAATTGCTGCAAACGTTCTGATTGCGGATTGACCAGCACTTCGCGCGGGTTGCCGCTCTCTTCAACCACACCTTTGTGCAGGAACACCAGTTGATTCGACACTTCACGGGCAAAGCCCATTTCGTGCGTCACCACGACCATGGTGCGACCTTCCTGAGCCAGCGCCTGCATGACTTTCAGCACGTCGCCCACCAGCTCTGGGTCGAGGGCCGAAGTCGGCTCGTCGAACAGCATCACCTCAGGTTCCATCGCCAGCGCACGGGCGATCGCCACACGCTGCTGTTCACCACCGGACATGTGCCCCGGGAACGCATCTTTACGATGGGCCACGCCGACCTTGTTCAGGTAGTGCTCGGCTTTCTCGCGGGCTTCGGCCTTGGACACGCCAAGCACATGCACCGGCGCTTCCATGATGTTTTCCAGCGCAGTCATGTGCGACCACAGGTTGAAATGCTGGAACACCATCGACAGGCGCGAACGCATGCGTTGCAGCTGCTTCGGATCAGCGGCTTTCAGCGCACCGTCCTTGTTCGCCACCAGTTTCAGCTCTTCGTTGTTGAGCAGAATCTTGCCCGCGTGCGGCTGCTCGAGCAGGTTGATGCAGCGCAGGAAAGTACTTTTGCCGGAGCCACTGGAGCCGATGATGCTGATCACATCGCCGGCTGCCGCTTTCAGGGACACGCCCTTGAGCACTTCGTGACTGCCATAGCGTTTATGCAGGTCTTGGACTTCAAGTTTGTACATGCGGTCGGTTCTCACAAAAACAGTCAGTCAGTCGTTGAGCAAGCGCCCGTGACGCAGCGCTTCGCGCCCCGCCACCTTGGCCAGCCAGAAACCGGGTTGGGCATAACGCAGCCGTTCAATGGCAAACAGCACCCCGGAGGTACCAGCACACACCGTGCTGACCCGATCGGACAGAGGATCAATCACTTCAAAAATCTCGTCGCCCGCCTCGACCCATTCGCCGGGCTTGCGCAGAAAACTCACGACGCCCGGATGCGGCGCGAACAGCAACTCGGTACCTTCGAAAGGCATGCCTTCACAGGCTTCGTGCGCCGGATTCGGCCACTCGCCGGTAATCAAACCTTGCTCAGCGAGGAACGCGAGAATGCCTTCAGCATACGCACAGGCTTCGGCGCGACCGGTGTCGGCCTGACCGCCCAGCTCAATGGTCGTCGCCAGACACGCCAGTGGAATCTGCGCATCAGGGAACTGCCGCGACAGGCGCAGCCACGGCAACGAGCAAGCCTCGTCAAATGAACTGCCGCCGGAATCTTCCGCGAGCAATCCGACCTTCACATTCAGATGCGCCGCCAGCGAACGCCACTGCGGCCAATGCTGCGGCAACGCGTACATGTGCAGCGCGGCTTCAGCATCGCAGTGCAAATCCAACACCACATCGGCGGTGCAGGCATGGCTGAGCAACACGCGCTGCATGCCTTGCAACTGGCTGCTCGCTTCCGGCAATGCCGCCAGGTGATCAGCCATGGCCTGACGGATCAGGCGCACATTGGCGTGCGGATCATCACCGAGGCTCTCAGCCAAAGCGGCCGCAACCGGCGCGCTCAGCTCAACGAAATCACGATTGAAATTCTTGCCGCTACCGGCCTCGAAACGGCCCTGGTGATTGCCTTGCAGCAACTGCCCAAGCCCCAACGGATTGGCGACTGGCACCAGCTCGACGACACCATTGAGCAAGCCTTTGGCTTCGAGTTCGCCGAGGCGCTTTTTCAGTTCCCAGGCGGTGCGCATGCCCGGCAATTCGTCAGCGTGGAGGCTGGCCTGAATGTAGGCCTTGCGCTCGCCATGCCCGAAGCGGAACACGGAAATCTTGCGCTCGCTGCCCAGATGGCTCCACGGCAATACGTGGTCGATGCGTTCCATATCAGTGCTTCCGCGGGGCCAGGTAGCTCAACCAGCGACGCTCGGCCAGTTTGAACAGTTTGACCAGAATGAAGGTGAGGCACAGGTAGAACACGCCAGCGGTGATGTACGCCTCGAACGGCAGATAGAACTGCGCGTTGACCGTGCGCGCCGCGCCAGTGATGTCGATCAAGGTCACGATGGAAGCCAGACTGGTGGTCTGCAACATCATGATCACTTCGTTGCTGTACTGCGGCAGTGCGCGGCGCAGGGCCGACGGCAGCAGGATGCGCTTGTACAGTTTGAAGCGCGACATGCCCATGGCCTTGGCCGCTTCGATCTCACCGTTCGGCGTGGCCTTGAGGCTGCCGGCGATGATTTCAGCGGTGTAGGCGCTGGTGTTGACCGCAAAGGCCAGGCACGCACAGAACGTTGCGCTGGACAGCCACGGCCAGAAGATACTTTCGCGTACCGCTTCGAACTGCGCCAGACCGTAGTAGATCAGGAACAGTTGCACCAGCATCGGCGTGCCACGGATCACGTAGGTGTAAAGCCACGCGGCACCGTTGACGACCGGGTTCTTCGAGACGCGCATCAGCCCCAGCGGCAGGGCCGCGAGCAGACCGAAAAACAGCGACAGCGCGAGCAGTTTGAGGGTGGTCAGCAGGCCGCCGAGGTACAGCGGCATGGCCTCCCAAATGACGTTGTAGTCGAAGATCATAGATCAGCCGCCCTTACGCCTACCGAGTAGCGCTTCTCAAGGTGACGCAATGCCAGCAACGAAACACTGGTGATCACCAGGTACATTGCCGCCACAGCGAGGAAGAAGGTGAAAGGCTCGCGGGTGGCATCTGCCGCCTGCTTGGCCTTGAACATCATGTCTTGCAGACCGACCACGGAAATCAGCGCGGTGGCCTTGGTCAATACCAGCCAGTTGTTGGTGAAGCCCGGAATCGCCAGGCGAATCATCTGCGGCACCATCACCCGGAAGAACACCTGAAAACTGCTCATGCCGTACGCCATGCCCGCTTCGGCCTGACCTTTCGGAATGGCCATGAACGCGCCACGGAAGGTTTCCGACAGGTACGCACCGAAGATGAAACCGAGGGTGCCGATACCGGCGGCCAATGGATTCAGGTCGATGTAATCGTCATAGCCGAGCATCGGCGCCACGCGGTTGAGCAAGTCCTGACCGCCGTAGAAGATCAGCAGGATCAGCACCAGATCGGGAATCCCGCGGATCACCGTGGAATACAGATCGCCCAGCCAGGCCAGCCAGCGCACCGGCGACAGGCGCAACGCGACACCGATCAGCCCGAGAACGATGGCCAGAGCCATGGACGACAAGGCGAGCTGAAGCGTCAGCCATGCGCCATCGAGGATGACAGCCCCGTAGCCTTTCAACATGATTCAGGTCCTCGAAAGTTGGGATGAAAAAATGGCGCAAACCGCAGAGATCCTGTTGCTTGCGCCATTTCGGACTTGTCGCAGAGACGTGTTACTTGCCGTAGATATCGAAGGCGAAGTACTTGTCCTGGATTGCCTTGTATTTGCCGTTTTCGCGGATGGCCGCGATGGCAGTGTTGATCTTGTCTTTCAGGGCGTCGCCCTTACGCACAGCGATGCCCACGCCGTCGCCGAAGTATTTGACGTCGGTGAACGCCGGGCCTGCGAACGCGAAGCCTTTGCCAGCGTCGGTGTTGAGGAAGCCGTCTTGCAACAGGGTAGCGTCAGCCACGGTACCGTCGAGGCGACCGGCAGCTACGTCCAGGTAGATTTCGTTCTGCGAGCCGTATGGCTTGATCTCGGCACCCAGTGGCGCCAGGACTTCGCGGGCGAAACGCTCGTGGATCGAGCCACGTTGCACGCCGATGTTCTTGCCCTTCAGCTCAGCCAGACCTTCGCTGACCTGAGTACCGGCCTTCATGACCAGACGTGCCGGGGTGTTGTAGTACTTGTTGGTGAAGTCGACCGACTTCTTGCGATCTTCAGTGATCGACATGGACGACAGGATCGCGTCGATCTTGCGCACTTTCAGTGCCGGGATCAGACCGTCGAACTCTTGCTCGACCCACACACATTTGACCTGCATCTGCTCACACAGAGCGTTGCCGATGTCGTAGTCGAAACCGACGATGCTGCCATCCGGCGCTTTCGAAGCGAACGGAGGGTAAGCCGCTTCGATACCGATCTTCAGAGGTTTTTCGTCAGCGAAGGCATTCATCGACAGCACGGACAGTGCCAGGGCGCCAAGCAGCACAAGTTTCTTCATCTTGGGACTCCATCGGTAAAGGGCAAAAACGGCAGAGTGAGCGACAGCCCAATATGCGAATGGGTGAATCGGGAAATCGGTTGCTGCATCGGTGGGAAATTTCCCATTGAAACCGTCGCAGGTTTCAACGTCAGCCACGATGAGCGAGTGATCGGCATTCTAACGACAGGCCCGAAGCCGATATTTCTTCAATGCGACAACTAATTACAGATGCACAGAGAAAGCGACTTTGGCACATTGACAGCCCTGCAATTTCATGCAAGAGCGAAAGACAGTGAACCGATCTATGCTGCAAATTGCGGGCCTATTATTCGCAAACCCTTCTAATCCGGCAAGCGCAGCGTTGGGTCTTATTTTTCAGCGGGGCTTTTGAGGCTCTAAAACGGGGCGATGCGTTTCCCTACGCCCCGTCGCGGGGCGGGCGGTTACACATTCGGTTACGTGGAATGCGGCGGGTAACAGTGGGAAATGCCTTACGGGGGAGATCGATAATTATTGGTTGGTCGGGTCTGCGTTCCGACAGCGGACTACACCAGCGCCTGACAAATTGCCTTCGCGAGCAGGCTCGCTCCCACAGGGATCTGCATTTTGCCTGAAGGTACTCGGTCAAACTGTGGGAGCGAGCCTGCTCGCGAAGAGGCCAGCCCAACCACCACAAAACCCCCAGACACAAAAAAGCCCCGCCCGGCAAAACCGGACGGGGCTTTCTTCTTCTCAGACCTGCTACTTAAGCAACATTCATAGTCTTGTGCGTATCAATCAAATGCTGCACCACACCCGGATCCGCCAGCGTCGAGATATCCCCCAAGCCATCGTATTCCGCCGTGGCAATCTTGCGCAGAATGCGGCGCATGATCTTGCCCGAACGCGTCTTCGGCAGCCCCGGCGCCCACTGGATCACGTCCGGCGAAGCAATCGGCCCGATCTCCTTGCGCACCCAGTTCTTCAGCTCCAGACGCAGTTGCTCGGTCGGCTCCTCGCCATTCTTCAACGTGACATAGACATAAATGCCCTGCCCCTTGATGTCATGTGGCACCCCGACCACCGCTGCCTCAGCGACTTTCGGATGCGCAACCATCGCGCTTTCGATCTCGGCCGTGCCCATACGGTGGCCGGACACGTTGAGCACGTCATCGACACGCCCGGTGATCCAGTAATAACCATCGGCATCACGACGCGCGCCGTCACCGGTGAAATACATGCCACGGAACGTCTTGAAGTAGGTATCAACGAAACGATCGTGATCGCCATACAGCGTGCGCGCCTGACCTGGCCACGAATCGAGAATCACCAGATTGCCTTCAGCCTCGCCCTCGATGATGTTACCGAGGTTGTCGACCAGCGCCGGCACCACACCAAAGAACGGACGTGCCGCCGAACCCGGCTTCAGCGCGTGCGCACCCGGCAACGGACTCATCATGTTGCCGCCGGTTTCGGTCTGCCACCAGGTATCAACGATCGGGCAACGCGACTTGCCGACATTCTTGTAGTACCAATCCCACGCTTCCGGGTTGATTGGCTCACCCACGGAACCGAGCAGACGCAGACTGCTGCCATCCGCGCCTTCAACCGCAGCCTGACCCGAGGCCATCATCGCGCGGATCGCGGTCGGTGCGGTGTAGAGGATGTTGACCTTGTGCTTGTCGACGATCTTCGCCACCCGGGTGATGTCCGGGTAGTTCGGCACGCCTTCGAACAGCAGCGTGGTCGCGCCGTTGGCCAGCGGGCCGTAGACGATGTAGCTGTGGCCGGTAACCCAGCCGACGTCGGCGGTGCACCAGTAAACCTCGCCCGGACGGTAGTCGAACACGCGCTCATGGGTCATCGCCGCGTACAGCAGATAACCGCCAGTGGTGTGCTGCACGCCCTTCGGCTTGCCGGTCGAACCGGAGGTATAAAGGATGAACAGCGCTTCTTCGGCGCCCATCTCTTTTGGCGCGCAGACAGTGCCCGCCACTTTCATCAGGTCTTCGTACCAGATGTCGCGATGCTGGTTCCACTTGATGTCGCCACCGGTGCGCTTGCAGACGATGACTTTCTGGATGCTGCTGGTTTCCGGGTTGGTCAGCGCGTCGTCGACGTTGGCCTTGAGGGAAATTTTCTTGCCGGCACGAATGCCTTCGTCAGCGGTGATCACCACTTTTGATTTGCAGTCGATGATGCGACCGGCCAGGGCTTCCGGCGAGAAACCGCCGAACACCACCGAGTGAATCGCGCCGATCCGGGTGCAGGCCAGCATGGCGACCACGGCTTCGGGAATCATCGGCATATAAATGGTCACCACGTCGCCGCGGTGTACGTCCTGACCACGCAGGGCGTTGGCGAGTTTGCACACTTGTTCGTGCAGTTCGCGGTAGGTGATGTTGCGGCTCTCGGAAGGGTCGTCGCCTTCCCAGATGATCGCGACTTGATCGCCGCGCTCGGCCAGGTGACGGTCGAGGCAGTTGTAGGAAACGTTCAGGGTGCCGTCGGCAAACCACTTGATGTCGACATGGTGATCGTCGAACGAGGTCTGTTTCACCGTGGTGAAAGGTTTGATCCAGTCGAGACGCTGGGCTTGCTCGCGCCAGAAGCCGTCAGGGTTGACGACCGACTGCTGGTACATGGCTTTGTAGGTCGCCTCGTCAGTCAGCGTGTTAGCCAGAACCTCGGGACGAACGGGATACAGAGAAGCCGCACTCATCTTTCCTACCTCGGTGTAATAGTTGTTTTTGTATGACCCTGTTGTAACGGGGCGGGGGCCATAGAACCATTCGACGATGGTAGTAACAACCCCCTACAAGTCGTGGCGATACCGAGCCATATCCCCCAACCCCAAGCGCCACGCCCCCTGTAGGAGCTGCCGAAGGCTGCGATCTTTTGACCTTTCAGGCGATTGTTACCAAATCTGCCAAAGGTGTTTATCAAAACCCGCTCTGTTTACCCCCGCCCCATCCCCCTAAAATTCACCTCGCCAACAAGGCAAACGCGATTAACAACGATACAGCCCCCACGAAGGCCGTTAATCCAGCTCTCAAGTAACAACCGCAAACGATGAAGTTACACACGCAACCCCATAAAGGTTGCGTGACCCCACTCGACCTCAAAAAGGTAAATCTGAAATGAAAGCTTTATTGGTTCTGGCCCTCAGCAGTCTGTGCGCAACCGCCATGGCAGATGAGGTCCCGACTGATGTCGCACAGCAACAACCGGTGATCGAGGAATACACTTACTCCACACACCTGGACATCGCCAACGTTGTATCGATGAGTGAAATTCCGAACGTCTGCGAAGTAGTACCAGCGAAAATGGAGTACGACGACTCCAAAGGTCAGCGCCACATCCTGCGTTACAGCGTCATGGGCAACGGCTGCACCAATTAATGATTGCAGACTGCACCGAATTGGATCTCTCAGCGCTTCATTGAGGGTCGATTCCAGCCCGGCTTCGGTCGGGCTCAGTTGTGTTTGAAACCGTCAGAAATGCTTGCAAAACACTAGATGTAGTGAAAACCGCCGTTTTTAGTTCGTTTTTTGAGCAAATTCACAATGGCGAGATTTTTACGAAAAAAAATCTTCCCCCGGCAAAGCCCTGTAAACCCTCACTCTCGTCGAAAAACCACCCTCCTCGACCGCTCCATGCGCGGATTCGCCTCAGCACAGCCGTGTTTTTTTCCCTATAATGCCGCCCCATACGGGTCAGCAATATTCCCTTACAGGGAGCAAAAGCCATTCTGAAGCCCCGCAGCAGCGTTCAACGCTGATTGCGCCCATCAGAGGCTCTCGGAACCCGTCAAAATTTCTGTTTATTTGCCTGCGTGCATCGCTGCAAAAAACGACATCCAACGCGGTCTGTACGACCGTGTGAAAAACCAACCAATCAGGTTTCACACGGGGCGACAGGCCCTCACGCAGGAGACGACACGTCATGCTGAGCTGGGACGAATTCGACAAAGAAGACAGTGAAGTAGCAGCAGTGAAAGGCGCCAACGCCGGCCACGCTACTGAAGCCAACATGGACCGCCTCGACAACGCTGGCGGTGCCGCCGCGATCGAAGCCCGCGCCGTGACCGCCGACGACTCGGCCGCTGTCGCCCGCGCCAAGGCTGCACTGAACTCCCTCGACGTCGCCGAAGGCCTCGCCGAACTCGAAGGCGCCTCCGCCCGTGTCGCCGTTGACGAAAAGCGCATGATCAACTGCCGCGCCGACCTCAACCAACTCGTGCCATTCAAGTACGACTGGGCCTGGCAGAAGTATCTGGACGGTTGCGCAAACCACTGGATGCCGCAAGAAGTCAACATGACCGCCGACATCGCCCTCTGGAAAGACCCGGAAGGCCTGACCGACGACGAGCGCCGCATCGTCATGCGCAACCTCGGCTTCTTCTCCACCGCCGACTCCCTGGTTGCCAACAACCTGGTACTGGCGGTGTACCGCCTGATCACCAACCCGGAATGCCGCCAGTACATCCTGCGCCAGGCTTTCGAAGAAGCGATCCACACCCACGCCTACCAGTACTGCATCGAATCGCTGGCCATGGATGAAGGCGAAATCTTCAACATGTACCACGAGATCCCATCGGTCGCTAAAAAAGCAGCCTGGGGCCTGAAGTACACCCGCTCGATCTCCGATCCGAAGTTCGAAACCGGCACCCCGGACACCGACAAAGAATTGCTGCGCAACCTGATCGCCTACTACTGCGTTCTGGAAGGCATCTTCTTCTACTGCGGCTTCACCCAAATCCTCTCCATGGGCCGCCGCAATAAAATGACCGGCGTCGCCGAGCAGTTCCAATACATCCTGCGCGACGAATCCATGCACCTGAACTTCGGCATCGACGTGATCAACCAGATCAAAATCGAAAACCCGCACCTGTGGGATGCCGAAATGAAGGAAGAAGCGACCCAGATGATTCTGCAGGGTACGCAGCTGGAGATCGAATACGCGCGTGACACCATGCCTCGCGGCGTACTGGGCATGAACGCGGCGATGATGGAGGACTATCTGAAGTTCATCGCTAACCGTCGTTTGTCGCAGATTGGTTTGAAAGAGGAATATCCAGGGACGACTAACCCGTTCCCTTGGATGAGCGAGATTATGGACTTGAAGAAAGAGAAGAATTTCTTTGAGACTCGCGTGATCGAATACCAAACTGGTGGTGCGTTGAGCTGGGACTAATAGTCTCGCTCGGCATGATTTGACGATTGCGGTTTGAGTCGGCAAGTCGAGAAAGCAAAAAGCCCCGATCTGATCGGGGCTTTTTATTGGGTGGTTTTTTGTAATGCGTGATTTGAATGTTCTGAGTTTTCAGAATGCACCATCGAATGAAGTGGAAACCCCTCAGGAGCCCCAACTAGTACGCCACGCTCCATATCAAACGGCAACACCCAAAGCTTAAGTTGCGGAGCAAATTCAAACACTTCTAGCGGCACATCAAACGCTGAACGCCTTGGATAGACCAGCATCAACTCTCCGTCGCCCCCAAGGTATTTATGACCATACGCAAACAATTGGTAAAAATCGGATTGTTTCAAACCGTAGTTTTTTCCTTCTGCAAAAGAGCCCACCCTTTTCCATTTTGTATCTAGCACCCATTTTTTTTGTTGAGAGCCAACTATTAGATCTGGCTTTAGTTTGAAGAAGCTCCTTCCCCTGTGCTGGCACATGTACTCGCTTTGGGCCTGAGACTGAAGATGGGCATCTGGAAGTAAATCAGCGTAAAGGCTAGCAGCAACATAGCGTTCAAACAGCTTTTCCATAGGAAATAACAGGCTCATGCCATGCCACTCTCCAGCAACCGCCAACGGTACATGTTGATTAATAATCAGCTCACACCATGGTTTTACTGGAACGTAGTGAGCCATCAACCGTTCTCCACTCCATTTCTTGAAATCCTGCCGAGCGTCGCAACTTGCAGGGATTTCTAACAAAGCATTTCTTAGCTCTTGTGCCAGACGCCAGCTACCTGCATCCTTTGTAACTTTGCAAACTTGATCTAACGCAAATTTGAGCAATCGATTCTCCGGACGATCAGGTGAATAGATATCATGTCGAATTTGGAATCGATGTTTGCGGCCGGGTGGCTGGCGCATTTGTTTGACAAAATCCAACTGCCCACGCAAGAACCGTTGTTCCTCTTCCACATGCAAATAGTCAAAACGCAAACCTCGTTTAACTAAATGTTCCAAAGCTAATAGAAACTGGCTAATGATCCATTCACTCAGTGGCGCATCGAAATACTGTAGATCTGCCGCACCGACTTCCCGAGTTGGTAATTTCAATGATATCTGAATCATCCGACGAAGCAACGCTCTGCTCTGAATGATGCAGTCTTCACTCTCAAAATGTTTTGGAAGTATTTCGATAACTGTCCCGCAAGGCGTTTCCAATACACCGACAAAGTTATCGAGCATCAGTAAACAACGGTTTTCCAGCTGAATCAGTGACGCACCCGCGCGACTCAAATTAGCATTCAAATCGCACAGCCAGTCAAAAGCAGATACCGATACTTGAGCGAGATCCAACGTGGGTTCAGCAATTGCATCCGTTGTAAGCCTTGCGTATTCACGGACAGTGATGACGGATTTCACACCCTCTCACCTTTCAATGCTCCGATTACGGCTACACCCAGATGCCGAGTATTGAATTCACGACCACTTGCATGGTGCGTTGTTAACCCATGCGCTGCAGCAAGCTCACGCAGAATGGGCTTAGATGGACTAACGATCTTCCCAGATTTCAAAACCTCGATCGACCCGCTCTCCAATTGACGAACCAGAATATCGTCATTTTCTGCTTCGATACCTTCCTGGATTTTAGGAGGTATCGATTGGTGATCGATGATTCCCCAAAAAGACTCAATACGAGCAAACGCATCCTCGTTAATATTCCAATGGTTATTCTTGCTATTCAGTGTAACTTGATCGCCAAAAATAGAATTAGAACTGATTGATGGCTGTTGAATAAAACAATTCTCAAAAGCCTTGCGATGATCATTGAGAACCCACTGAATACGCTGCCAGTCTTCGAAAAAATACTCTTGCAACAACGGCACGATCTGCTCGCGAAAGATCTGCCCCAGCCGTTCCACTGTCGAGTCTTTTTCTAGCGACATGAAATACGCATGTCCCAAACAATGATCTCGATCTAGAAGCAGTTCGACCCGCTGATTCATCACGTCCAGAAGCTGACCTACGTTGATCCCTTCCACCACAATATTTTTCAATAACTCTGGTTTTGGCGTCATTTCTCGGAATGTAAAACGTCGGCGCAAAGCGATGTCTAAACCTGCCAAGGAACGATCGGTTGTATTCATAGTGCCTATTAGATAGACATTACCAGGAACACTGAATCTCTCTTTAGAATAAGGAAGCGTAATCTCAAGACTTTCTTCCGCCCCCAAACGCTTGGACGGCTCAATAAGCGTAATTAGCTCACCAAAAATCCGCGAAATATTTCCACGATTTATTTCATCAACAATCAACACTCGCGCACTATTATGCTGAGCCATCTCGATAGAATTTACTTCATTATGCGGCCTGCTCAAAACACGCTCGACCAAAGAAGGGAGTATATTGTTGTAGCCGTTGACGAGATATGGTTCAAGTTTCGTCTCGGGAATCTTGTCAAATACCGATTTGATATTAATATCAGCAATTGTCAATCTGCCGGCACGCACATATTCAGCCAAGGTATTGAGAATACTCATCCCGATTGGAAGCTGTTTCCCATTGGGTTTAATTAAGCTTAGCAATTCATTAGAGGAACTTTCGACAACGTAGCCTCTGCCAAATGACTCACCTTTCGAAAAGCATTGGCCCAGTGCGCCGCCTGCGTTGGAATCTCGAAAAGGTAAGCCTAGTAATTTTGCAGCGGAAGATGGATCCCGCGAGGAGTCAGCACTCGCAGCAGAGCACAAGTTTTTGAACACTCCGTCAGCAACTTCATAACGAAGTTGCCCATCTTCACCACTCACTGCTCGAAGTCCCTCAACAAAGTCCTCGTAGCTAAAGCTCTGATGAAAAGTGACAAACTCGACGTGACCGTCTGCGGCTAGCTCATCAAAACGTTTTTTGAGGGTCGCGCGGTCGTCTCTATTGGACTGAAGAAAACTTGGATCCAGAATCTCCAGCGCGGCTTCGATGGTCGCGTACGTTTTGCCAGTTCCCGGAGGGCCGAACAAAATTTGGTTGAGTGCAGGCGAAGTCATCGAAGCGCTTTCCTTGCTGTTAGCAGAATGTGTGGAGATTGAACCAAGACCTTTGGTGATCTAACCGCTTGAAAAAGCGGCGTTCATCGTAGGAAATAGCTCACGACTTATGGAAACTATTCCTACAACGGTACCCACATTGCTATCACGGGTAAAGCACGTGAGCCTCACAAGGAATCCGCCAGAGTTGATGCCACCAATCCCCAGAAGGTTGACTCCCACCGATTCCGCATCATCCTGGAAAACAATCAGTGCAACCCGCGCCGCCTCCCGCTATTAATACCCCTCCCCCACTCAAGGATCCGAGCCCCACCATGAAATTCGATCTCGCCTACTGCCTCAGCCTCGACGACAAGTTGTCGATCTATGACGTTCGCGATCTCAATTTCGATGAGACGGTGGCGTTTGACTCTGCGAAGGAACAATTCCAGTGCCCCAACGATGCCTGTCGTTCGGCGTTCGAGGCTTCCAATGAGTTGGGTACGTTCAACGCCAAGAACGTGAATTACGTGCGCACGCCGCACTTCAAGAATCTGCCCACTACGCAGCATGTGGCGGGTTGTCCGTATGTGAGTTTGAAGGCTTCGGCATCTGGCGTTGAGACGGCGGATGGCGCGGTGGATGACGGGCGTGAGGAACACTTCCCATCGGAGTTGTTACTGACCCGCCGTGAGTATGTGCGCAAGCCTGTCGCGCCAGCGGGGGCGGCGGATGTGTTGCGCGATGATCCGGTTCGGGTGGCGGCGGACGGTGGTAAAGAGTCGGCGGGTCGTGAATCGGCGCCGGACAAGACCAGTGTGTTTGCGCATCCGGTGGAGTGTTTTGTTTCCAACTTCGCGGACAAGGAGTTGCTCAAGCGGATGCCGTTGAAGGTCGGTGAGCATTCGGCGCCGTACAGTTCGTTCTTCAAGAAGATCGAGTATCTGACGGACAACAAGGGGCTGATTTACTGGGGGCGGATCAAGAAGATCGAGGACTTCCACAGTGCCAGTTTTCGTATCGATTTCGAGGACAAGGTCTGGTTCAAGAAGCCCGAGGACAGCAAGAAGAAGCCGTATCCGGTCAGTGTTTATCTGAACAAGAAGCTGATCGACAACTACCGCAAGCGCAAGGCGTTTCTGGAAGAGATCAAGCACGCGGTGGATAGCGACAAGGCGTTGTTCTGTTTCTTTTATGGGGTGACGCCGGAGTTGAAGCAGGTGCCCGGCAAGAAGAACCCCGAAAAGCCTTTCGAGGTCTTCAATGCCAATATCGAGAACCTGGATCACTTCATTATTCGTGAAGCGCCGAGTCTGGAGTGACGGTTAGCCCTGGGGTAGTTGCAGGTTGACGGCGCCGGGGTGTTGTTTGACGAGGGAGTACGGCAGGATCGACCAGTCGGGTCTATCGCAGGAGCGTTGCACGCGAGCGAAGTAGGCGCCGAGGTACAAGCCCTTCTCGGTGAAGTACCAAGGTGAAGTCCCCCAGATACTCTCATCCTGGAAGTTGCAGTCGTCATCTCCCGTCGGTGTCTTCATTTCTGTGGGGTACAGGGCGGTGAATTGCTTGATCACCCAAGGTACCAACTCTTTGCTTTCATACTGATAACGCGCGTCACTTTCGGCCTTGCTAAGAGGTTTGTCGCCCAGGCTGTCGCGCTCAGCATGCAAAATCGGCGTGCCCTTACCTACCCAAAAGACATCTTCGAGTGACAATGGATGACCGGTTTTTACATCAATGTTGAGGGGTGAATCGCCAAAATCAGGATGCGCGCCGCCACAGTAATAACTGGTCGAGATGTTCAGGCTGACCACGGCAGGCGAGATCATTTTCGGCTCTGCCTGCTGCATGAATTCGACGTTTTCGCCGCCCTGCAACTGGCAGCTGTGGTAACTGATGACTTCATTCCAGAGGCGTCCGAGTAACTGCTGGTTAACCCGTTGCTGATCATCTTTCGATAATCCAGACTCCACGCTGAACAGCGAAATCTTTGTCTCAGGCTCCGTCCACCATTGCAGGTCGTAGCCCATGAAGTTTTCTTTCTTCGCCGGTTTGAGCTTGAGTCCCTGCAGGCGCAAATACTCGTAAGGCTCGCCGTATGGCAGTGCGGCAATGAAAGGTAAAGTTGCTGAGGTGGGCGCGGGAAGTCTGGCCTCGGTGAGTTTCACTGGCAACTTCTTGCCCTGCGGACTTTGCCATTCGCCCTGCCAGCCGCTGCCGGTTTCTTCCAGCTTCAAGGTTGGCAGCGGCTTGTCGTCACCGTAGCGGTTATTGCCTTCGACGAGGTTCAACGTGCTGTCTTGTAGCGAGCCGCTGAGGGCTAGGTCACGGTGATATTTCTCGTAGAAATAGCGGCCGGTGACTTCGTCCTGCTGTGTGGTGTCGAGTTCAACAACAATCGCCGTCTTGCCCAATGTGCCGGTAAATACGCGACGGCCATCTTCGGCATGGGCAGTGGAAATCAGTGTGAACAGCGCCGCGGCATATGGCGCCAGGCGCATCAGTCCCTTGAGCATGAATCAATCCTTGAAGGAGTCGGAGAACGCGTCGGCACATAGGCGCCGGCGCTAAAAATACGCTGCGGATTATGGCCGGCGCCGCTTAACTATTCGAGTTTTCTTGCTCGTACTTTTTAAGCCAGGCTTCGTGCTCCAGCGCCGCAATTTCCCGAGCCATTTGTTGGCGACGTTCCTTGGCAGCATGAAGCTGGACGTCATCAAGAAAGCAGTAATGACGCAGCCAGTGAAGCGCCATTTCCTCATCCGGAAAGTAGTAAGACTTGGCGCCCTTGCTGTTCCTGGGCGTGTCATTCATTTGCTCGTCGAATACCATCGCAGTAACTTCATCCGGTGGCAAAGTCCCCGTATGGGCGACCTTGTCCTGGAAATTCCATGCAATCTCATCAATGTGTTTTTGCGCGCTGCGATGGCTACGTCGATAGAACCGTTGATGCTCACAAGTTTGTTTCAGCCGCGCCAACATCAACTCAGGGTTAAGCCACTGCCCGAGGCCATGATGATGGGCGTTGATCACTATCCCCTTGACCCAACGATCCACGAATCGATCAACAAAGTCTTCTGTGTCAGCCTTTTTCGCATCAGCGAAAATCAGGCAATAGCGGGTTTTTATGTGAATGGCCAGCAGCACGTGCTTGCGTTGTACCGTTATCGCGTGCACCAGCCACTGCTCGTCAGCGCCGTTCGACGCATCATCTTCAATGATTGGGAACGGCGGATTAGCGTCCACCGGCGTGATCTTTTTGCCCTTGTGAACACGGCTGAAGAATTTGCTGGCGGCTTCGGTGCAATTGAAGATCAACATCCTGGTTCTCTGGTCATTGCTGGAGGACAGCGTTCGGTTATCAATTTTGATTTCTTCCGCTGTAGCCTGGCAATGGTTCATTTAAGCGAAATGCACAGCAGCACAATAATCAGCAACCCGATATAGACCCAGGCATGTACCCGATCCGGAATCCGCCCAATCCATGGCGCAGCCAATCGAATCCCGATGAGCGCCCCCACCGTCAGCACCGCAAACGCCAGCAAATCCACATACCCGACAAACCACGCGCCCAGGTCAGCCTGACTGAACCCGGCCAACGCCATGAACGTCAGCGTCCCGGCTAACGCCACCGGCACACTCAACGGATTGGCCATGGACGTCGCTTGCGACATGCTCAAGCCACAACGGCGCAACAGCGGCACGGTCATGACGCTGCCTCCTACACCGAGAAACGTGGCGATGGCGCCGATGCCTACACCGCCTGCGGAAGTTTCCGTAGCACCAAGTCGGCGTAGGATGACGTCTGCGTTTTGCGTGAGAAAGCCGCGTCGCAGCAGGCAGTCGACGATGGTCACGCCGAGGTAGCCGATGAATGCGTAGCGAATCACGTCGCCGCTGACCCACACCGCCGCCATTGCACCCGCGATTGCACCCAGGCCGATAAACCCACCCAACGGCCACAGGTAATGACGGATCAGGTTGCCGGCGCGGCGGTGTTTGTCGGTGGCGATCAGGGCGTTGACGATCATCACGCAGGTCGAAGTGGCGACGGCGATGTGCATCGCCGATTGGCCGATCGGGTCATCGGCGCCGTGGCTGGCGGTGAGCAGGCGATACAGCAGCGGCACGACGACAAAACCGCCGCCGAAGCCGAACAGCACGGCGGTAATGCCGGTCAGGCAACCGAAGAGGGTCAGCAGTAAATAGAACATGTCGAGGCGTCCGTGTAGGGAGAACGGTCGACGATAGAGCGGCAGCGCTTGGCCTGCTTCAGCAAGTCAGACAATAATGTTTGCGTTTACGCCAACCACTGGGAAACGCCTGATGCGCAATGTTTCGATCAATCTGCTGGATGACACGCCGCGCGCGGTGGTGGCGATCGGTACGGATTATTCCCACGGTCACTTGCTGCCTTTTCACACGCATCGGCGGGCGCAGTTGTTGTACGGCGCGACCGGGGTGATGCAGGTCAGCACCCATGACGGCAATTGGGTGGTGCCGCCGCAGCGCGCGGTATGGATTCCGCCGGGGGTGGCGCACGAGGTGTTGATGCTTGGGGTCAGCACGCGCAGCTTGTACATCGAACCCGGTGCAGTGGATTTGGGGGAGCGCTGCCAGGTGATCAGTGTGTCGCCGCTGATGCGGCATTTGCTGATGGAGTCGGTGGAGTTACCGCTGACCTATGACTTGGGCGGACGCGACGGCGTGTTGATCGATCTGTTGCTGCATGAACTGACGCGCAGTGCGCCGCTGCCGTTGCACATCCCGCTACCAACCGACGGAAAGCTCCTGTCTCTGTGTCAGAACTTTCTGCATCAGCCGTACGCCCACCAAGCGCCACAGCAGTGGGCCGACCAATTACACATAAGCTTGCGCACCTTCAACAGACTGTTTCGCCAACAAACCGGGCTGAGCTTCAGACAATGGCGGCAGCAGGCTTGCGTGGTTCTGGCGCTGGCACGCTTGGCCTCGGGTGAAGCGGTGACGCGCATCGCGCTGGACTTCGGTTATGAAAGCCCGGCGGCGTTCTCGACGATGTTCCGGCGGATCCTCGGGCAGGCACCGTCCGTCTGGTTGCAGGCGTCGAACTAGGGCAAATCGAAAATTGCGTTTGATCCCGGCCGAAAACAACTGTACAAAAACACAGTACATTTTCAATCAGCACTCTTGAGCCCGGAGCACACCATGGCCTCTCTTGCGATGAACCACATCCTCGAACGCATTGCCCTTTTCCAGTTCACCCCGACGCACTGCGTCCAGGCCCGAGCGATGCTGGGCTGGAGCGTGGAACAGCTATCGCGGGAGGCTGAGGTTTCGGTTGAAGACATTTATCGCTTTGAAGCGCAGCAGGATGTCGCGGATGCGGCGCGACTGGCGCTGGCTTACCGGTTTGAGGCGCAGGGGCTGGTGTTTTTTCCCGGGTTTGCGCCGGGGCGTAGTGCGAGTGTTCAGGGCGTGTCGGCGGATGCTATGGGGCGTGGGGATTTTGCGATGGCTGAGTAAGGATAAAAACATGAGCGAGATCGAAGAAAGCACAGGCAATGTTTATCAAGATTTAGAGCTTGAGCATGCAGGCGAGATGCTGCTCAAGTCCGAGTACGCGACCAAATTGATCTCGCTCATCGAGTCCACCGACATAAGCGAATCTGAAGCCGCACAAAGACTGGGAATACCTCTGGAGAACCTGCAGCAATTACTTCGTGGAAAATTTCGAGAAGTGTCGGTTACTACTATGGCTGATTACAGCCGTAAGATTTCAGGGCTTGTTTCTGGAGCAACCGGTTCGCCCCCTTAGGCGCGAACCGTCTTCATCTGATCAGGCGTTCTGCACCACACCCTCACTCTCCCCTTCAACCGCCAACCACCACGTCTCCCCGCGTTGCGGTTGAGCGATGTTAAACGCCTCACCCATTTGCGGCGTGGTAATGGAAATACTGCGTTCCCACGCCAGTGCCAGAATCCGGTCAAATGGTTCGTGCCAGGCGTGCATCGCCAGGTCGAAGGTGCCGTTGTGGATCGGGAAGAGCCAGCGGCCTTTGAGGTCGATGTGCGCTTGCAGGGTTTCTTCGGGCTGCATGTGCACGTGCGGCCATTCGACGTTGTAGGCGCCGGTTTCCATCAGGGTCAGGTCGAACGGGCCGTATTGTTCGCCGATGCGTTTGAAGCCGTCGAAGTAGCCGCTGTCGCCGCTGAAGAAGATTCGGGTGTCGCCGTCGATCATCACCCAGGACGCCCAAAGGGAGCTGTTGCCATCGAACAGACCACGGCCGGAAAAGTGCTGAGACGGTGTGGCGACGAAACGGATGCCGGCAATCTCGGCGCCCTGCCACCAGTCGTACTGGCGGACCTTGCTGGCATCGATGCCCCATTTGACCAGGGTGTCGCCAACGCCCAGCGGGGTCAGGAAGTAAGTGGTCTTGGCCGCGAGTTTGAGCACCGCCGCGTAATCGAGGTGGTCGTAGTGGTTGTGCGACAGAATCACCGCTTCGATCGGCGGCAACTGATCGATGCTGATCGGTGGCTGGTGGAAACGTTTCGGCCCGGCCCATTGCACTGGCGAAGCACGCTCAGCGAAGACCGGGTCGGTGATGAAGAATTTGTCGCGCAGTTTCAGCAACAAGGTCGAGTGGCCGAGTCGATAGACGCTGTGATTGGGCGCTGCCAGCAGTTCTTCCCGGGTCAATGCCTGCACCGGAATAGGCGCGGCGGGCCGGGTGTTGCGCGGTTTGTGGAAAATCATGTTCCACATGATCCGCAGCATCTTGCGCAGGCCTTCGCGTTGCACAGGTGCGTGGTTGCGAAACAGCCCCTGATTCTGCCGCGAGGCTTCAGGCGTGGATGTGTTATCCGGGATCGAAACTGGATTGGCCATGACTGAATGACTCCAGAAAAACCGCGCAATTCACGGTTTTTCCACGATGGGACGATAAATGGCCAAAGCTGCACGCATAGGCCGAACTGTCTGGTTTTTAGATTGCGAGGATTAACGCAACATTACACTGACCGGTGTAGTTTCTAGGTTGCATCAAAGCGGATGACAAGTAAACTGCCAAGTGTAATTTCATCTTTTCTCTGCCGAAGCGTACTTATGACAGCTCCACAGCGCCTCACCGACCGTAAACGCGAAGCCATTATCCAGGCGGCGATTGTCGAATTCCGTGCCCACGGATTCGAGATCACCAGCATGGACAAAATTGCCGCTACCGCCGGTGTATCCAAGCGCACGGTGTATAACCATTTCCCCAGCAAAGAAGAGCTGTTCGCCGAAATTCTCAACCAGTTATGGACACGGATCAGCGCCGAGCAAACGGTCGCCTATAACCGCGATCAGCCACTGAGCGAGCAGTTACGGCAAATGCTCCAGGCCAAAGTGCAACTGATGGCCGACGAGAACTTTCTAACCCTGGCACGAGTGGCGATTGCCGCCACCATCCATTCGCCGGAGCGCGCGCAGAACATGGTCGAGCGCATGGGCGAGCGCGAGGAAGGTCTGACCGTATGGATTCGTGCCGCACAGGCCGATGGCCGCTTGAAACCGGTCGATCCGGAGTTTGCCGCGCACCAGTTGCAAGGGCTGCTGAAGACTTTTGGCTTCTGGCCGCAAATGTCGATGGGCCGCGCCGCGCTCGATGCCGATATGCAGCACACCGTCGCCGAATCGGCGCTGGAGATGTTTTTGGCGCGTTATCAGCTCTAACTCGCCTTTCTCCTGCACACGTCCTCGATTAAATGGCTCGGAAGGACACTGATTATTCGCGTTGGAATAAATGACAATGTCCGACAATCGACCGACGGACGGTCTGCCTGAAAAAATACTGCAAAGTATTTCAGGATGAATTTCGCGCAGGGCATCATGGAAAACCAACGCGGCAAAGGCTTGTCATTCGCCCGGCGCATTTACCTTCCCCGGGCCATCGGTCTGGGGATCGGTTTTTTCAGCGTCGGGGCTGCGTTGTATCCGCTGAACATGCCCGGCTGGGTTTGGGCGCTGTTGTTGTTCAACGGGTTCGCCTGGCCACATCTGGCTTATCAGATTTCTACTCGCTCGGCGTTCCCGTATCAGGCTGAACGCCGCAACCTGGTGTATGACTCGCTGTGCGGTGGATTCTGGGCGGCATGTTTTCAGTTCAGTCCGCTGACCACCGTGACCATCCTGTCGATGATGACCATGAACAACGTCGCCGCCGGTGGCTATCGATTGTTCGTGTTCGGCGCCCTCGCCCAACTCGCCGGCGTATTGCTGGGCTGGATGATCTTTGGTGTCCAATTCAGCCTGACGATGACACAGGAGCAAGTCTGGGCCTGCCTGCCGATGCTCACCCTGTATCCGCTGGCGCTGGGCATGGTCTGTTATCGCCTGGCGATCAAACTCTCCCAACACAAACGCGCACTGAGCGCCCTCAGCCGTACCGACAGCCTCACCGGCCTGCTCAACCACGGTGCCTGGAAAGACCTGCTGCACCTGAAATTTCAGCAGTGCCGCCAACACAACAGCCAAGCCACGCTGGCGTTGATCGACATTGATCACTTCAAGGCAATCAACGACAGCTTCGGGCACATCGTCGGCGATGCGGTGCTGCGGCAATTGAGTCACGACCTCAAACGCCTGCTCGATCAGCACCAGTTGGCCGGGCGCTACGGTGGTGACGAGTTCTGTGTGATCCTGCCGGCACTGCCGCTGAACAAGGCTGAAGCGCTGATGGAGCAATTGCGCCAGGCATTGCAGCAGTATCGTCATCCGCAGGTGCCAGACTTGCGAGTGGGTCTGAGTATCGGTCTGGCGCGGTATCAGCCCTTGTACAAGGATGCCCTCGACTGGCTGGACGATGCCGACAAAGCGCTGTACACCGCCAAACATAAGGGCCGCAACACTATCAACGTAGCCTTGAGCCGTACCGAGACGGACAACGCCGGCGCCTAAAAAGTTATACAAAATTACAAATAATTACTTTCTTGTACAACTTTATGAAGTTTTGTATAAGTAGCCATCTGCCAGTTAAGGAATGCTGGCATTGAGCAGTCACCGCCGAATGCCGTCCGCGCATTCGGTCTGCCAGCGCGGAAATAGGGACTGAATCCTCGATCTTCCCCTTCTTCCAGAGTACTGCGAGCATGTTCTTCAATCGCCACAAAGCCGTCGTCGACGACCTTCAGCGCACCCTCACCGAACAAGCCGGCCTGCTCGACGCGATCAATCGCTCGATGGCGGTGATCGAGTTCGACCTTGATGGCGTGGTGCTGCGCGCCAATGACAACTTTCTCAAGACCATGGGTTACACCGCCGAACAAGCGATCGGCCAACCGCATCGGCGCTTTTGCACACCAGAGTTCGGCCGTAGTGCTCAGTACACCGATTTGTGGTCTCGCCTGAAAAACGGCCAGTTTCAGTCCGGTACGTTTGAACGGGTCGACGGCAAGGGTCAGCCGATCTGGCTGGAAGCCAGTTACAACCCGATCAAGGATGCCTCGGGCCGTGTGGTGAAAGTGGTCAAGTACGCCATGGACGTGACCGCCAAGGTGCAGCAGGAAAGTGAGGCCAACGCCAAGTTGCAGGCGATTGACCGGGCAATGGCGGTCATCGAATTCAACCTCGACGGCAGTATTCTCACGGCCAATCAGAATTTTCTGACGCGCATGGGTTACACCCTCGCCGAGCTGAAAGGCAAACATCACCGTTTGTTCTGCACCCCGGCACTGGTCAACAGCAGTGCTTATGAGGATTTCTGGCGGCGCTTGAACCAGGGAGAGCTTTTCCAGGGTCAGTTCGAACGCGTGGATAAACGCGGGCAAACCGTGTGGCTTGAGGCCAACTACAACCCGGTTTACGACGCCGCCGGGCGCTTGTGCAAAGTGGTGAAGTTCGCTTCTGATGTGACCGCCCGCGTCGAGCAACACGAGCAGGACGCACGCAGTGCCAGCGCGGCGTATCACATCTCGGTGGCGACGCGAAAAGTCGCCGAGCAAGGTACGCAGGTGATCCAGCAAGCCGCCAGTGAAATGCGCGAAATCGCCGAGGACATTGCCGAATCGTCGACGTTGATTGCGCAATTGGGTGAGCGCTCCGAGCAGATCACCGCCATCGTCAACACGATCCGCGCGATTGCCGACCAGACTAATTTGTTGGCGCTCAATGCCGCGATTGAAGCCGCGCGTGCCGGCGAACAGGGGCGCGGATTTGCCGTGGTTGCCGACGAGGTGCGATTGCTCGCGGGGCGTACCAGCGGCTCGACGGCAGAAATTTCCAGCATGATCAGCCTGATCCAGAACGAGACCCGGCAGGCCATCAAGAGCATGGAGGGCACCCGGGGTCGCGCGGCTGAAGGGGTCGAGTTGGCGAATCAGGCGGGGACGGTGATTCTGCAGATTCGCGATGGCGCCAGTGAGGCGGTGGATGCGGTGAGTATGTTTGCCAATGAGCGGGCGCCGGGTTAAGCCTTGTGCAAAGCAGTTAGACCGCGTCGTCGCCTTCGCGAGCAGGCTCGCTCCCACAGGGGTTAGGTTGATCACAATGTTTGTGAACGCCCCGAATACCTGTGGGAGCGAGCCTGCTCGCGAAAGGGCCGGTCGCCACAACGCAGGGCTATAGTGACTACACGTCCCACGCCCTGCCGAGTGCACCATGACCACTGAAAAACCCGTATCGCCTGAAATAGCTCCCGTCGATCACCTGCTCTTCCACCGCCCCCAAGCCCACCTCAACACCACTTTCGGCAACGATACCTTCGCCCTGCGCGCCGAGGCGTTTGCGCGGTTCTTCGGCACGCCAATGTTCCTCGGCGCGCAAACCTTGATTGTGCTGTTGTGGGTCTGCCTGAACGTGTTTGGCGTGACCACCTTCGACGTTTACCCGTTCATCCTGTTGAACCTCGCCTTCAGTCTGCAATCGGCCTACGCCGCGCCGCTGATTCTGCTCGCACAAACCCGTCAGGCCGCGCGCGACAAGGCGCAGGCGGATGCCGATGCGCAACACCGTGAAGCCTTGGCACAAGCCAACACCGAGCGTCAGGCCCAAGCGGCGAAGAACACCGCGCAACTGCTTGAACTGCTGGAGCAGAACACCCGCCTCACCGAGATGACCAAAAACCTCACCGAACGTATCGCCAGCCTGACCAGCGAGCTGCACGATCACATGCGCCAGAACCCGCAGCGCTGATCACGATAAACGCAGCGCCCGCCCCAACTCATCGAACAGTGTCACCACCGAGCGCAACGCCCGGCAATCCGGGCGCGTCAGCAGCCAAAGCGCGGTGTCGTAACCGTGCAGCGGTTCACTTAATGCCTGCAAACCGTCGGTGATCAGAAAGTCCGGTAACGCCGCCACGCCGAGGCCTGCGCGAACCAGTTCGGTGACCGACAGCATACTGTTGCAGCGATAGCCCGGAGTCACACCGGGCAGGTGTTGCCGACGCCAGGCGATGGTTGGGTGATCGGGGAGAAAGTCGTCCGGGGCGATCCAGGTCAGCGCGGCCAGATCCGACGCATCGACGTTCTGCAGATAACGCGAACTGGCACAGACCCGGTAGGAAATCTTCGCCAGTTGCCGTCCGACCAGATGCTCGGGCGGTGTCCGCGTCAGGCGCAGGGCGATGTCAGCATCGCGACGGCTGAGGTTGGCGAAATCGTTGGAGGTGCTCAGTTCGATAGTCAGCGCTGGGTATTGGGGCATGAACTTCGCCAGCGCCGGCAGCAGCAAACCCTGCAACACCGAATCGGTACAGGTCAGACGCACCGTGCCGCTGACCACTTCGCCGCCCTGCTCCACACCAACGCGCGCGGCCTCCAATGCCTGTTCAGCGCGTTCGGCTTGCTCGGCCAGCGTCTGCGCGAGGGTTGTCGGCAGATACCCGGCGCGGCTTTTTTCGAACAGTTGCTGGCCGAGTGCAGCTTCGAGACGGCGCACGGCACGAAACACCGTCGACACATCGACTTTCAACAACTGCGAAGCCCGAGCCAGAGAGCCGCCACGCACCAAGGCCAGAATCAGGGCCAGGTCGGGGTAGTCGAGTTGATAGTGCGTGGCTGCATTGATCACTTGGGGAAACGCCCATATTGAGTGCGTGAACGCCAATCTATAGTGAGTGCGATCAATCAACAAGCGCAGGGAACCCCCATGGAAAACAGCGCCATCCGTATCGCCCTGATCGGCGATTACGACCCGCAGGTCACCGCACACCAAGCCATTCCCGTCGCCCTCGGGCTGGTCGCTGAACACCTCAACCGGACCGTGCAATTCGAATGGCTGCCCACCGAGCAGATCCACGCCGATACGCCACTCGGCGAGTTCGACGGTTTCTGGTGCGTACCCGCCAGTCCTTACAAAAGTGAAGCCGGCGCATTGCGCGCGATCCGTTTTGCCCGCGAACAGCGGCGCCCTTTCCTCGGCACCTGCGGCGGTTTTCAGCATGCGGTGCTGGAATTTTCCCGTAACGTGCTGGGCTGGGTGGATGCGGTACACGGTGAAACATCGCCCGAGTCTGAACGCGCGGTACTCACGCCGTTGACGTGTTCGCTGGTCGAAGCGGTGGACAGCATTTACCTGGTGCCCGGTTCGTTGATCGCCAAGGCGTACGAAACGTCGCAAATTCGTGAAGGTTATCGCTGCCGCTTCGGTGTGAATCCGCTGTTCGAACAGCAACTGCTGAGCGATCGGCTACATGCTGTCGGTCATGATTCGTCAGGGGATTTACGCGCGATTGAACTCAAGGATCACCGGTTCTTTGTCGCCACGCTGTTTCAGCCTGAACGCGCCGCGCTCAAAGGGCAGATGCCGCCGCTGGTGCGGGCGTTTGTTGAAGCTTGCATGGAGCCGCGTTGATGGCTGATTGCTTTGCGGTCATTTTTACGTCGACCCGAACCGAAGGTGACAACGGCTATGCCGAGGCGGCTGAGCGCATGGCTGCGTTGGTCAGTGAGCAGCCGGGGTTTCTTGGGGTGGAGTCGGTTCGAGGGGCCGATGGCGTCGGGATTACGGTGTCGTATTGGCAGAGCGAAGCGGCGATTCTGGCGTGGCGGCAGAACCCCGAGCATCGGCTGATTCAAGCGCGTGGGCGTTCGCAATGGTATTCGGCGTTTCATACGCGAGTGTGTCGGGTTGAGCGTGAGTATCGGTTCGGGCAATAAAATGGCGGCGCATTGACGGCCGCTTTCGCGAGCAGGCTCGCTCCCACAGGGGATTTGTGAACACCACGGTTCCCATGTGGGAGCGAGCCTGCTCGCGAAGAGGCCCTCACCCTCACAGCATAACTTCAGCCACGCACCAGACTGCGCAACGCGACAATCTCCGGCACTTCAACCTTGCTCATATAAACGCGCAACGGCTCGGTGATGTTGATCCGGTCATCGATATGCTGATCCAGCAACAACTGAATCAAGTCGCGTTTGAGCGTCATGGTCTGCGCCGTCGCCGGCGCCCAGACGAATTCATTCACAGGAATAATGCCGTCATCGGCCACGTCCATGCCAAACGAATCTTCGCTGAAACGCACGATGTACCGACCGGTCTTGCGATTGAGGCCGACAAAACCCTTGAGGTCGTCGGCTGCCTGGCAGATGAGTTGGGAGGTGATGCGCATGGTAAACCTCACGAAAAATGATCAATGGTTTACACGCAGGGCAACGGAGCGGCGCGCCCTCTGCCGGAGCGTCTGCCGTGGGCAAGCGTACTGCAAACCGCGCCACAAAAGTGCAGGAAAAATCGCTTTTAATACGTTTATGTCGGTCCTGCGATAGCACGCAATCGATTCAGTTGTTAAAAGGTACGTCTTTGAAAATGCCCTGCGAAAGGAACTCGAACATGCCCGCCACTTTCACCAAAAGCGCTCTGGTCCTGAGCCTGCTGCTCGGCCTCGGTCAGGCGCACGCCGCGACTCAGACGGACCCCGAAGCAGTCGCTGCAACGCACGGTATTCCGCACCCAGCGGTAATCGCCCACCGTGGCGCTTCCTTCGATGCACCGGAATCTACCGCTGCGTCCTACCGACTGGCCCGGGATCTGGGCGCCGATTATCTGGAAATGGATTTGCAGCGCAGCAAGGACGGCGTGCTCTTCGCCTTGCATGACGACAACCTGCAACGCACCACCGACGTCGCCACCAAGTTCCCTGAGCGCAAGGACAGCCCGGCCACGGCCTTCACCATGGCCGAACTGAAAACCCTCGACGCCGGCAGTTGGTTCAACACCAAATACCCGGACCGCGCCCGCCCGTCCTACGCTGGGCTGAAAATTCTCACCCTCGATGAAATCATCGACATCGCCCAGGCCAATCCACAACACAAGCCGGGCCTGTACATCGAGACCAAAGAGCCGCAACTGTTCCCGGGTATCGAACATGACCTGAAAGAAAAACTGCAGGATCGCGGCTGGCTGAGTCCGGCCGGTTCGAAACTGGCGAAGAGCGCGCTGGGCGTGGGTCAGGGCAAAGGCAAGGTGATCCTGCAGACCTTCGAGAAAAACAGCCTCGAACTGCTGCAAAAGGAAATGCCGCAAGTGCCGAAGATCCTGTTGCTGTGGGTGGGCGCCGGCAGCATCGAGCCGAAATCCAAGGTGACGTTTGCCGAGTCCGGCGAGAAGGACAAAAACGTTTTCTACGGCAAGCAGGAGCCGAAGTCCGAAGCTGAGTTCAAGCAATGGGTGGATTACGCCAAGGCCCAGGGTGCAATCGGCACCGGCCCTTCGGCGAAGCTGACCCATGACGGCGATCAGAGCTATTCGGATCTGGTGCAACCGTGGATGAACAAATACACCCATGATCAGGGCATGCTGGTGCACGTCTACACCGTCGACGAGCCAGTGGACTTCGAGAAAGTCATGGCCGCAGGCGTTGACGGCATCTTCACCAACCGCGCCAGCGAGCTGTTGAAGTTCTATAAACGCCCGGTATCGGCCAGTGTTGATCAGGTGTTGAAGAACAACGGTTTCTGATCTGAAATCGAGGCGCCTTCATCGCGGGCAAGCTACGCTCCCACAGGTTCTGTGCCGGTGCATGGCTTGCCCGTTTTGTTTGGGTGCAGGGTTTTAAGGGTGAGTTAAGTTGCGCTGGTTAACCTGAGGCCACTTAAACGAATCAACCAAGGAATGAACCGATGAAAACTTTGACTGCCCTGTTTACCGCCGCTGCCCTGACTCTTACCGCTGGCCTGGCCCAGGCTGATGTTCGCGTTGACCAGATTCCTGAACTGGTTAAGTCGGGCAAGATCAAGTCGCTGGAGTCGATGAACGCCGAAGCGCTGAAACTGCATCCGGGTGCGACCATCACTGACACGGATCTGGATAACCACTTCAATGGTTATGAGTACGAAGTTGAGCTGAAGACAGCTGATGGCAAAGAGTTCGATGTGGACTTTGATGCAACCACTGGCAAGGTGTTGAGCAACAAGCAAGACACTTGATTGAACGCACCACCAAAAGCCGCACGATTGAAAAATCGTGCGGCTTTTTTGTGTCTGGTGTTTGGCATGGTTGATGTGTTGTCAGTGAGATTTTCTCCCCCTCACCCCAGCCCTCCCGAAACGTCGGACCGCCCCCAAGGGGGCGAGGGGAAAGGGAGCCGATCGGGGTCCTTTCAAAGCCCCAGTGCGCCTCGATATTTCAGGTTGGCGTACCTCAAATAGTCATCACGGTCAGTCCCCTCTCCCTCTGGGAGAGGGCTAGGGTGAGGGAATAGAAAGCCGATCGGGGGCCATTCAAGGCCTGAGTTCGACTCGCAAACTTGCAGCCGACAAGAAAACACCAAGGACCTGAATGCGCCTCGATATTTCAAGTCGGCGTAACTCGAATAGTCACCACGGTCAGTCCCCTCTCCCTTGGGAGAGGGCTAGGGTGAGGGGAAAGGGCATCACGCCGAGGTGCTGACCAGCGAACCCGAGGTGCTCGAGTCGGAGTCCTGCAACGCCTGCAACAGCGAGGCGGTAGCAGTTGACAGGGACGCCGAGGTGGCGGTGATCTGCGCTTGTGCGGCAGCCACTTCGGCGACCTTCGCATCAGAATTTTCCTGCTTCGCCTGCGCCGCTTGCAACGCTTGCTGCTCCTCCTGCAATTGCTTCTGCAGCTCGGCGATCTGCTTGCGCAGTTCTTTCACCGAATCCGATTCTTCACTGCTGGAATCGCTGTCACCCGTCGGCGCTGCACCACCGCCCGCAGCGACTTTGCTGGTGTCCGCTTTCACGCCAGTGCTGGCGGCTGCCGTGGTCGAGGTATCGTCACCGACGTCGCTGATCGCGGTTTTGCTCGAAGGTGTGGTGACGGTCTGATTGATCGAAACAGAAGTGATGCTGACCATGGAAAGGCTCCAATGCCGGTTATAGATAACCGGTCATCGACCACAGCAGCTTCAATTTGAGATCGACTGTGTACCGACTCGGTATCCGAACCGGTACACGGTCAGTAGCGTCAGGCGCTCAGGCGTGCAGTGACTTCGTTCAGTTGCCCGGACAGGCCATGCAGGTTCTGGCTGGCGCTTTCGGTGCGCTGCACATTGTCGAGGTTGGTGCTGGCGATCGAGGTGATCTCGGTGAGGTTGCGCGAAATGTCTTCGGCAACCGACGTCTGCTCTTCGGCAGCCGTGGCGATCTGCCGGTTCATGTCGCGAATCGCCTCCACCGCGTGAGTGATGCGCTCCAGCATCGCGCCGGCCTGAGTCACTTGCTCAACGCTTTCATCGCTGCGCGTCTGGCCGCTGTCGATGGCTTGCGCCGCGTCCACCGCGCCGGTCTGCACGCTCTGAATGATCTGGTTGATCTCGATGATCGACTCGGCGGTGCGCTGCGCGAGGTTGCGCACTTCATCGGCGACCACCGCAAAACCACGCCCGGCCTCGCCGGCGCGCGCCGCTTCGATCGCAGCGTTGAGCGCCAGCAGGTTGGTCTGTTCGGCAATGCCGCGAATCACTTCCAGCACTTTGCCGATACGACCGCTGTCGGCTTCCAGACGACGAATCACCGTGGCGGTGTTGGCGATTTCGCCGCGCATCTGCGTGATCGAGTGGATGGTGCTCTGCATGACCTTCTCACCTTGTTGGGCGGACTGGTCGGCATCGTCGGCCGCCCGTGCGGCATCGGCGGCATGACGCGCCACTTCCTGGGCAGTGGCGGACATTTCGTTCATCGCCGTGGCCACTTGATCGGTACGGTTGAACTGCTCGTTGGTACCACCGGCCATGGTCGTCGCGATGGCGTTAAGCTCGCCGCTGGCGCTGTCCAGATCCGCCGCGCTGCGCTGCAGACGAGTGAAGGTTTCGGCGAGAAAATCACGCAAGGTATTGGCGGCGGCAGCGAGGTTGCCCAGCTCATCCTGACGGTCGCTGACCACGCGTTCAGCCAGTTTGCCGCGACTCAACTGAGTGACGTAATCGATCAGCTTGCGGATCGGCTCGACCAGATTGCGGTTGACCAGCCACAGGCTCAACAGGCCAATCAACAGGGCCGACGCGAGCATCACCAGCAGCCCCAGCCACACGGTGCGATCAGCCTCGGCACTGATCAGCGCCGACTGCGCGGTGCCTTGCTTGCGCAATTCGGCGACCAGTTCGCTCATCTGATCACTCGCGGCACGGTCAACACCTTTGACCGCTGCATCACCCGCCGCCGGATCACCACCGGCAGCCACGTAGGCATCGCGGCCCTTCTGATAAGCGCTACCCAATTGACGGTGCTCTTCGCGCAGGCGTTCGATGCGTGATTTCAGGCTCGGTTCGATGCCTTTCTGGCTGGCCAGTTCACCGAGAATGGTCTGCACATCACGCTGGCGGTCTTCGAACTGACCCCAGTATTTGCTCAGATCCGCCGGTTGCTTGCCGCGCAGCAGAACGTTTTTCCATTCCTGCACCTGCACCTTGAATTGCAGGTTGGCTTCGTCGATCAGTTGCGAGGTGTGCAACGGACCGGCAATCAACTGGCTGTAGCTTTGCACGCCGTTGGAGAGGAAATGAAAACAGGCCAGAGCGATCAACAGCATCGCCAGCAGACTGCCGCTCAGCAGGGCGAGAATTTGCGCTCTCAGGGATTTTTGCAGCATCGAAAGATACTCAGGACAAGGATGAGGCACGCCCGGTGAGGCGTGAAATTTTGCCGGACATCCATGTCGGCGAGCCTTGGTTCATGGCCAATGGCGCGCAACCTAACGCACCTGTGATCGGCGCGCCAGAGCGCTTCTTGAAGAAAATCCGACTGCCGGTAAGTCGCTGATTTGACGTCACTTTGCTGTCACATAAACGTCATGTGACAGTGCGATGATGCGGCTCAGTGAACCTGCCATTTGCGCGACCGACGCACCCTCCTCGCAGCGAGCCGCCATGAACCACAGCCTCGACATCAGCCATCGCGATCCTGACCTGTTTGGCTTGCTCTACGGTTTTCGTTTTTTGCCTGGCGAGCGTGGCCGCGAAGTCGATTCGGCGACTGCCCTGCGTTGCCTGCAAGACGATAACGAGAACGGGGAGTTTCTCTGGCTGCATCTCAATCTGGCGCACGCGGCGTGCGAGCGCTGGATGAAAAGTCATCTGCAATTGCCCGAAGAGTTTTTCGAGGCGCTGCACGAAGGCTCGCGTTCGACGCGCATCGAGCATGTCGATTCGGCGTTGTTGGCGGTGGTCAACGATGTGGTGTTCAACCTCAGCAGCATGGTCTCCTCGGACGTATCGACGCTGTGGGTCTGCGTGCGCAGCAAACTGATCGTCAGTGCGCGTCTGCAACCGCTGCATTCGGTGGACAAATTGCGCTCGTCAGTGAAGGCCGGCGAACGCTTTCGTTCGCCCTCGGAACTGCTCGTGCACCTGCTGCGCGATCAGGGCGAAGTGCTCACGCAGATCGTCCGTAAAACGAGCATGAGCGTTGACCAGGTCGAGGACGAATTGCTCTCCTCGCGACTGTCGACCAACCGCGCTGAACTCGGTGCAAACCGGCGGGTGCTGGTGCGTCTGCAACGGCTGTTGGCGCTGGAACCGGGTTCGTTGCTGCGCCTGCTCAATCGCCCGCCGCCGTGGTTGCAGAAGGAAGACGTCAAGGAGCTGCGCAAATCCACCGAGGAGTTTGCGCTGATCATCAACGATCTCACCGCGCTCGGCGAGCGGATCAAACTGTTGCAGGAAGAGATCGCCGCCAACCTCAACGAACAGAGCAACCGCACGCTGTTTACCCTGACGGTGGTGACGGTGCTGGCGTTGCCGATCAACATCATTGCCGGTTTTTTCGGGATGAATGTCGGCGGGGTGCCGTTGTCGCAGGATCCGGAAGGGTTCTGGATATTGGTCGCGCTGGTGGCGACGTTTACCGTGATCGCCGGGCGTTGGGCGTTTCGCAAGCGCGGAGACTACTGACGCCTGAACGCTCGTTCCCACGCTCTGCGTGGGAATGCATCAAGTGACGCTCTGCGTCACAGGGACGCGGAGCGTCCCGGGCGGCATTCCCACGCAGAGCGTGGGAACGAGCAGAAGACCGACGGCTGGGCTAATCCGCCAAACACTGACATGGCGCAGTCTCTCTGTAACATTCTGCAACGATCATGGGCGACATTCCTTCCCTCGCTCAGGATTGTCCTGCCATGGCTACTCCCTCCCTGACCGCCAGCCCCGCGTCCGCCGCCAGCGGCAGGCCGGCCCTCGACAAGAAAACCGGCGCGTTCACCTACGTGATCTTTTTCGCCGTGCTGGCGCTGGGGATGCTGTTCACCGCTTATAGCCTGATGCATGACATGCACGAACTCGGCACGGTGGTGACCACCTGGACGCCGTTCCTGTTGCTCGGTGTGGCACTGTTGATTGCGCTGGGTTTCGAGTTCGTCAACGGCTTCCACGACACCGCCAACGCCGTCGCGACGGTGATTTACACCCACTCGCTGCCACCGAATGTCGCGGTGGTCTGGTCGGGCTTCTTCAACTTTCTCGGTGTGTTGTTATCGAGTGGCGCGGTGGCGTTCGGCATCATCGCTTTGCTGCCGGTAGAGCTGATTCTGCAGGTCGGTTCGTCCGCCGGTTTCGCGATGATCTTCGCTCTGCTGATCGCGGCGATCCTGTGGAACCTCGGCACTTGGTGGCTGGGGTTGCCGGCCTCGTCGTCGCACACGTTGATCGGTTCGATCATCGGCGTCGGTGTGGCCAATGCCTTGATGCACGGCCGCGACGGCACCAGCGGTGTCGACTGGGCGCAGGCGACCAAGATTGGTTACGCCTTGCTGCTGTCGCCCCTTGTGGGGTTCGGTTGTGCGGCGCTGTTGCTGTTGGCGCTGCGTGCGTTCGTGAAGAATCGCTCGCTCTATAAAGCACCGGAAGGCAACACTCCGCCGCCGTGGTGGATTCGTGGTTTGCTGATCGCCACGTGCACTGGTGTGTCCTTCGCCCACGGCTCCAACGACGGCCAGAAAGGCATGGGCCTGATCATGTTGATTCTGGTCGGCACGCTGCCGATGGCTTATGCCTTGAACCGCACCATGCCCGAAGAGCAATCGCTGCAGTTCGCCGCTGTGGCGCAGGTCACTCAGCAAGCACTGGTGAAAAGTGCGCCGCTGCCGACGCCCGCCGATCCGCGTGCAGTCCTTTCCGATTACGTGCGCAGCAAGGAAGCCACGCCGCAACTGATCCCGGCCCTTGCCGCTCTCACCGGGCATATTGGCGAAGAAGTCAGAGGCTACGGCTCGCTGGCGAAAGTCCCGGCCGAAGCCATGGGCAACGTGCGTAACGACATGTATCTGGCCAGCGAAAGCATTCGCCTGATGGACAAGAACAAGGTCGGCAATTTCGACGCCGACACCAGCAGTAAGCTGCAACTGTTCAAGCAACAGATCGACAACGCCACGCGGTTTATTCCGCTGTGGGTGAAGATCGCCGTGGCCATCGCGCTGGGGCTGGGCACCATGGTCGGCTGGAAGCGGATTGTGGTGACGGTCGGCGAGAAGATCGGCAAGACTCACCTGACGTATGCGCAGGGTGCGTCGGCGGAAACCGTGGCGATGCTGACCATCGGCGCGGCGGACATGTTCGGTTTGCCGGTGTCGACCACGCACGTGTTGTCCTCGGGCGTGGCCGGGACCATGGTTGCCAATGGTGGGGGGTTGCAGATGAGGACCATCCGTAATCTGTTGATGGCGTGGGTGCTGACGCTGCCGGCGGCGATCCTGCTGTCGGGCAGTCTCTACTGGCTGTTCACCCAGATCTTCTGACCGAAGAAAGTCCCCTGTAGGAGTGAGCCTGCTCGCGATAGCGGTGTATCAGTCAACATTGATTAAACTGACACACCGCTATCGCGAGCAGGCTCACTCCTACAGTTTTGACCGGTGTTCAGGTTTAGAGCGCGGAGCGAATCAGATCGCCCAGCCAGTCCATGAACACCCGCACCCGCAACGGCAAATGCCGTTGTCGCGCATACAGCAATGAAATGCCCATCGCCGGCGCGGTGAATTGCGGCAACACCGTCACCAATTCGCCGTTTTCCAGATGCGGTTGCATGCCGGTGCGCGGCACCTGAGTCAGACCGAAGCCGCCGAGGCACGCCGACTCGTAAGCGTCAGTGCTGTTGACCGTAATGCTGCCAGCCATCGGCAAGCGTTTCACCTGGCCGCCCTCCTCGTACACAAACCCTTCCGAACGCGAACCGAGCACGCCGACGTAATGCACCAGTCGATGCTGCGCGAGATCTTCCAGCGACTGCGGCACACCGTAGCGTTCGAGGTAAGCGGGGCTGGCGCAATTGACCATGGGGAAGTCACCGAGGTGCCGCGCGACCACCGATTGATCCGGCTGCGCGCCAATCCTCACCACGCAATCGAACCCTTCGCTGAGCAAGTCGACGCGGCGGTCGGTGCTGCTGATTTCCAGTTCCAGATGCGGGTGCCGATCCATGAACTGCGGCAGGCGCGGCATGACCAGGCGCCGCGCGAGAATGTTCGGCAGGTCGACACGAATGCGCCCGGTCAGCGACGCTTCGTCCTGTCGAAACAAGCCTTCGATCTCGTCCATGTGCGAGAGCAGATCCTTGCTGCGTTCGTACAGCACCAGACCGTCCTGAGTCGCCTGCACCTTGCGCGTGGTGCGTTGCAACAGGCGCGTGCCGAGCAGCGCTTCCAGCGCTTGCACGTGTTCGGACACCGTTGAGCGGGGCAGTCCGAGGCTTTCCCCGGCGAGAGTGAAACTCGACAGTTCGCTGACCCGGACGAAGGTGCGCAGCAGTTCCAGTTTGTTCATGGGCCACCTATTGATTGTTCGGCTTAACCGATCAGTGATTCCGGATTCAGCCTGTTTATCACCACAGGGCGGATAAATAAACTTTGATCCATCACCTGATCACTCACGGCAATCGAGGAAAAACCATGAATCGCAAAATCGCATTGATCACTGGCGCCAGTCGTGGCCTGGGCAAAAACGCTGCACTGCACCTCGCCGCGCAAGGCATCGACATCATTGGCACTTACAACAGCCGCGCCGATGAAGCCCAGGCGCTGGTCGCCGAAGTGCAGGCTCTCGGCGGCAAAGCCGTGATGCTGCAGCTGGACGTTGGCCGTAGCGAGAGCTTTGCCGATTTCGCTACACGTGTTGAGCAAGCGTTACAGCAGACCTTCGACCGCCAGCGCTTTGATTTCCTGATCAACAACGCCGGGGTCGGCTTGCATGCCGGTTTCGCCGAGACCACCGTCGAGCAATTCGACCTGCTGATGAATGTGCACCTCAAAGGGCCGTTCTTCCTGACCCAGCAACTCTTGCCACTGATCAACGACGGCGGGCGGATCATCAACATTTCCAGTGGTCTAGCGCGTTTCACCATTGCCGGCGCCAGCGCTTATGCCGCAATGAAAGGCGCGATTGAAGTCCTGACCCGCTATCAGGCGAAAGAGCTGGGCGCACGGCAGATTGCCGTGAATACCTTGGCGCCAGGTGCGATTGAAACCGACTTTGGCGGCGGCACCGTTCGCGACAACACGGCAGTGAATGCGATGGTCGCCGACAACACTGCGCTGGGTCGTGCCGGTCAGCCGGATGACATTGGCGGGGCGTTGGCGCTGTTGCTGTCGCCGGGTGCGCAGTGGATCAATGGCCAACGGGTTGAAGCCTCTGGGGGCATGTTCCTCTAACTTCACTGAAAACATTTAACGCCTGTAGAAGCTGCCGAAGGCTGCGATCTTTTGATCTTGTCTTTAAAAACAAAATCAAAAGATCGCAGCCTGCGGCAGCTCCTACACGGGGATCGGTGTTAGTTCTGACAGGCGTTGCGAGTCATGAAGCGCTCGCGCACCACGTCATATCCCCAGTGATACACATAGGTGTACGGCAGGAAAAACAACAACACGCCGATGTCGAGCAAGAACGCCTGCCACAGGCTGACCGACAGCCACCAGGCAATCAGCGGCACGCCCATCACGATCAAACCACCCTCGAACAGCAACGCGTGTACCACCCGTACCCAGGCGTTGTGTGCAACATTCATTCGCACAAGCATGCGGTCGAAGAAGCGGTTGAACACCACGTTCCAGCCCAGCGCCAGCATGGCGATCAATACTGTCACCGCGCCCATTTCAAGCATCGGTTTTTGCATGATCCACGCCAGCAACGGGGTGCAGATCAGAATCGCCAACAATTCGAAACCGATGGCCTGGAAAATACGTTCAGTGATGGATTTGTGGGCAGTCATGACCTGAGTCCTTGAGTGAAGATGGTTGCCATGATCTATGCTCGCATCGATACTTCATAACCAATAACCATCGATCAAGGCGATAGTTGATGATTTCGCAGGAAGTGCTGCTGGCATTTGTCCAGGCTGCCACGCAAGGTTCGTTTTCGGCAGCGGCGCGCAAGCTCGGGCGCAGCCAGTCGACCATCAGCGCGGCGGTGGCCAGCCTGGAGATTGATCTGGATCTGCAGCTGTTCGATCGCAGCAGCCGCAAACCGACGCTGACTCCGGCCGGGCATGTGATGCTGCAACGCGCCGAGGCGATTCTGGCGGCCAGCAGTCGCCTGGAAATGACTGCGCGGCAGTTGTCCCAAGGCGTCGAACCGAAGCTGACGGTGGCGATTTCCGATACTTATCAGTCGTACCGTTTTGAAGCGGCGCTGGTGGGGTTTGAGCAGCGTTATCCGGATCTGGAGCTGGAATGTCTGATCGCCGAATGCGATGACCTGGTCGAGTTGGTGCAGCGTGGTCGCGCGCATCTGGCGTTCGCTGAAATGCAAGAGAACTACCCGCCGGATCTGGTCACCTCGACGGTGGCCGAGCGTACGGAAATTGCCTTGTTCGTTAATCGCGACCATGCGCTGGCCAAGCTCGATCACATTGATCAGCACATCCTGGAACAGCATCGCGAATTGCGTCTGGCGACCATCGTCAATCCTTATGACAGTCGCGGCAAAGGTCGGGTGTGGTCGGCGCCGAGTTATTTGATGCTGCTGGAAATGGCCGAGAAAGGTTTTGGCTGGGCGCCGTTGCCGCGTTGGCTGGCGCAGCGCTTTGGCAATGATTTGCTGGTGGAGTTGAAGGTGCGCGGCTGGCCGAAACCGGTGTTTGTCGATGCGTTGTGGTCGCGGCTGTATCCGCCGGGGCCGGCGGGGAGTTGGTTGCTCAGCAAGATGCTGGAATAGCGGTGAAGAGAGAGCCACCCTCACCCCAGCCCTCCCGAAACGTCGGACCGCCCGGTGGGAGAGGGAGCCGACCGAGGTGTCTTGGGTCAGACATCGACCTGAAAGACCGAGTCGATTATGGATGTTTAGCTACGGTATACACCTCGATTATGGATTCACAGCTGAGCTTTCAGGTCGGTGAAATTCTCCAATATCCCCCAATCGGTCCCCTCTCCCACTGGGAGAGGGCTAGGGTGAGGGCAATTCCAGCGCCGAAAGCCGCCCTTCAATAAACCGCCGTTCCGGCTCCTGCCGGGTCAGCTCCAACGCCCGCAAATACGCCGCCCTCGCCTCTTCCACCCTGCCCAACTGCCGACAAAACTCCGCCCGCGCCGAATGCACCAAGTGATAATCCTGCAACTCCCCCCGCGCCAAAATCCCTTCAATCAGATTCAACCCCGCCAGCGCGCCGTCGCGCTTGGCCACCGCCACCGCCCGGTTCAACTCGATTACCGGCGAAGGCACTGCCCGCAACAGTACGTCATACAAGCCAATGATCTGCTCCCAATCCGTCTCCCCCGCCGTCGGCGCCTCAGCATGAACCGCCGCAATCGCCGCCTGCAAACAATACGGCCCAAACCGCCGCGTGGTCAGCGCGCGCTCAACCAGCGCACAACCTTCAGCGATCAGATCGGCATCCCAACGCGAGCGATCCTGATCATCCAGCAGCACCAGTTCACCACCCGGCGAAGTGCGCGCCGAGCGTCGCGATTCGTGCAACAGCATCATCGCCAACAGCCCCATGACCTCAGGCTCCGGCAGCAACTCCATCAACAGTCGCCCCAGCCGGATCGCCTCGCGCGTCAGATCTTCGCGGGTCAATTCAGCCCCGCCCGACGCCGAATACCCCTCGTTGAACACCAGATAAATCACCCGCAACACACTGTCGAGGCGCTCGGGCAATTCGCTCAGGCTCGGTACTTGATAAGGAATTTTCGCATCACGAATCTTGGCTTTCGCCCGCACGATGCGTTGAGCAATCGCCGCCGGTGCCGAAAGAAACGCGCGGGCAATTTCCTCGGTGGTCAGGTCGCAGACTTCACGCAAGGTCAGCGGCACTTGCGCATCCGCCGCCAGCGCCGGGTGGCAGCAGGTGAAGATCAGCCGCAGACGATCGTCTTCCACGTCTTCGCCACTCCAATCGGCCTGTTCGAGTTCTTCCAGTTGCGCGACCAATATGGGCTGCGAAGCCTTGAACCGCGCACGGCGGCGCAACACATCAATCGCTTTGAAACGCCCGGTCGAGACCAGCCAGGTGCGCGGATTGTCCGGCACGCCGTCGCGTTGCCAGCGCTCGACCGCGACGAAGAACGCCTCGTGCAAGGCTTCTTCGGCGAGGTCGAAATCACCGAGCAGACGAATCAGCGTCGCCAGAATCCGCCGCGAGTCTTCGCGATAGACCTGCTCGACCCGCGACCGGACCTCAGACATTCAACTGCCGCACCGGGCGCACTTCAACGCTGCCGACCCGCGCCGCCGGAATGTTGCCGGCGACCTGAATCGCTTCGTTGAGATCCTTGGCGTCGATCAGGTAGAAGCCGGCCAGTTGCTCCTTGGTTTCGGCAAACGGGCCGTCGGTGATCGACAGTTTGCCGTTGCGCATCCTGACGGTCGTGGCGGTCTGCACCGACTCCAGCGCCTCGGCGGCGACCATCCGCCCGCTGCCCTGAATCGACTCGGCGTAGGCCCAGCACTCGGCGTCTTCCGGGCTGTCGGGCGATGAATGCAGCAGGTGCTCATCGCTGTAGACCAGGCATAAATACTTCATGGCGTTCTCCTGAATCGGACGGTTCAACTATGGTTGAAGATCAGGGAGTCACATCGAACAGGGTCGCGCCGCTCATCGGATCGAACGGCGCCGACCAATGTTCATGGGCGATTTTCCACGCCCCGCCGACTTGCCGATAGCAGGCGGTGACGCGCATCCAGCAGCTCTGGGTTTCGCCTTTTTCATTGGTGCCGCCGCAGTTGGCAACCCAGTGGGCGAAGGCGATGTTGTCGGCGCTTTCGATGACGATTTCCTCGAATTCGAAGACGTGCGGTCCGGGGCACATTTCCATGCACGCCACCCAGTGCTCGCGGTAAGCCGCTTTACCCTTGAATTGCAGGGCCTTGATCGCATCGAACGAGACGATGTCATCGGCATACAACGCCATGACTTTCTCCACGTCCTTGGTCATGACGGCTTCGCGGTAGGTGTTGATCAGGGTCTGTATTTCAGATTGTGCACTCATGGTGTTCTCCGTGGTTTTTGTTGTGAAGACACCCTTAGTCGTTCGGCAAATGGGCAGATCGACAGATGAAACAAAAAAAATCCGCGAAGGACAAAATCGCTAGAATCGGCGACTTACCTTGTAGGAAAAAGGAAATTCCCGTGTCAGCCCAACTCGTGCCGTACGACAGCCTGAACGCCTTGCAGCGTCAGCAAGTCGAGGCAATTGAAATCCATGCCGAGCAGATCAAATTCTCTGGCGATATCCACGGCGCTTTGCACACCCTACTGTCGAAACCCGGCCCGGGCGTGAAAGGCTTTGCGCTGTTGGCGGATGACGTGCCGGTGGCGTTTTTGCTGCTCAAACGCCCGCCGGTGTTGCCAGCCTGGGCCGATGAACACAGCGCCACCTTGCATGCGTTGCAGGTCGATCGCCGCGCGCAGGGCAAGGGTTACGGCAAGGCTTGTCTGCAAGCGCTGCCCGAGGTTGCGCGTCAGGCCTGGCCGGAGATCAAGGGGCTGGAATTGTCGGTAGATGCGGATAACGACGCGGCCATCGCGCTGTACGCCAAGCACGGCTACGTCGACAGCGGTGAAGCGTACAAGGGCCGGATCGGTTATGAACGGCGCATGGGCCTGGTTTTCTAAGTCATCGAGGGATGCACGATGATCGATTCAATCGAAGCGCTGGAAGCGATTTACGGACTGCCCCACGAGCGGGCGGTGCGCAAGCAGATCGGTTTTCTCAACGAGGATTATCAGGCGATGGTGCGGGTTTCGCCGCTGGTGATCGTCAGCTCGGTGGGGGCTGATGGCCTGGATAATTCGCCGCGCGGGGATGCGCCGGGCTTTGTGCGGATCATTGATCAAAACACCCTGGCCCTGCCGGATCGCCCGGGCAACAACCGCATCGATACCCTGCGCAACGTGCTGCAGGATTCGCGGGTGTCGCTGCTGTTCATCATTCCGGGGATTGGCGAGACGTTGCGGGTCAATGGCACCGCGGTGATCAGCGCAGAGCCGGCGCTGCTGGAGAGTTTTGCGGTGAATGGCAAACCGGCGAAAACAGTGTTGCTGGTGACGGTGGAGGCGGCGTTTTTTCATTGCTCGAAAGCGTTCGTCCGTTCGGATGCGTGGAATCCGCAAACGCACCTGCCGCGCTCGGCCCTGCCCTCTGCCGGCGCCTTCCACAAACGTCTGAACGATGGCGAGTTCGACGCTGAAACCTACGACCGTGAAGCGCCGAAACGGGTCACCGACACTCTCTACTGACACAACGCGGTCCCTTGTAGGAGTGAGCCTGCTCGCGATAGCGGTGTGCCAGTTAAATTAATGTTGACTGACACTCCGCCATCGCGAGCAGGCTCACTCCTACAGGTTTTGATCAGTGCTGGGTTAGAGGGTAAGGATCATCTCGTGCCACGCCATGCCGCCGTGATCCGACTCCGATGGCTTGATGTAGGCAAAGCCAAACCCGGCATACAGCGGAATATGCTTTTCCTTGCACATCAGGTGAATCGTCGCTTTATCCATCCCGCGCATACGCTCGATGAACTCGCCCATCAAGCGCTTGGCCAAACCCTGCCCCTGATAATCCGGATGCACCACCACCGACATGATCACCACGTTCGGGCCTTTCGGGTCATGGCCGATCAACTCTTTGAACGCCTCGTCCGACATCTGCACGTCAAACGCCGCGCCGGAATTGACGAAACCGGCGACCACGCCATCCACCTCAGCGACGATAAAACCTTCCGGCCAAGTGGCGATTCGCGTGGCGATCTTCTCGCGAGTGGCGGCTTCGTCACCTTCGTAGGCAACGGTTTCGATGGCGTAGCAGCGGTCCAGATCGGCAGCGGTGACGTTGCGTATGACGGTGTTCATGGCGGCTCGGAAATCAGCAGAAGAAAGTGCCGAAAGGATAAAGGAATCAGGGAGCCATATCGATGCGCTCATCGCGCAAACAAAAAGGCGGATCAGTGATCCGCCTTTTGGTCTGTGTGCTCAGGCCTTGGTATCGACCGGCACGCAGATTTCCAGTTTGCCGGTGTGCAGCTTCGGATTGAAGTCCGCGCTGTAACGCTCCAGTTCAGGGGCGTTGAGTTCCACGTAGTGGGAGGACGGCAACCAGGTCTTGTAGATGTATTGCAGGGTCTGCGGCAACTGGTCGAGCGGCCCTGAATGTTCAAACACCGCGTACTGCCGAGGCAGCACTTCGACCCATTGGTAGACCTTCTGGTCGAGGTCATCGAGCTTGCTGATTTCCACTCCGGCGATGTAATCGAAGCCGCCCTTGCCATCGAAGTTGCTGCAGACACCGTAGGTCACTTCGTTCTTTTGCCCCTGGATCTTTCCTAGGTGCGGCAAGAACTTTTCCCACAGCGCCGGGATGTCTTTTGCTGTGTCTTGGGTAAATCGACCGCGAAAGCCTGCAATCAGCAGGAAGTGTCCATGTTCGAAGCGAGGTTCAGCCACTTCGACGCGTGTTTGCTCATCCATGACTCGACTCCTGGAACAAAAAAGGGGTTCGGCTGGGAGTATAGAAAGCCAAACCCAATTCGCACGCTTACAGCGAATGCAACTGCTCGACGGCGCCCGAACCGACAAACTCGTTATAGCCGGATACGATCACGTACACCGCGAAATAGCAGAAGATCGCTGCAGATGCCAGATAGGAATAGCGCAACAGCTTGTCGCCCAGCAGTTTGCCACCGTGGCTCGCGGCGAAGCACAAACCCGCCGACCACAACAGTCCGGCGCAAAGGAAACCGCCGAGGAACAACGCCGAACTCAGCGGGCCGCCGCCACCGGAACGGGCGATCAAGGTGCCGCCGACCGCTGCAAACCAGAGAATCGCGCTTGGCGATGACATAGCGAGAAAAATCCCACGGAAGAACTCCTTGCGATGGGAGTTCTGCCCTACCTCGGCGGTCGCGGCCAGTTGCGCTTCGTGATGGATCGCCGAGTAAATCATCTTCGCCGCAAAGTAGATCAGCAGCGCCGAACCACCGATCCACAGGACCCAGCGCACGGTTTCGAACTGCAGCAAAACGGTCATGCCGGCCAGCGCCAGCACCGCGTAGATCAGGTCGCCGACGCAGGTGCCGAGGCCCAGCGCAAAGCCCTGAAAGTAACCGCGCTGCATCGCCAGGGTGATCATCGCAATGTTGGCCACGCCGATATCCAGGCACAGCGAGAGGCTCAGCAAGAAGCCGCTGGTGAATTCCATCTACCGATTTCCTTGGGACAAAATTGTTTACAAACGGGCTGGACAGTATGCCATCACTGACCTTATCTTCCGCCACAGGTCACCGCAGTGACCAGCGTCGCTCGGACGGTTCCGGGCGCTTACGTTATCCGAGGCAACAATGGCTGAACAAGGTTCGCCGCGCCGCTTTGCGCGCATAGATCGACTCCCCCCTTATGTTTTCAACATCACCGCCGAGCTGAAGATGGCCGCGCGTCGTCGTGGTGAAGACATCATCGACTTGAGCATGGGCAACCCCGACGGCGCCACGCCGCCGCACATTGTCGAAAAACTTGTACAAGTCGCCCAACGCGACGACACCCACGGTTACTCCACATCCAAGGGCATTCCGCGCCTGCGCCGGGCGATTTCCAACTGGTACAAGCAGCGTTACGAGGTCGATATCGACCCGGAAAGCGAAGCCATCGTCACCATCGGTTCCAAGGAAGGCCTGGCGCATCTGATGCTGGCCACCCTGGACCAGGGCGACACCGTACTGGTGCCGAACCCGAGCTATCCGATTCACATCTACGGTGCGGTGATTGCCGGTGCCCAGGTGCGTTCGGTACCGCTGGTGCCGGGAGTGGATTTCTTCGATGAACTGGAACGGGCCATTCGCGGTTCGATTCCGAAGCCGAAAATGATGATCCTCGGTTTCCCGTCGAACCCGACTGCACAGTGCGTGGAACTGGATTTCTTCGAACGGGTGATCGCCCTCGCCAAGCAGTACGACGTGCTGGTAATTCACGACCTGGCCTACGCCGACATCGTCTATGACGGCTGGAAAGCGCCGTCGATCATGCAAGTGCCGGGGGCCAAAGACATCGCGGTGGAGTTTTTCACCCTGTCCAAAAGCTACAACATGGCCGGCTGGCGTATCGGTTTCATGGTCGGTAATCCGGAACTGGTCAACGCGCTGGCGCGAATCAAGAGCTACCACGACTACGGCACCTTCACCCCGCTGCAAGTGGCGGCAATTGCCGCGCTGGAAGGCGATCAGCAATGCGTGCGCGATATCGCCGAGCAGTATCGTCAGCGTCGCAACGTGCTGGTCAAAGGCCTGCATGAACTGGGCTGGATGGTCGAGAATCCTAAGGCTTCGATGTATGTCTGGGCGAAGATTCCTGAGCAGTACGCGCATCTGGGTTCGCTGGAATTCGCCAAGAAACTGCTGGCCGAAGCCAAGGTGTGCGTCTCGCCGGGGGTGGGGTTTGGTGAGTATGGCGACGATCATGTGCGCTTTGCGCTGATCGAAAACCAGGACCGCATTCGTCAGGCTGTACGCGGAATTCGCGGGATGTTCCGGGCGGATGGCCTAGCCCCGAAATCCATTGCCTGACGCACTGATCGTTCCCACGCTCCGCGTGGGAATGCAGCCCGGGACGCTCCGCGTCCCAAAGCGGACGCAGAGCGTCCATTGAGGCATTCCCACGCAGAGCGTGGGAACGATCACCCACAAAAAAACCGCATCGCTGCGGTTTTTTTGTGTCTGCAAGAAGCTGTTTACACGAACAGCGACAGCAGCAGGATAAAGCCCAACGCAACCACCGAGAGGATGGTTTCCATCGCCGTCCAGGTCTTGAACGTCTCGGCCACGGTCATGTTGAAGTACTGCTTCACCAGCCAGAAACCGGCGTCGTTCACGTGCGACAGGATCAGCGAACCGGCGCCGGTAGCGAGTACCAGCAGCTCACGGTTAACGCCCGGAATCATCCCCACCACCGGCACCACAATGCCCGCGCCAGTAATGGTTGCCACAGTCGCCGAACCGGTCGCGATACGAATCACCGCCGCCACCAGCCACGCCAGCAGGATCGGCGAGATCTGTGCGCTCACTGCCATGTGTCCGATCACGTCGCCCACACCGCTGGTGACCAGCATCTGCTTGAAGCCACCGCCGGCACCGATGATCAGGATGATCGCCGCGGTTGGCGCCAGGCTCGCGTCGAGCCACTTGAGCATTTGCTGGGAACCGATGCCCTGCTTGTGACCGAAGGTGTACAGCGACAGCAGCAACGCCAGCAGCAGTGCAGAGATCGGGTGACCGATCATGTCCATCCAGGTGCGGAAGAAGTGACCGTCGGGCAGCGCCACGTCAGCGAAGGTTTTCAGCAACATCAGGAACACCGGCAGCAGCACGGTGACCAGGGTGATGCCGAAGCTCGGCAGCTTGGCCGAGTCGTCGTTCTCACGGGCCAGTTGATCGACCAGCTCCTGGTTCGGGTGACCAGGAATGTGCTTGGCGATGAACGTACCGAAGATCGGACCGGCAATGATCGCGGTCGGCAGCGCAACGATCAGACCGTAGAGAATGGTCTTGCCGATGTCAGCGCCGAACACGCCGATGGCCAGCAGCGGGCCCGGGTGCGGTGGCACCAGACCGTGCACGGCGGACAGGCCGGCGAGCAACGGGATACCGATCTTGATGATCGACACGCCGGTGCGGCGCGCAACGATGAACACCAGCGGAATCAGCAGAACAAAACCGATCTCGAAGAACAGCGGAATGCCCACCAGGAATGCAGCGAACATCATCGCCCACTGGACTTTGTCCTTGCCGAACGCGCGGATCAGGGTCTGGGCGATCTGATCCGCTCCGCCCGACTCGGCCATCATTTTGCCGAGCATGGTGCCCAGCGCGAGGATGATGCCGACGAAACCGAGCACGCCACCGAAGCCGTCCTGGAACGCTTTGATGATGGTGCCGATCGGCATGCCGGAGGTGAGGCCGAGGAACGCGGCGGCGATGGTCAGGGAAATAAACGGGTGCAGCTTGAACTTGGTGATCAGGACAATCAGTCCGATCACCGTGACCACTGCATCGAGCAGCAGAAACGCGTCGTGGGACATGCCAAACATTGGGGGTGTCTCCTGGATTGTTGTTGTTATTAAAGCGGGTTAAACAGAAGTCGGGTGGACAGCGCTATCTCTTTCAACACACTCATACCGCCTGTTTCAGACCGTGGGCTTGCCACCAGACGTGAGCCTGGGACGCCAGTTCGTCAACGCTGTGGATCGAAGCGTTCAGCGCCAGGGTCAACGGCTCGCCCTTCGGCGATTCGAGGGTGGCGAACTGGCTTTCGATCAGCGTGGCCGGCATGAAGTGGCCCGGACGATGGGACACACGCTCAGCGGCAACTTCAGGGGTCAATTCAAGAAACACGAAGCCCAGGCCCGGCAAGGCGCTGCGCAACACTTCGCGATAACTGTGTTTAAGGGCCGAGCAGGTCAGCACCGGGCGTTTGCCCAGTGCATCGACACGACGCAACTCATCGCACAGGCTGTCGAGCCAGCCGGCACGGTCGTCGTCGTTCAGGGGGATCCCCGCGCTCATCTTTTCGATGTTCGCGGCCGGATGAAAAGTATCGCCTTCAATGGCAGTGGCGCCGCTCAATTGGCACAGGGCCTCGCTGACGCACGTCTTGCCGCAACCGGCAACGCCCATGATGACCAGGGCGGTGATGGGATGACTCATATAACACCTCAGCGCGCAGACAGCGCTACCTTTGCTAGCTATGACTCTAGTGCACAGGCAGAAGTTGCCGACGCCTTCTTGTCGTTTTTTTGGGTTGCAGCAGGTTTGTTCCCAACGCCAAAAAGCGAAGATCAGGCAGGACCTCGCTTACGCATTTACAGCTGCATCAGGACAGCGCTACCTTAGTGCCTTGATTTTTGTTTGGCAAGCCGTCGATGACCACCCCTAAAAACGATAAAAATACCCGCACCACCGGCCGTCCCACCCTGAATGAAGTTGCCCGCCTGGCCGGTGTCAGCCCGATTACCGCCTCCCGCGCCTTGCGCGGGGTCAGCACCGTGGCTACCGAACTGGTGGAAAAAGTCCAGAAAGCCGCCCTCGAACTCAACTATGTCGTGAACCCTGCCGCCCGCGCGCTGGCCTCGGCGCAGAGCCATTCTGTCGTCGTGCTGGTGCCGTCGCTGTCCAACCTGTTGTTCATTGATACGCTGGAAGCCATTCATCGGGTGCTCACGCCCAAGGGCTTCGAAGTGCTGATCGGCAACTTCCACTATTCGCGCGATGAAGAAGAAAACCTGCTGCGCAACTACATGGCCTATCAGCCGCGCGGTTTCCTGTTGACCGGGTTTGATCGCACGGAAAGCTCACGGCGCATGATCGAAGCCAGCAACATTCCCTGCGTGTACATGATGGAGCTGGACAGCGCCGCTGGCGTGAACTGCGTGGGCTTCTCGCAACTGAGTGCCGGAGAGACCGCGGCTGAGCACTTGCTGTCCCGTGGGCGCAAACGTCTGGCGTATATCGGCGCGCAACTTGATCAGCGTACGCTGCTGCGCGGTGAAGGTTTTCGCAAAGCGTTGCAGAAAGCCGGGCGTTACGACCCGGACCTGGAAGTGCTGACGCCGCGTGCTTCGTCGGTAGGATTGGGTGGTGAATTGTTTTTGCAGTTGCTTGCGGCGCATCCGGATGTCGATGCGATCTTCTTTGGCAACGATGACCTGGCGCAGGGTGCATTGCTGGAAGCGTTGCGCCACAGCATCAAGATTCCCGAGCAAGTGGCGATTCTCGGCTTCAACGACTTGCCGATGTCCGAGCACATGGTGCCGCGCCTGAGCAGCATCAACACCCCGCGTGAAGCGATTGGCCGGCGGGCGGCAGAGCAGATGCTGACGCTGATGGCCGGTAACAGCGTGGCGCGGCCGGTTGAAGACATGGGCTTTGAACTGAAGATCCGCGAAAGTACCTGACCCCTGAAATCCCTGTGGGAGCTGGCTTCACCGATCGTTCCCACGCTCTGCGTGGGAATGCCTCAACGGACGCTCCGCGTTCGGCTTTTGATGGGACGCAGAGCGTCCCGGGCTGCATTCCCACGCAGAGCGTGGGAACGATCAACACAGGGGCTTGTGTTGGGCTCAGTGGCTGAGCAAGTCAACGAGGGCCAAGGCGCCTTTCTGTAGTGGCTGGCTCTTGAGCCACACCGCGTGCACCGGCATTACCAGACCGTTTTCGATGTTGCGAAAATTCAGGCGTTGCAGTTGGCCGCTGTCCAGTCGCGGTTGCACCACCGACAACGGAAAGTTGCCCCAGCCCAATCCCGCCTCGACCATTTCCATCGCCGTCTCCAGGCTGTCGGTGCGCCAATATGATTGCGCCACCAACGGTCGCGTCTCACTGATCGGCAGATCACGGCTGGCGACGATGATCTGCCGCACCTGCACCAGGTCTTCAAGGAACACGTCCTGCCCCTGCAATAGCGGACTGTCCGCTGCCAGCGTGGCAATCATGCGTTCGCTGCCGACGAACTGAAAACGCTCAAGCACATTCATGCTCAACCCGGCGAACGCCAGGCACACACTGACCCGACCACTGTGCAGCATCGCCAGCACGTCATCCTGCGGCGCCGTCAGCACTTCGATATCGAGCAGCGGATGCCGCGCGGCGATCACCTTGATCGCCGCCAGCAAACGACGGCGGTCGATGTCCGCGACCACGCCAATCGACAGCTTGCTTTCCAGCCCCAGCGACAGCTCCACCGCGTGCACTTGCAGTTGTTTGAGCTGCTCGGCGATCAACCGCGCATGGGGTACAAGCGTCAGCGCCATTGCCGTCGGTTGTGGCTCACGATGGCTGCGGTCAAACAGCAGATAACCGAGCTCAGCCTCAAGATTGCCGATACCCATGCTCACGGCCGAGGGGACTTTGCCCAAGGCTCGCGCAGCCGCCGAAAACGAACCGCGCTCAATGACGGCGAGAAACAGCTCAATGCTGTCGCTGTTGAAATTCACTTCACATACCTATCAATAAAACTGAAAGTAGCTGACTTTTTCTGTCACCCCTATTGAAGCTATCTTTCGTCGCCTTCGCCAGTCCCGCTGGCCAACAAACGGCAAGAAAGAGGCAATTCCCCATGCAAGGCGTCAAACGCAAACTGGTCTACGTGTCGCTCTACGAAGTGATCGGCATGACCTTCTCGGCTCTGGGCCTGGCACTGTTATCCGGCACCTCGCCAGGCAGCACCGGGCCATTGGCGGTGATCATCACCACCATCGCCGTGACCTGGAACTTCATTTACACCTCGCTGTTCGAGTGCTGGGAAAGCCGCCAGGTGTCGCGCACGCGCACGGTCAAACGCCGCATCGCCCACGCCGTGGGTTTTCAACTGACGTTGATCGTGTTCCTGATTCCGTTGATCGCCTGGTGGATGAATATCAGTCTGGTACAGGCGTTTCTGCTGGATCTGGCGCTGATCATCTTCATCCCGTGCTACACCTTTGCCTTCAACTGGCTGTTTGACCGGATTTTCGGGCTGCCAGCCTCGGCGCTACCGAATTCGGCGGCTGCGGCATAAATCGTTAATTCGTAAGCAGATATTGCTAGAAATCAGCGGTTTAACCGGTTAAACCGCCGATATTCACAATCCGTCAACTCCGATAGCAGGCTAAGCTTTTCCATCAATAAAAAATGGATCAGCCCATGACTGCTCACGCCCCCGCCGCCGCGCAAAGCGACGGCATCGACCCGATTCGCGCCGCTCAGGTGTCCGCCCGCATCGACCGTCTCCCTGCGGTCTCAACGATATGGCGCCTGGTGGCGCTGCTGTCGATTGGCGGCTTCTTCGAACTTTACGACTTGTTTCAGACCGCCTACATCAGCCCAGGCCTGATCCGCGACGGCATCTTTGCTACCGGCGTTCAGGGCGTGTTCGGCTTCTCCGATCAAGCGGCGTTTGCCTCGGCGACTTTTCTTGGGCTGTTCCTCGGCGCCAGTCTGCTCAGCCCGTTGGCAGACCGTTTCGGCCGCCGCGCGATCTTCACCTTCGCACTGATCTGGTACACGGTCGCCACCGTGTTGATGGGCGTTCAGAGTTCGGCGCTGGGCATCATCTGCATGCGCTTTCTGGTCGGCATCGGCTTGGGTATCGAACTGGTGACCATCGACGCTTACCTCTCGGAACTGGTGCCCAAACGCATGCGCAGTTCGGCGTTTGCCTTCGCGTTTTTCGTGCAGTTTCTCTCAGTGCCGGCGGTGGCGTTGATGTCGTGGTGGCTAGTGCCGCAAGCGCCGTTCGGCGTGTCCGGCTGGCGTTGGGTGGTGTTGGCCAGCGCGGTGTTTGCGTTGTTTATCTGGTGGCTGCGCAAACGTCTGCCGGAGTCGCCGCGCTGGTTGGCGCAGCATGGTCGGTTCGACGAGGCCAACCGGATTCTCGATGGCATCGAAGCGCGATGCGCGAAGGATCACGGTAAAGCGCTGGATGCTCCTGAAGCCGTTTCGGTCGACGTCGAAGGCAAGGGCCGCTTCGCCGACATCTGGCAGCCACCCTATCGCCGTCGCGCATTGATGCTGATCGTCTTCCACATCTTCCAGGCCATCGGTTTCTTCGGTTTCGGTAACTGGTTGCCGGCGTTGCTGTCCGGCCAGGGCGTCAGCGTCACCCACAGTTTGATGTACGCCTTCATCATCACCCTCGCCTACCCGCTTGGGCCGTTGCTGTTCGTGAAGTTCGCCAACCGCTTCGAGAACAAATGGCAAATCGTCGGCTCGGCCCTCGGTGCAATGACCTTCGGTACCTTGTTTGCGCTGCAGACCAGCGCGTTCGGGCTGATCTTCTGCGGGGTGATGATCACCTTCTGCAACGCCTGGCTGAGCTTCAGCTATCACTCGTACCAGAGCGAACTGTTCCCGACCAATATTCGCGCCCGCGCGGTAGGTTTCTGCTATTCGTTCAGTCGCTTGTCGACGGTATTCAGCAGTCTGTTGATTGGCTTTTTCCTCGACAGCTTCGGCACGCCGGGCGTCTTGGCATTCATCGCCAGCAGCATGCTCATCGTGATGCTGACCATCGGCTGGTTCGGCCCGCGCACGCGTAATCTGGCGCTGGAGAACATTGCCCATCGCTGACGACGCAGCGGTCATCGCCTGCCGCGCAACGGCAAGAGATGACCGCTCCAACTCTGAGCAAAGACAACAAGCAATTGAAATATAAGGACTTATCCGCGAGGCACGGTAATTGCTCCATAACCGCCGTCAGCAATTACCCACAGGTTCAGTCATCATGTTGGTCAATGCCAAACAACCTTTAATCATCCACCTGCCCAAACAGGTCAATGACGACGCAACGGCCACCGCGGCCGCCGGTCTGCAGAGCGGCCTGCACGGCGCCATGCTGCAAACCCTGCAGAATCAGAGCCAACTGCAATCCGCGCAGACCGCCTCCACCGTGCAGGCGTCGGCCACCCAGATCGCCACGCAGCAAGTCAGCGAAGCGACGCGCATCAGCGACAACGTCGACGAGGCTTTCGCCAAGACGCGTGTCGGCCTGCAATCTACCGATACCTCCGATGCCACCAAGACCACCGGCACTTCGGCCACCGACGAGTTCAAGGACTACATGAGCAAGTCGCCGGAACAGCGCCTGCGCGACAGCATCCTCCAGAGCATGGGCATCACCGAAGACGACATCAAAGCCATGCCGCCGGAGAAACAACTGGCCATCGGCAAAGAGATCGCCGAGCGTTTGCAGGACAAGATGAAGTTGGCGCAGGCGGAAAAAGACAACGATGTGAAGGACAGCGACAAGCAGGCGGACAAGTTTCTTGCCGCACTCTGATCTCGGGTCTAAATGAAAAATCCCTTGTAGGAGTGAGCCTGCTCGCGATTGCGGCTAGTCAGTCACCGAAGATGTCACTGATAAACCGCTATCGCGAGCAGGCTCACTCCTACAGGTTTGGCTGCGTTTTCAGTTCAGTTGCAGGGTTTCATTGAACTGACTTATCGCATCCACCACATGCCGCGATCCCTGCTGAATTTCCTGAATCACCGCCCCCGCCTCGTTCGCCAGTTCCACGCCAAGCCCGGTACGGCTCAAACTTGACTGCATGCTCGACACCGCACTCAACGACAAATCATGGTTCTTGCGCACCACATCGACGATCTCAAGTGTCGCCTGACTGGTCCGCGCCGCCAGGCTGCGCACCTCATCCGCGACCACCGCAAAACCACGCCCATGTTCGCCGGCCCGCGCCGCTTCAATCGCAGCGTTGAGTGCCAGCAAGTTGGTCTGGTCGGCAATGCCGCGAATGGTCTGCACGATGGTGCCGATGATGTCCGATTGTTTGCTCACCGCATCGATACTGACGGCGGCTTCGTTTAAGTCGCGGGAAATGTCCTGAATGATCTGCACGGTTTGTTGCACGACTTGCGAGCCCTTTTGCGCGCAGGCGTCGTTTTGCACCGAAGTGCTGTGGGCGGATTCGGCAGCGTTCTGCAAAGTGGTCATCTGATGGGTGATGTCGCTGGCGAACTTGACCACTTTGTACAAGCGGCCCTTGGCGTCGAACAGCGGGTTGTACGAGGCTTCGAGATAAACCATCTGCCCGGACTTGTTTTTGCGTTCGAAACGATGGGAGTGATATTCGCCGCGATTGAGCGAGGCCCAGAACGCCTTGTACTGCGCTGATTCGGATTCGGCGCGATGGCAGAACAGGCTGTGATGATGCCCGACGATTTCGTTCAGCGAGTACTGCATGGTGCGTAGAAAGTTGTCGTTGGCACTGATGACATTGCCTTCGGGAGTGAACTCGATCACCGCCATGGAACGGCTGATCGCCGCCAGCATGCTTTCTTCTTCGTGTTCCTTGTTGACCCGGGCGGTGATGTCCGCCGCCACCTTGATCACACTTTTGACCTGCTTGTCGGCGCCATACACCGGCATGTAACTGGCTTCGAGCCAGATCTCCCTGCCGCTCTTGTTCAAGCGCAGGAACGTGCCGCTGATCGGCTCGCCCCGGGCCAGATCGCGCCATAACCGGGCGTAATCCTCGCTGCGGTAAAACGCTTCTTCACAAAAGATCCGGTGATGTTTGCCACGTACTTCTTCGGCGCTGTAGCCCATGGTCTTGCAGAAATTTTCGTTGGCATCCAGGACGATGCCCTCAGGGGTGAACTCGATCATTGCCATCGAACGGCTGATCGCTTCCAGCTTGGCGTTGGCCTCGGTCAAGGCGCAGCTGAATCGCTCGATCTGCTGCAGGTCAGCCTTGTGATGTAGGTTGAACATGGTTGTATCACCTTCCGCGCGGACTTTTGATTTGATGAAAGTTCAGTTCTTTCACGATCCACCACTACGTTCCACAGAACAGGCACACGCATTCCTCCACGGGAGGAAGTTGTCAGGTGATAAATGATGATCAATCGGAGAGTCCATGCAGCGACGCTCTAATCAAGACATCCTTCTCTTGATAGCCCGCACGCGGGCCAGCCCTAACGCGTTGAAGAACTTCCATGTAAGCGACGCTCCTTGTTGGTTCAGTGTCGGTGCCTCGGGTTGCGCACTCTGGCAGCATGAATTCACGGACCAACGATGTGTTTGAGCCATGTTTTGACATGACGGTCGACATAGTTAGTTATGAGAAGCATAGCCAGTGCAAAGCCCTGCGCAAGGCCACTAGTCGGCCAGTATCTGGCACTTTTTGCACAAGAATCGGTTCAGCGCGGGGCGTTGTATCGGGGGATGGCCATCGCGAGCAGGCTCACTCCTACATTTGATCTGCGATGTTCACACGATCAAATGTAGGAGTGAGCCTGCTCGCGATAGCAATAGTCGTCGCACTAACAAAACATCAGGAAAAATCTACAAACCTGCACTCACCTTGGTCGCCACCTCCGCAGGCACCCAAGGCTTCCAGATCTGCGGCTGATCACGCAAGAACGCCTGCGCCACCACCCTCGGCTGCAAACGTTTTTCACTCATCCCCGCCAAAGTCTGGTTCAACAGATCAATCGGCAAATCGACTTTCTCGAAGAACGCCACCAACTCAGGATACTGCGCCTTGAACGGTGCCGAGACACCAATCGCCAGGCTCGCCGGCATCGACCGCGTGCCCTTTGGGTTCGGGTTGTTAGCATCGGCCAGGGTCTTCCAGGCCTCGGCATCGAACGGCGGCTCCTCCAGTTTGACCAGTTTGAACCGGCCGAGCAGCGGCGTCGGTGACCAGTAGTAGAACAGCACCGGTTTGCCGCGTTTGATCGACGAGGCCACCTCGGCATCCAGCGCCGCGCCGGAACCGGTGCGGAAGTTGACGAAACTTTCGTTCAGCGCATAGGCCTTGAGCTTCTGACTGTTGACGATCTCCGAAGTCCAACCGGTCGGGCTGTTGAGGAAACGCCCGCGAGTCGGATCTTCCGGGTCGCGGAACACGTCTTTGTAGCGCGGCAGATCGGCCACCGACTTCAACTCCGGCGCCAACGCTTTGATGCCCCGCTCGGGGTCGCCCTTGATCACATACTCCGGCACCCACCAGCCTTCAGTCGCGCCTTTGACCGTGTCACCGAGGCCAAATACCTTGCCCTCGGCGGCCGCCTTGACCCACGCCGGACTGCGCCCGGCCCACTCTTCGCCGATCACCTGGATATCATTTTTCGCCAATGCGGCCTCAAGGCTGACCGTGCTGCCGGGCAAGGTGTCGGTCGGATAGCCGTAACCTTTTTCAACGATCACGCGCAGCACTTCGGTGATGAAACTGCCGCTCTCCCAAGTGATGTCGCCGAAGTGGATCGGCGCGGTTTTCTCCGTCGCCGAGACAGCGCCAACACTCAGGCTCAGTGCCAGCAGCGATGTGCCGAGCAGGGTTTTGATCGCTCTCATGCGTACCTCTTGTCTGTCAGGAATGGATTGGCGCTGTGGCGCTCGCACAGTGCTTGGGAACGGTTCATGTAGACGCTGACCGAACGCTGGGAGATGCCCAGTTCGGCGGCGATTTGCGGGTAGGTCAGGCCGTCGATGCGCGCGAGCAGAAACGCTGTGCGAACCTTGCCGGGCAAGCGCTGCAAGCTGTGATCGAGGCGGTTGAGGGTCTGCGAGAGGTGAACGCGGTCTTCAGGCGAGGCGGCGTAATCAACGTCGATTTGCTGGCGATGGCGACGCTCCAGATCACCGCGCCGCCAGCACTGATAAAGCAAGCGTTGGGCGATGGTCGTCAGCAGGGCGCGAGGTTCGCGAATGGCCCTTAGCGACGGTGCTTCGAGTAACTGCACGAAGGTTTCTGCGGCGATGTCTTCAATACTGGCGGCATCATGCAGATGACGACGCAGATAACTACAGAGCCAGCGATAGTGGGCGCGAAACAGGCCGTCCACGGTGTGATGATGGGAAAGGTCGGCGCCGGACATAGGGGCTCCTGGGTTAGGGGTCGCTGAATGTCCGGTGTTCCGGTGGCGCGATCGTAGCAAGGCGCCTTATTCTTTAATAATACTTAAATTTCATTTTTATATTCTATTAAAGAATAAAAAAACCAAAAGATCGCAGCCTTCGGCAGCTCCTACACCGATCCCCGTAGGAGCTGCCGAAGGCTGCGATCTTTTAGCGCAAGCGGCTATAACCGAGTTCTTCAGCCTCGCGCTGATAATCGAGCAGGATCTGATAATCGCTCTCGCTAGCCGCAAGCACCTCAGGCAATCCCAATGTCTGCACGACATCAGGGAGTTCGCGCAAGGCTTCATTCATTACCTGTCGGAGCTGCTCGATCTGCTCATCCGTAGCGCTACCGACCGTAATGAACGGTAAGGTCGGGCTCAACGCACTGCGCGCGATCACTCGCAAGGCGTTGACCTCTTCCGGCGCATATTGCGCGAGATAGGCATAGGTTACGCTGTCGATAGCCGCCAGATCGGCGCGGTTTTCCCGCAGCCAGCGCAGACTTTCCCGATGACCGCCGCTGACCTCGACTGTGGCGAAGAACCGGCCACTTTGCTGCAACGGCGCCAGACGCTGACGCAGCAGGTTCATGCCACTGTTGGAGTCCTCACTGTTGATTACCCCGCGACTGTCGCGCAACTCCGCCAGGGTTTTGCGTGGGTCGTCAGCGCGACCGAGGATCAGGCTGCAATGATTGCCGGCGCTGGCGTCGGGGAGTTCGTAGCGTGGGCGGCCGACGATGCGCACTTGTCCGCGCAATGCAGTCATCAGCGGATAGCCGCAGGTTTGTGTGAGCAGTAGATCGGGGGATATCCAGAGTTCTGGCAGTGACAGGCCCTCAGCGCTCAGACGAGTGTGGCCAAGTTGCTTGAGAATGCGCGCAATCCAGCGTTCATTGGCCGCGCGGATGGGCTCGGGGGCGATGTACATCAGGAGTTCGGTGTGGTGTTGGGTCATACATTTTTTCCCGGTAAACACAAATCCAATGTAGGAGTGAGCCTGCTCGCGATAGCGGTGCATCAGTGACATCTTCAGTGCCTGAGACACCGCTATCGCGAGCAGGCTCACTCCTACAGGGGGTTGTGGTGGTCTTGGGTCAGTGGAAGGGATGTTGCGGACTGTCGATCGGCTTGAAGCCATTGCGTCGCCAGAACTCGCCATACCCTTGCACCAGAAACCCGCCACTGCGCGCGATCCACTGTTCGCGATGCGTCCGGTAGACCTTGGGCAAGTCGTACCACGCAAGCTTGGGCAAATCGTGATGCACCAGATGAAAATTAAGATTCAGAAACAACCAGCGCCACGGCCAAGCCGCTTCGTTCAACACCGTGCGCTGTTCCGGTTGCGCATGCGGGCGATGTTCATGATAGGAACGGATCATCGCAATCGACAGCGCCGGCACGCTGATCAGCAGCAGGTAATGCCAGACCGGCAGCACACTGAAACGGGCAATGAACCACAGCATCAATAATGTGAACGCAGCATGCGTCAGCCACATCAACCAAGCCTGGCGCTCGCCATTCTTCAGTCGCATCAATTCTTCTTTGACCAGCGCCATCAATGCCAACGGCGCTCCGATCACGAAGCGGCCAAGGACGGTTTTGTTCAGCCAATGCAAACTGCGTTCGAACAGCGAACTGCCCTGCCAGCCCACGCGGGTCAGGTAACGGCTTTCCGGATCGACGCCGGGCACGGTCAGATCCTCATCGCGATGATGCAGCAAGTGGCTGTCGCGGTAGAGCGTGTACGGATACCAGACCGCGAACGGCGCATAGCCAAGGATTTTGTTGACGAGGGTCCAGCGCGTCGGATGTCCGTGAAGCAGTTCGTGCTGTACCGACAACCACAGCACCAGCAGCGGGATCAGCAGCAATGTGCTCAAGCCACGACCGAGCCACTGACTATTGAGAACAATGGCGAACCAGCCGCCATAGACGCCGATCAGCAACAGCCAGGTTGGCCATTCAGTGCGGGCGGTAAAGCGTTGGCGCAGGGTCTCGATCTGTTGACGATGGGCGGCGTCGAAGTAATGGGGCATGGCGTTGCTCGGAACGGGGATCGTCCCCTTCTGTGCAACGACGCAATGCAATCTTGCAGATTATTTTCGGGTGCAGGCAGGAGCCCGAGAGCCGGGCTCCGGAAAGGCGTGATCAATGGCCGAAGATGTCGACTTTCTTGGCTTTCTTCTCCGCGCGCTTTTCAATCGCGGTCTTGGCCGGTTTCTTCTTCGCGGCTTTCTTTGAATCCATACCTTTGGACATGATGCGTACTCCACTCACAGGGGATGTGAGGTCAGGTATACACCTATCCAGAGCCGTGCGTTCTTTTATAATCGGCGCTTTGCCCACCGACAGTCCGATCCCATGCCCGATACCCAATACAGCCTGCTCGACGAGTCGTTATGGCCGTTGATGAACAAGTTTTACCGCAGCCATCAATCGTCGATGAAAGCTGTTCGCGAGGCACAATTGTGGGTCGCTCGGCGGGGAGAGATTGTCGCCGCGCTGTGCTTGCGGCCGGTTGCGGGCGGGCATTGGTTGACCGGGTTATTCGTTGATCCGAGGTGCCGGGATCAGGGGATTGCGGCGCATTTGATGGCGGCTGCGGTGAAGGGTGTCAGCGAGCCGGTGTGGCTGTTCTGTCATCCGGATCTGCGGGAGTTTTATGAACGACGCGGGTTCACGTTCGACCCGGCGCTGCCCCAGGCGATGGCGGAGCGTTTGAGCCGGTATGCGCGGAGCAAGCCGATGATTGCGATGGAACGCAAGACTTCAATCTGACGCGAATCCTTGTAGGAGTGAGCCTGCTCGCGATAGCGGTGTGTCAGTCACCGAAAATGTCACTGACACACCGCTATTGCGAGCAGGCTCACTCCTACAGGGGGGTTGTGGTGTTCTCGGGGATCAATCGTCAGCTGTGGGATCGAGATCCGGGAACATCACTTCGGTATAACCGAACTTAGTGAAGTCAGTGATGCGCGACGGATACAACCGGCCGATCAAGTGATCGCATTCATGCTGCACCACCCGCGCGTGAAAACCCGAAGCCACACGCACAATCGGCTCGCCCTTCGGATCAAATCCTTCATAGCGAATCTGCTGATAGCGATCCACCGCGCCACGCAAACCCGGCACCGACAAACAGCCTTCAAAGCCTTCTTCCGTCAAAGGACTAAGCGGCGTGATCAGCGGATTGATCAGGATTGTCTGCGGCACCGCTTCAGCGTCCGGGTAACGTTCGCTGTGTTCGAAACCAAAGATCACCAGTTGCAGATCGACACCGATCTGCGGCGCAGCCAGGCCAACGCCACCGACGCTTTCCATGGTCTGGAACATATCGTCGATCAGTTGCCACAGCTCGGGGCTGTCGAACATCTCGGCCGGCACCGGCGGCGCTACGCGCAGCAGGCGCTCGTCGCCCATTTTCAGAATTTCACGGATCATGATCAGACTTCGTCAGTGTCCGGCTTGAGCGAGTGATCGCGCCCCAGGCCCGAGACGTGTTGTTTGGGATGCTCATCGAGTTCGCCGGGGACTTTTTCACCCGCGTCCTTGCCCTCGCTGGACATGTGCTCGATCACCGCATTCATCTCCGCGCCGAGCAGCAACACCGCAGCGGAAATGTAGAAATACAGCAACAGCACGATGATGGCGCCGATGCTGCCATACATCGCGTTGTAGTTGGCGAAGGTTTTCACATAAAACGCGAAACCCAACGAAGCGATGATCCACACCACCACGGCCAGTACCGAGCCCGGGGTGATGAAGCGGAACTCCTGTTTGACGTCGGGCATGACGTAGTAGATCAATGCCACCGCAACCATCATCAGAATCACGATTACTGGCCAGCGCGCGATGGTCCACACGGTGACGATGAAGTCTTCCAGCCCAACCTGCGCGGCGATCCAGCCCATCACCTGCGGCCCGAGCACCATCAGTGCGGCAGCCACCAGCAGCATGCCGGCGATGCCAACGGTGTAGAAAATCGACAGCGGGAAACGTTTCCAGATCGGCCGCCCTTCGACCACATCGTACGCGGCGTTCATCGCGCTCATCATCAACCGCACACCCGCGGACGCGGTATAGAGGGCAATCACGATACCGACCGAGAGCAGGCCGCCCTTGGACTGCTGCAACTGGTCGATTACCGGGTTGACCTGCTCCAGCGCCTGCGGCGGCAAGACCAGTTCCGACTGCAGGCGCAGCCAGGAGAAGAAGTCCGGCAGGTGCAGAAAACCGATCAGCGCGATCAGGAACAGAATGAACGGGAACAGCGAGAACAGCATCTGGTAGGCCAGTGCCGAGGCGTAGGTCGACATCTCGTCGTCGACGAACTCAGTGACCGTACGCACCATCACCCGGTGCAGGGGCAGACCTTTCATGTCTGGAAATATCATTCGCGTCTCCTTTCGCCGCAGAACAGGTTGAAGTCGTGGCGACTCAGGGGCCGTTTTTTACATCACGGTAGCTTGTTTGGCGAACCTTGATGGGTGTCAGCAGGATTTCGACACAAAAACGGCCATCCTTGGATGGCCGCTCATGTATTTCGTTCAAGGCTGAATTACGCCTTGTCGACGCCTTTTTTGACAGCGTCTTTGGCTTTGCCTACAGCCTGCTGGGCTTCACCTTTTTTCTCTTGAATCTTGCCCTCGGCTTGCAGCTTGCTGTTGTCGGTAGCTTTACCGACGCCTTGCTTGACGTTGCCGACGGCTTCGTTGGCCATGCCTTTTACTTTATCGCCTGTGCTACTCATGGTATTTCTCCGCGATGCATGAAGGGGGAAAAGTCAGTACGTAATGATTGACTGGCCGGGTTTGCGCCAAGTTTCATTTATTTTCAGCGGCTCATTTCGTCGCGGCGAGCAGGTTGGGCTTTATGTTTGCAGACAATGCCCCGAGAATGCGCAGCATAGGGGCGCCATGCGCCTGAGACCGATCCCGCAGGAATGTTATGAAACTCGATAAAAAGCAGGCCATCGCCCGTCGCAACCAGGAACTGGGCGGCGCTGTGCTCGGCACCAACAACTGCCACTTCGCCGAACTGAACCGTAACCGCAACATCTGGTGGTTCGATCTGCCGGTGTCGCGCCTGGCGGTCGGCCAGTACGAGTGGATTCACCTGCTGATGCACACGCCGGCGACCGACGAACTGCTGCACCTGAAAGTGCCGACGGTGTTTTTGCGTGAAAAGCTCGAAGGGCTGGTGATTCGCAATGAAGGCAAACGCAAAGCGGCGTTGAGCCTGGAATTGAGTGCGGACAAGGATTCGTATCTGCAGGACATGCGTCCGTCGGGGACCAATGTGAATTTCGCGCCGTTCCGTCAATAGCCCTCACCCTAACCCTCTCCCAGAGGAAGAGGGGACTGACTGAGGTGTTTGGGCGAGCTACACCGACTTGAAATATCGAGTCGAACTCAGGTTTTGAACTGCACGCGATCGGCTCCCTCTCCCTCGGGAGAGGGCTGGGGTGAGGGGCAGGTTCAGCGCATAACCCAAGCCCTGCCTCGCACCAACAAAAAGCCCCGCTGATGCGGGGCTTTTTGGTTCAGGCGGCGGACTTGGCCTTGATCTTCTTCAGCTCTTCATCCCGCAACTCGCGGCGCAGGATCTTGCCGACGTTGGTGGTCGGCAGCGCATCACGGAACTCCACCGAGCGCGGCACCTTGTAACCAGTGACGTTGGCACGCATGTGATCCATTACCTGCTCTTTGGTCAGGGTCACGCCTGGTTTGGCAACGATGAAAATCTTGATCGCCTCGCCCGACTTCTCGTCCGGCACGCCAATGGCCGCGCACTGCAACACGCCTGGCAGGGTTGCCAGCACGTCTTCCAGTTCGTTCGGATAGACGTTGAAACCGGAGACCAGAATCATGTCTTTCTTGCGATCGACAATGCGCATGTAGCCGTCCGGCTGGATCAACGCGATGTCGCCGGTCTTCAGCCAGCCATCGCTGTCGAGCATTTCATCGGTGGCTTCCTGACGCTGCCAGTAACCCTTCATCACTTGCGGGCCCTTGACGCACAGTTCGCCGATTTCGCCCAGCGGCTGCTCGACACCGGCATCGTCGATGACTTTGCACAGGGTCGACGGCACTGGAATGCCGATGGTGCCGATCTGGATATGCTGGATCGGGTTGACCGTGGCCACCGGACTGGTTTCGGTCATGCCGTAACCTTCGCAGATCGCACAACCGGTCACGGCTTTCCAGCGCTCGGCAGCGGCCAGTTGCAGGGCCATGCCGCCGGACAAGGTGACTTTCAGTGCGGAGAAATCCAGCTTGCGGAAAGCTTCGTTGTTGCACAGCGCCACGAACAGCGTGTTCAGCCCTACAAAACCGCTGAACTTCCACTTCGACAGTTCCTTGACCATCGCCGGCAGGTCACGCGGGTTGCTGATCAGGATGTTGTGGTTGCCGATCAGCATCATCGCCATGCAATGAAAAGTGAACGCATAGATGTGGTACAGCGGCAGCGGCGTGATCAGGATCTCGCAGCCTTCGTTGAGGTTGGAGCCCATCAGCGCCTTGCATTGCAGCATGTTGGCGACGAGGTTGCGGTGGGTCAGCATCGCGCCCTTGGCCACGCCAGTGGTGCCGCCGGTGTATTGCAGCACCGCGACATCGCCGCTGTCCGGGTTGGCTTCAGCCACAGGCTGGCCCTGGCCTTTGCTCAATACGTCGTTGAACTTGATGGCGTTCGGCAGGTGATAGGCCGGGACCATTTTCTTCACGTATTTGATGACGCTGTTGATCAGCAGGCGCTTGATCGGCGGCAGCAGGTCGGCGACTTCGGTGACGATGACGTGTTTGACGCCGGTTTTCGGCACCACGGCCTCAGCCAGATGCGCCATGTTTGCCAGGCAAACCAGGGCCTTGGCACCGGAATCGTTGAATTGGTGCTCCATTTCCCGCGCGGTATAGAGCGGGTTGGTATTGACCACGATCAGCCCCGCGCGGATCGCGCCGAAGACGGCCACCGGGTACTGCAGAACGTTGGGCAATTGCACGGCGATTCGATCACCGGGCTGCAAGTCGGTATGCTGTTGCAGATACGCGGCAAACGCACCGGACAATTCGTACAGCTCACCGTAGGTGATTGTCTTGCCCAGGTTGCTGAAAGCCGGTTTGTTGGCGAAGCGTTGGCAGGATTGCTTCAACACTGCCTGAATGTTCGGATACTCGTCTGGATTGATGTCGGCAGCAATTCCAGCCGGGTATTTATCCTTCCAAAAGTCTTCGATCATGGAAGCCCACTCCTCAGCAACGCGAATTCTTCACCGCATTTGATGCGATTATTATTGGTGTGTGTTTTGTATTGGTGAATCTGGCTTTCAGATAGGCCGAGAAGTCACAAAGCGCGCCGAGAGTAGCAGCTTTGCCGAGGGTCGACCAGAGCCAAAAGCGGCCCATACAGTCATATTTATGACTCAAGACTTGCCAACAGTCATTTTAGAGCAAAAATCCTATATCGCCTTGAAAGCCCCGGTTTTCGTGGACTTAAAGCAAAAGATCGCAGCCTTCGGCAGCGCCTACAGGAAATGCATTCCAAGGTAGGAGCTGCCGCAGGCTGCGATCTTTTCGCTTCTGTCGGTTAAGCGATATCGCGCAACTCCCTCCGCAGAATCTTGCCGACCGGCGTCATCGGCAACGACTCACGCAACACAATGTGTTTCGGCACTTTGTACGCGGTGAAATTTTCTTTGCAGTAGGCCTTGAGCTCTTCAAGGCTGACACCGGTTTCCCGCGCTACCACAAACAGCTTCACTGCCTCGCCCGAGCGCTCGTCCGGCACGCCGATCACCGCGCAGTTGGCGACCTTCGGGTGAGCCATGACCACGTCCTCAATCTCGTTCGGGTACACATTGAAACCGGAGACGATGATCATGTCCTTCTTGCGATCGACGATGCGTACAAACCCGTCCGGATCGATCACCGCGATGTCGCCCGATTTGAACCAGCCTTCGCCATCCAGCACTTCAGCGGTGGCTTCGGGTTTGTTCCAGTAGCCCTTCATGATCTGCGGGCCTTTGATGCACAACTCGCCGCGCTCGCCCATCGGCTGCTCGACGCCGTCATCGTTGATGACTTTGAGCAACGTGCCCGGCACTGGCAGGCCGACGGTACCGAGGCGCGATTGATCGCCATACGGGTTGGTGCAGGCCACTGGCGAGGTTTCGGTCAGACCGTAACCTTCGGTAATGCGGCAACCGGTCATCTGCTCCCAACGCTCGGCGGTGGCTTTGACCAGCGCGGTGCCGCCGGAGTTGGTGAGTTTCAGGCTGGAGAAATCCAGGGTCTTGAAATCCGGGTGTTCCATCAATGCGACGAACAAGGTGTTCAAACCCAACAGAGCCGAGAAGCGCCAGTTCTTCAGTTCCTTGATGAAACCGGCAATGTCGCGCGGGTTGGTGATCAGCACGTTGTGGTTGCCGGAGACCATCATGCACATGCAATTCGCGGTGAAGGCATAGATGTGGTACAGCGGCAGCGGCGCGACCATCACTTCCTGACCTTCGCGCAACAAAGGCTGACCGTCCGGGCCGAGCTGTGCCAGACAGGCACGCACTTGCTGCATGTTCGCTACCAGATTGCCGTGGGTCAGCATCGCGCCCTTGGCCAGGCCGGTGGTGCCGCCGGTGTATTGCAGCACGGCGATGTCGTCGAGGCTGACCTTCAACGGCTTGATGCCCAGACCCCGCCCCATGCGCAGCGCACTCTTGAAGGAGATGGCCTGCGGCAGCGAATAGTCCGGGACCATTTTCTTCACTTTGCTGACCACGGTGTTGACCAGCCAGCCCTTGGCGGTGGGCATCAGGTCGCCCATCTTCGCTTCGATCAGGTACTGGATGTCGGTGTCGGCCAGTACTTCCTGGACTTTCTGGCCAAACATGTTCAGGTACACCAACGCCCGTGCGCCGGAATCCTTGAACTGATGGCGCATCTCCCGCGCGGTATACAGCGGGTTGGTGTTGACCACGATCAGCCCGGCGCGCAACGCGCCGAACACAGCGATCGGGTAATGCAGGACGTTGGGCATCTGCACGGCAATGCGATCGCCCGGCACCAGATCGGTATGCGCTTGCAGGTAACCGGCAAAGGCTGCGCTCTGGCGCTCAAGTTCAGCGTAGGTCAGGGTCACGCCCATGTTGCTGAACGCCGGGCGATCCGCGAACTTCTTGCAGGAACGCTCGAACACCTCGATCACCGACTTGAACTCACCCATGTCGATGTCCAGCGGCACGCCGGCCGGGCGCTTGTCGTTCCAGAAATCAGGTTGCATTGTTCTTGTCCTCTTTACCTGAGCCGATCCGGGGCCGCTTTCTGTCATTTCTGAAAAAGCGGAGCTTCACGGACACTAGCAGTTATGGCCATTCAGGCAAATATGAGCAAAGCCGTCATTGATCGTGTGAATCTTCCTGCCGTGGCGTGGGCTGATCAGACGCGCTATACAATGATCCGACTCTTGAGCAAAGGAATCGCCATGACCCACGACACCCTGTGGCTGGACGCGAGTGACCGCAGCCGCCTGTTCGTCAACCAATGGCTGCCCGCCGCGCCGTTGAAAGCGGTGATCCTGCTGGCCCATGGCATGGCCGAACACAGCGGTCGTTATGCCCGTCTGGCCGACACGTTTTGCGACAAAGGATATGGCGTATATGCCCCGGATCTGCGGGGACATGGCAGAACTGCCGATCAGGGCACCGTCGGCCATTTCGCCGATGATGACGGTTGGTGCAAAGTCCTTGGCGATCTGGCCAGCCTCAATCAATACATTGGCCAGCAACACCCCGGCGTGCCGATCATCCTGCTCGGCCACAGCATGGGCAGCTATCTTGCCCAAGGCTATTTACTGCACCACAGCGCCAGCCTGACCGGGGCGATTCTCAGTGGCTCGAATTTCCAGCCGGTGGCCTTGTATGGTGCCGCGCGGCAGATCGCCCGCCTGGAAAAACTGCGTCAAGGCGGCAAGGGCCGCAGTGCACTGATCGAGTGGCTGTCGTTCGGCTCGTTCAACAAACAATTCAAACCGGTGCGCACGCCGTTCGACTGGCTGAGCCGCGATCCGACCGAAGTCGACAAATACGCCGCTGACCCGCTCTGCGGCTTTCGCTGTACCAATCAGCTATGGATCGACCTGCTCGGTGGCTTGCAGCAAATCAGCAAAGCGTCCAATCTCGCGCAGATCGACCCGGGCCTGCCATTGCTGGTGATCGGCGGTGAATGTGATCCGGTGAGTGACGGCAAGCGTCTGACAGATCTGGCCAATGCCTTACGCACAGCCGGCAGCCAGAACCTGCAATTGAAAATCTACCCGCAGGCCCGGCACGAATTGTTCAACGAAACCAATCGCGATGAAGTGATCGCCGATGTGCTGGCCTGGATCGCCCAAGCGCTGAGCCATCCGCGACCTCAGCGCAGTGAATGATTTTTTGTGGATTTATTTAATCCGTCACAGGAACCGAAATCGATGACCCAGGTTACCAACATCCCTTACGAAGCCCTCGAAGTCGGCCAGACTGCGAGCTACAGCAAGACTGTCGAAGAGCGCGACATTCAGCTGTTCGCCGCGATGTCCGGCGACCACAACCCGGTGCACCTGGACGCAGAGTTCGCGGCAGCCAGCATGTTCAAGGAGCGTATCGCTCACGGCATGTTCAGTGGCGCCTTGATCAGCGCCGCGGTGGCCTGTGAACTGCCTGGGCCGGGCACAATTTACATCGGCCAGCAGATGAGCTTTCAGAAACCGGTGAAGATCGGTGACACGCTGACAGTGCGCCTGGAAATTCTCGAGAAACTGCCCAAGTTTCGCGTGCGCATTGCCACTCGCGTGTTCAACCAGCGTGATGAGTTGGTGGTGGACGGTGAGGCGGAGATTCTGGCGCCGCGTAAGCAGCAGACTGTGACGTTGCCGACGTTGCCGGCCATCAGCATTGGCTGATTGAAAAGATCGCAGCCTTCGGCAGCTCCTACAGGGGAATGCCTTCACTGTAGGAGCTGCCGCAGGCTGCGATCTTTTGCTTTCAAAACACTCATAAAAAAACGCCAGACTAGCTGGCGTTTTTTGTAACCGGCGTACGCTTACGAGCGTGCGCGAGCCTGGTTACGCAGGGCTTTCACTTGGTCATGGTTGCGTTGCACGCCATGGTATTGGCGCTCAACCAGGTCACGAATGCCCACCAGGTTGTGCTTGTTGATTTTTTCGATGGCTTCACGATAAGCCTTCAGCGCATGGTCTTCACCGCGCTCGGCTTCGTTCAGCACAGCCTCCTCATCCTTGCCAGTGAACATGGCTTTGACGTCGACCCAACGACGGTGCAGATCACCGCTGACGCTGGTAGAGGTTTCCGGATCGCCGCCCAGTTTGCGAACTTCGGCTTGCAGCTCAGCTGCAGCAGTGGCGCAGTCGGCAGAGCGAGTGACAAACAGGGTTTTCAGTTCTGGGTGCTTGATGTCTTCGGCGCAAGTCTTGAACCCTTCCTGACCGTCCTTGCAGGTTTCAATCAGGTCATTGAGTACAGAGATGGCTTCTTTATTCATGTCGGTCATTTTTCAATTCCTTGCGATCGGTGGAAGATGCAAGGGATATTGCAGTGTGCGTGCCAGCTTTTTTGTAAGATAAATATCGTTATAAATCAACAAGTTAAATATAAATGAACTATCTGTATCGCGGTTATTTGCATGATCTGTCATTTGGCCTGCATGCAGAATGCCTGTATTTTCCAGTTTGATTTGAAGCCAGACGAAAACCGCAATGAATCCCGAAAAACTCGAACTGCTGATCACCCGCGAAATGCCCTTCGGCAAATACAAGGGCCGGATCATTGCCGACCTGCCGGGGCCTTACCTCAACTGGTTTGCCCGCGAAGGTTTTCCCCATGGCGAACTCGGCGGCCTGCTGGCGCTGATGCAGGAGATCGACCACAACGGCTTGTCTGACTTGCTCGAACCGCTGCGCGCCAAACATGGCAAACCTGCCCCGCGCCACTGAAGCGCCCTCCTCTATAGAGCCAGCCGCCATGCCCGATAACACCCGCCGTGCCCGTGACGAAGCCTTCTGGCAGACGTTCGCCGACCGTTACGATGTTCAACCCGGCCCTGTGAACCTGGAAAACGGTTACTTCGGGCGTATGTCGCGTACGGTGATCGAGGAGTATCAGCGCAATATCGAGCTGATCAATACCAGCAACTCGGTGTACGTGCGCCAGCGCTTTGAGCAGCACGACAATCTAGACATCCGCGCGCAGTTGGCAGAGCAGATGGGCGTACGCGCACAGAGCGTGGCCTTCACGCGCAATGCCACCGAAGGCCTGCAATCGCTGATCCGCAATTACAACCGCCTGCAACCGGGCGACCAGTTGCTGATCTGCGACCTTGAGTACGACACGGTCAAGGGCGCCATGCGCTGGCTGGCCAGACATCGCGGCGTCGAGATCATCGAGATTTCGCATGCACACCCGGCGAGCTTCGACAGCCTGCTGGAAACTTACCGCGAAACCTTTATTCGCCATCCGAAACTGAAACTGATGGCCCTGACACACGTTACCCATCGCACCGGCCTGGTGATGCCGGTACAAGCCATTGCCGCGCTGGCCAGGGAGCATGGGGTCGACATCATTCTTGATGGTGCCCACGCCCTCGGTCAGATCGAGTTCGACTTCGATGCCCTCGGTATCGCCTTCGCCGGTTACAACCTGCACAAATGGATCGGTGCGCCGCTGACGCTTGGCTTCATCTATATTGCCCCACAGCGTCTGGCTGACATCGATCCGGACATGGGCGAGATGCACTATCCGGTCAATGACATCCGAGCGCGCACGTCCTACAGCACTCCCAACATTCCGGCATTGATGACACTGCCGCTGGTATTCGAGGAGCATCGTTCACTCGGCGGCGCAGCGGCAAAAGGTGCCCGCCTGAACTACCTGCGCAACCTGTGGGTCAGCGCCGTGCGGCATTTACCGGGCATTGAAGTGATGACGCCCGACGATCCGCGATTGTATTGCGGGATCACGGCGTTGCGCTTCACTCGTCACGACGACCAACAGGCCATGGCGGAGCATTTGCTCAATGACTTCAATCTGTTCACGGTGGTTCGCAATGGCGCGGCGTGCGGGCCTTGCATCCGCATTACACCGGGGCTGACCACCACCGCTGGCGACATGCAACTGCTGACCCGCGCACTGAACGAGTTACGTTGATGGCTTAAACGGTGAATTTGTCGAAGTCCTCGGGTTTGATCTGCGACGACACAGCGAAGGTATCGATACCGATCGTCAGTTGGCCGAAAAAACCATCCTCATGAGTATCGCGACCGATCGGCCACACTGTCAGCGTCGAGGCTTCGCCCTGCATGTCGGCGTAATAGCTGTCCTCGGCATTGTTCAGTACCTTCGCCGAGCGTCCGCGATAGGCTTTGGCATTGAGTACCGAGCGCGAAACGACCTCCGGGAAATACAACTGGCCAACCCAGGCCACATTGCGTGCTTCGAGAAATTCGCTGCCGGCAACGATGCGCACCGCCATATGAATATGCAGTGCGCGACCGGCGTAAAACCCCGGATAAATCGTCGTGAAGCGCACGCGGCCCTTGGGATCACAAAACTGGCTGCCGCGCAGGTAGGTGTCATCATCGGTACGCGGGATTGAACCGATGGCCTCGGCATCGGCTTCAAGATCCGGATTGACCCGGCTCCAGCCCGAATACGCGCCGCGCGCATTGCAGTGCCAGATATCCACCAGCGCGCCACTGACCGGCTCACCGGTCATTGCATCAACGATGGTCAGGCGCAGCAGCAGCGGCAAACCTTCTGCACCCTCGCTGATGTTGCGGCGCAGCAATTTCGGGTTGCGAAAGTACGGTCCGGCGATTTGCTCGGGGGCCAGTTGATACACTTGGTTATTTGAGGATGCTGCAGAGTCTTGGGCCATGACGCGTTCTCTCTTCCATAAGATGAACGCAGATTAGCGCCAGGCAAAAGCCTGTGTGCGGTAACTATGTATCGCGTCGTAACTTTTGCAGGAGTTGCCGAAGGCAGCGATCTTTTGCCGTTGGCTTTTGCGCGGGCAAAAAAAACGGTGCACCGACCAAGCGCACCGTAAAGCCGTAGAACACACAACGAAGTGTCTGGTAACAATCAGTCCAGCAGCGCCAGTGCCTCGGCGGTGCATTCCTGAATACGGGCCCAGTCGCCGTTCTTGATCCACTCTGGATCAAGCATCCAGCTACCGCCCACGCACATGACGTTTTTCAGCGCCATGTAGCTCTTGATATTGGCCGGGCCGACGCCGCCAGTCGGGCAGAATTTCACTTCACCGAACGGGCCGCCGAGGGCCTTGATTGCTGCTACGCCACCGCTGACTTCCGCCGGGAACAACTTGAAGCGGCGATAACCCAGGCCATAGCCTTCCATGATGCCGGAGGCGTTGCTGATGCCCGGCAACAGCGGAATCGGGCTGTCGACACTGGCTTCGAGCAAATCACGGGTGATGCCCGGGGTGACGATGAATTGCGAGCCGGCAGCTTCGGCAGCCGCGAGCATGTTGCGATCGAGCACGGTGCCGGCACCGGTCATCAGTTCCGGACGCTGGTCGCGCAGGATCTGAATGGCCTTGAGGCCGAACTGCGAACGCAGGGTCACTTCCAGCGCGGTCAGACCACCGGCAGCCAGGGCGTCGGCCAATGGCAGCACGTCCTGTTCGCGAGCGATGGTGATCACCGGCAGGATCCGCGCCTTGGCGCAGAGGCTGTCGATCAGGGCAACTTTGTCCGCCATGGAAACGGTCGGGGATGGGGTTGTCATAGCGGCTGTTCCTTGGCTCATGGGCACCAGTAAATCTCTAACGTAGGTTGCAGAAACGCGCGCACCGGCATGGCGGCGACGTCATCGGATGCCAGCGCGGCATTCAGGGTGGTCAGTTTCGACTGACCGGAAATCGACAGAATCTTGTGCTTGGCCGAGGCCAGCAGCGCACGGCTCATGGTCAGGCGCTGACGCGGCACGCTCGGCGCCAGCATCGGCCAGCAACGGCGTGCGCCATCGACTTGCAAGGCTTCGGCGAGGTTCGGGCTGTTGGGGAACAGCGACGCGGTGTGGCCGTCATCGCCCATGCCCAGCACCAGCACGTCAATCGGCGGCAGTTCGGCGAGCAAGCGGTCAGCCTGTTCGGCGGCCTGCTCGACGCTGGCCGCAGCGCTGTAAAGGCTGAGGAATTGCGCTTTCGCCGCCGGGCCTTTGAGCAGGTATTGCTTGAGCAGGCCGGCATTGCTGTCGGCGTGTTCAACCGGTACCCAGCGCTCATCGGCAAGGGTCACGACGACCTTCGACCAGTCCAGGTCCTGCTTGGCCAAATGCTGGAAAAACGCCACCGGGCTACGACCGCCCGACACCACCAGCACCGCGTTGCCGCGTGCAGCAATGGCCTCGCTCAATTGCTTGGCAACGTTCAGCGCCAGACCTTCGGCCAACAGCACCGGACTCTTGAATTCGTGAGCGTTCACGCCCGCAGGCAGTTGCACATCAGATATCGCCATACCACGACCTCCCGTCCCGCGTGATCAATGCAATGGAGCTCATCGGCCCCCACGACCCGGCCGCATACGGCTTGGGCGCGTCACCGGATTTTTTCCATCCGGCGATCAGCTGGTCACACCAGTTCCACGCGGCTTCGATTTCATCTTTACGGACAAACAGGTTCTGATTGCCGTTCATCACTTCCAGCAACAACCGCTCGTAGGCATCGGGGATCCGCGCGCTACGCCAGGTGTCGGAGAAATTCAGTTGCAGCGGCCCGCTGCGCAGTTGCATGCCTTTGTCCAGGCCTTGCTCTTTGGTCATCACACGCAAGGAAATGCCTTCGTCCGGCTGCAGGCGGATGATCAGTTTGTTGCTGATCTGCAAGCGCTGCTCGGGGGCGAAGATGTAGTGCGACGGTTCCTTGAAGTGGATAACAATCTGCGACAGCTTTTGCGGCATGCGCTTGCCGGTGCGCAGGTAGAACGGCACGCCGGCCCAGCGCCAGTTGCGGATATCGGCACGCAGGGCGACGAAGGTTTCGGTGTCGCTCTGGGTGTTGGAATTCGGTTCTTCGAGGTAACCCGGTACCGATTTGCCTTCGCTGTGGCCGGCGATGTACTGGCCGCGCACGACCTGAGTGGTCAGGCCTTCGGGACTGATCGGCGCCAGCGCCTTGAGCACTTTTACTTTCTCGTCACGGATGCTGTCGGCGGACAGGTCGGCCGGCGGATCCATGGCAATCAGGCAGAGCAGCTGCAGCAGGTGATTCTGGATCATGTCGCGCAGTTGGCCGGCCTTGTCGAAGTAGCCCCAACGGCCTTCGATGCCGACCTTCTCGGCGACGGTGATTTCCACGTGGGAGATGTAATTCTGGTTCCACTGGGTTTCGAACAGGCTGTTGGCGAAACGCAGGGCGATCAGGTTCTGAACGGTTTCTTTGCCCAGGTAATGGTCGATGCGGTAGGTGCGGTTCTCCGGGAAGAACTGCGCCACGGCGTCGTTCACTTTGCGCGACGATTCGAGGTCGGAGCCGATCGGTTTTTCCAGCACCACGCGAGTGTTTTCCGCCAGACCGACTTTCGCCAGGTTCTCGCAGATCGCGCCGTACACCGCTGCCGGTGTGGCGAAGTAGGCAATCATGCGTTGCGTGCTGCCGGCCAGTTCGGCCAGCGCCACATAATCTTCAGATCTGAGGAAGTCGACGTGCAGGTAGGTCAGCCGTGCGAGAAAGCGCTCGGCGACGGCCTCGTCCAGCTCTTTGCCTACATAACGGCGCAGTTCGGCGGCGATGAATGCCAGGTGCTGCTGCTCGGAACCTTCTTCACGGGCCAGGGCGATGATGCGCGTGTCCTCGTGCAACAAGTCGGCGCCATCGAGGTGATAAAGGGCAGGAAACAGCTTGCGCAGGGCCAGATCGCCAAGCGCGCCGAACAAGGCAAAGGTGCACGGTTCAACCGTAATCGAAGGCATGATGTTTGTTCTTTTATCAAGTTAAGCTACAAATACCTTTTTTCAAGGCATCACTCAAGGGAAAATGTAGTAATAACCACAACATTTTCGCAAAATACAGATTCCGAGTGGTGGTCGCTCGGACGCATCAGTAGGATAGGCCACCGTTACGGGCCATATCAAAGGCCCAATTTGCATAGCCCGGCGCACCTTTGCGCAGGTGAATTAGGAATTCCATATGGACCGCGTGCGAAATTTACTGGAACAGATCCAGAGTCGCCTTGAAGACCTGAACAAGGCCGAACGCAAAGTCGCCGAGGTGATCCTGCTCAACCCGCAGCAGGCCACCCGCTTCAGCATCGCCGCCCTCGCCCAGGCAGCCTCGGTGAGCGAACCGACGGTCAACCGTTTCTGCCGTTCGTTCGGTGTCAGCGGCTACCCGGAACTCAAGCTGCAACTGGCGCAGAGCCTGGCCAGTGGCGCGGCGTATGTCAGCCGCGCGGTCGAGGCTGATGACAATCCCGAGGCGTACACGCAGAAGATTTTCGGCAGCGCCATTGCGTCGCTGGACAGCGCTTGCCAGGCGCTCGATCCGAACCTGATCAGCCGCGCCGTCGACCTGTTGATTCAGGCGCGGCAGATCCACTTCTTCGGCCTCGGCGCTTCGGCACCGGTGGCGCTGGATGCGCAGCACAAGTTCTTCCGCTTCAACCTCGCGGTCACCGCGCATGCCGATGTGCTGATGCAGCGGATGATTGCTTCGGTGGCGCACACTGGCGAGTTGTTCGTGATCATTTCCTACACTGGCCGCACCCGTGAGCTGGTCGAGGTTGCGCGTATCGCTCGCGAGAACGGGGCTTCGGTGCTGGGACTGACGGCGGAGAATTCGCCGCTGGCCAAGGCGAGTACCTTGAGCCTGAATATTCCGTTGCCGGAAGACACCGACATTTATATGCCGATGACGTCGCGGATCATTCAGTTGACCGTGCTGGATGTGCTGGCGACGGGGATGACCTTGCGTCGCGGGGTGGATTTCCAGCCGCATCTGCGCAAGATCAAAGAGAGCTTGAATGCGAGCCGGTATCCGGTTGGGGATGAATTCAACTAAAGATCAAAAGCACCCTCACCCCAGCCCTCTCCCGGAGGGAGAGGGGGCCGACCGAGGTGTCTTGCGCTATACATCGACCTGAAACACCGAGTCGATTATGGATTCACCGACATTCGTTCAGGTCGGTGCATCTCTCGAATATCCCCCATTCGGCCCCCTCTCCCTGAGGGAGAGGGGGCCGACCGAGGGGGCTTGCGCGGTACATCGACCTGAAATATCCAGTCGATTATGGATTCAGAACTGCACTTTCACGTCGGCGTAACTTTTGAGCATCCCCCATTCGGTCCCCTCTCCCCCCGGGAGAGGGCTAGGGTGAGGGTGAGGGTATCGGTGTACTTGACACTCTCAAGCCGCCGCCCACGCCTGCAAACTCAAATGCGCCTTCTCCCCCGGCGCCAGGTGCAGACTGTCGGTCCCGCCCGCCGCCGCTTCCACGCAGACAAACTCGGAAATCTCATCCCACGACACGCCCAACAGCGGCCGCGCGCCCGGATGCCACACCACCGTGTCGGCGCTGTCCCCGGTATCGATGCACAACTCACGCTGCCAGGCGTGATCTTTCAGCTGCAATTCGCCGTCATGCTGGAACACCCGCTGGCAACCGCCATCCACCCGCAACTCGCCTTCCTGCTGGCAAACCTGGCGGTTCAACTGGTCATAACCCTGCGCCCCTTCGAGCCCAGACAGCGCTATCTCACCGACATCGCCAATACGCCAGTAAGCGTGCAAAGCCTGGCTCAACTGGCACGGCATGTCGTCTTGATGCTCAGTGCTCAGGCGTAACTCCATGCGTTCGCCAAGGTGTGCGTGCAGGTCAACCTGCCAGTCGCACAACTGCAATTGCCAGTGCAGGCGCACGCCGTCTTCGGCGCTGCTGCTGTCGAGCAACTTCCAGTCGAGCAACCTTGCCCAGCCATGGGACGGCCATGCGTTTTCGCTCGGATGACGGCCATACCACGGCCAGCACACCGGCACACCACCACGGATCGCGCCGACATGCGGCCACTTCGCAGCACACCACAACCACGGTTTTTGCCCGCGCGGCTGAAAGTGCAGCAACTGCGCACCCTGACGACTGAACACCGCCTGACACAGCGGATGATCGATCACCAACACGTCGCGCATCTGATAGCGCTCCCAGGCGAACACCGGTTGCTCACGCAGGGATTTGAAGAAGCGTTGTAGCGGATGCTCATGCATTTGCCACGATCCTGAAATCGACTTTCACCGGGCGGCGCCAGCCCCAAAAAAAAGCGGACAGCCTTGGCTGTCCGCAAATATGCGCACATAGAGAGGAGCTTATCGCAGACGCGTTAGAACGTAGACTGAATTTTCAGGCCAGCGACCAAAGCGTTGTCCACTTCATCCACACCACCCGGGTGAGTGATGTACTGCAGGTTAGGACGTACGGTCAGCCAGTTGGTGACGTGGAAGCCGTAGTTGATCTCGTAGTTGTATTCGGTTTCACGAATCGGCGAGAACACCGGGTTGTCGTAATCCGAAACACCGTTGGAAACGTTCAGCAACTCGGCGTTTTTCTTCACGTCGTCGTTGACGTGGATACGCGCCGCACCGATACCGACGTCATCTTTCGGACGCGCGTCGAACGGGCCTTTGTAGACGAACATCACCGACTGGTAGTTATCGATGAAGTTGGTGTCTTTGTCGTGGAAGGTCGCGTTGGCGGCGATGTTCAGACCGCGCGAGGCATCACCGTTGTGGCTGGTGAGTTGCTGTTGCGCGACGAACCAGTAGCCACTTTTGCTGCTGTGGGACTTGTAAGCGTCGCCAGTGGTGGCTGCGTCGAAACCATTGACGTCTTCGCGAACGTCGTCGGCATCGGCCGTGCTCTTGTAGTAACCGACGCGGTATTCGCCCGGCAGGCTGTTGACCTTCGGCGACCAGACCAACTCCACCGGCAACACAGTACCTTTGGTGCCGCTGCCGCTGAGTTTGAAGCCGTTGCCGTGTTCCAGCTGCGACGGGTTCTGGTTGTACGCGCCGATTTGCGCGTAGAGCTCGTCGTTGATGTTGTACTTCACACGGATCGCGGCCTGGCTGACTGGCCAGTTGTACCAGATGTTGGTCGCCCAGTTACCCACTTGGGAGCCGCAGAACGCGAGGTTCTGGAAGTCGCACGGGAAGGTGTTGAAGTCTTCGCCTTCACCGAAGTAACCGGCCTTGACGTCGAGTTTGTTGTCGAAGAACTGGTGCTGAATCCACAACTGGGTCAGACGCACCATGTGGCCACGGCCGTAGACTTCTTGCGAAGAACTCAAGGTGCCGGCACGCGGATCGCCAACGCGGTCGTTGGAGATGTTGTAGCCGTTACGGTTGGTCAGCTGGATTTTTGCCTGAGTGTTATCCCAGCCCCACAGCTTTTGCAGATCGAGAGCCACGCCCAGACCGAACTGGTCAGCGTAACGCGCGGTCTTGTCGTCGTTGTAGCCACCGTTCAGGTTGCCACCGACTTCCCCAACGTAGTCAGCCTTGATGTCGATACCCTGCTCGATCAGCTTGGTACGCTCGCCACCCCAGTCGCCGGTCATCCATTTCGAGTCGGAGCTGAAGGCGTCCGCCGCCATGGCGTTACCGGCCAGCACCAAGGCCGCCGCAGCTGACATTTGGCAGATCAACCGGGCATTGACGTGTTTCTTTTTCATCCCTACATCCTCGTCTTTATTGTTATTAACTGTTTTTATCTAACGCGGTTTACATAAATTGCGATGGATTACAGGCAATCCACCGCGTGCTCCTTTTGTAGGAGTGAGCCTGCTCGCGATAGCGGTTTTACATTCAACATCTCTGTCGACTGATACACCGTCATCGCGAGCAGGCTCACTCCTACATCGATCTTCAGCGGCCTTTGAATTGCGCCACGTTCGCAGACCGCGCATCGGTCTGCGGTTGACCGGCAGTGCCGAGGCGCTCACCGGTGTTGGCATCGAACAACAACACTTTCGACGGATCGAACTGCAGCGTCAGGCTCTCGCCCACCTGCGGTGCCACGTCCGGCGCCAGACGGCAGCAGACCTTGGTTTCATTGAGGTTGACGAACACCAGCGTGTCCGGACCGGTCGGCTCGGTGACCTGCACTTCAGCACGAATGCTCGGCAGACCATTGCCCTCGCCGTTCGCCAACACGATTTGTTCCGGGCGCAGGCCGAGGATCACTTCGCGATCTTCGAGACCGGCGTCCTGCATGCTCATCGGCAATTCACAACGGGCCTGGCCGCTGTCGAGCAGCGCCAACAAACGACCGTCCTTGCGTTGCAGACGCAGCGGGATGAAGTTCATCGGCGGCGAACCGATGAAGCTCGCCACGAACAGGTTGGCCGGGTTGTTGTAGATGTCTTTCGGCGTGCCGAACTGCTGAATGATGCCGTCCTTCATCACCGCAACCTTGTCGCCCAGGGTCATCGCTTCGATCTGGTCGTGGGTCACGTAGACCGTGGTGGTTTTCAGGCGCTGGTGCATCAACTTCATTTCGGTACGCATCTCGACGCGCAGCTTGGCGTCGAGGTTGGACAGCGGTTCGTCGAACAGATAGATCTTCGGCCGACGCGCCAACGCACGACCCATCGCCACACGCTGTTGCTGACCGCCGGAAAGCTGGCCCGGTTTGCGGTTCAGCAAGTGTTCGATCTGCAGCAGCTTGGCCACGCGCGCGACTTCTTCGTCGATCGCCGCCTGCGGCATCTTGCGAATCTTCAGACCGAACTCAATGTTCTCGCGCACGCTCATGGTCGGGTACAGCGCGTAGGACTGGAACACCATGGCGATGTCGCGATCCTTCGGGCTCATGCCGCTGACGTCTTGATCGCCGATCATGATCGCGCCGCCGGTGATGGTTTCCAGACCGGCGATGCAGTTCATCAAGGTCGATTTGCCACAACCCGACGGGCCGACCAGGATCAGGAATTCACCATCCTTGATCGACAGTTCGATGTTCTTCAGGGTGTCCGGCAGGCCGGCACCGTAGGTCTTGTTTACGTTGCGAAGTTCGAGCGTTGCCATGATTACCCCTTGACTGCGCCGGCCGTCAGCCCGCGCACGAAATACTTGCCTGCGACCACATAGACCAGCAGGGTCGGCAGGCCGGCGATCATCGCCGCTGCCATATCAACGTTGTATTCCTTGGCGCCGGTGCTGGTGTTGACCAGGTTGTTCAGCGCCACCGTGATCGGTTGCGAATCACCGCTGGAGAACACCACACCGAACAGGAAGTCGTTCCAGATCTGGGTGAATTGCCAGATCAGGCAGACCATGATGATCGGCGTCGACATCGGCAGAATGATGCGCCGGAAAATCGTGAAGAAACCCGCGCCGTCGAGGCGTGCAGCTTTCACCAGCGCATCCGGAATGCTCACGTAGTAGTTACGGAAGAACAGCGTGGTGAACGCCAGACCGTAAACCACGTGGATAAACACCAGACCGGTGGTGGTGCTCGCCAGACCCATTTTGCCGAGGGTGAACGAGGCCGGCAGGAGCACGGTCTGGAACGGCAGGAAGCAGCCGAACAACAGCAGACCGAAGAACAACTGCGAACCACGGAAGCGCCAGAACGACAGCACATAACCGTTCAACGCGCCGATGGCGGTGGAGATGATCACGGCCGGAACGGTGATCTTGATCGAGTTCCAGAAGTAACCGTCAACCGTGGCCCAGGCCTTGACCCAGCCTATGCCACTGACCACGGTCGGCCAGCTCAGCAGGTTGCCGCTGCTGATGTCTTCCGGGGTCTTGAAGCTGGTCAGCAACATCACCACCAGCGGTACCAGATAAAGCAGTACGGCGAGGATCAGCACTGCGTAGATCGCGATGCGACTCAGGCTGATAGCAGGTTTGGCAGCGAGACTAGTCATTGCGCTTGGTCCTCAGCTCGGAATACAGGTAAGGCACGATGATCGCGAGGATCGCACCGAGCATCAGAATCGCACTGGCCGAGCCCATGCCCATCTGGCCGCGACTGAAGGTGAAGGAATACATGAACATCGCGGGCAGGTCGGAGGAATAACCCGGGCCACCGGCGGTCATCGCCGCGACCAGGTCGAAGCTCTTGATCGCGATGTGCGCGAGGATCATCACCGCACTGAAGAACACCGGACGCAGGCTTGGCAGCACCACTTTCCAGTAGATCGTCGGCATGCTCGCGCCATCGATCTGCGCGGCACGGATGATCGATTGATCAACGCCACGCAGGCCGGCGAGGAACATCGCCATGATGAAGCCCGAGGCTTGCCACACAGCGGCGATCACCAGGCAGTAGACCACGCGATCCGGGTCGATCAGCCAGTCGAGACGGAAGCCTTCCCAGCCCCAGTCACGCAACAATTTGTCCAGGCCCATGCCCGGGTTGAGCAGCCATTTCCACGCGGTACCGGTGACGATCATCGAGAGCGCCATCGGGTACAGGTAAATGGTGCGGATAAAGCCTTCGCGACGAATGCGCTGGTCGAGGAACACCGCCAGCAACACGCCGATCACCAGAGTGATGCCGATGAACATACCGCCGAACACCGCGAGGTTTTTGCTCGCGACCCACCAGCGATCGTTGTCGAACAACCGTGCGTATTGCGCCAGACCGGCCCACTTGTAGTTGGGCAGGAACGTCGAGGTAGTGAACGACAGTACGAACGTCCACAGGATGTAGCCATAGAAGCCCACCAGCACGATGAACATGCTCGGCGCCAGCACCAGTTTTGGCAGCCAGCGTTGCAATGCATCGAACGGCGAGGCCTTGCTGAACACAGCAACAGAACTCATGGGGAAATCCAGTACGAAAGAAAAGGACTACTTGGGCAACTTGTCCCCTTGTAGGAGTGAGCCTGCTCGCGATTGCGGTGTGTCAGTTGATGAATCTGTTACCTGACAAACTGCTATCGCGAGCAGGCTCACTCCTACAGGGGCCAAGCATTACTTGGCGGACTTGATCGCTGCGCCCAGTTTCTTGGCGGTGTCGGCCGGGTCGGCTTTCGGGTCGTTGATGTAGTTGGTCACGACATCAAAGAACGCGCCTTGCACCGCCAGCGTGGTCGCCATGTTGTGCGCCATGCTTGGTTGCAGGCCGCCGGACTTGGCGTCTGCCAGGAAGTCCTTGGCAGCGGTCTGTGCGCAGGAGTCGAAACCGAGCTTGTCCATGTTGTTCAACATGTCGTTGCGAACCGGGATCGAGCCTTTGTTGATGCTGAAGACTTTCTGGAAGTTTTCACCCAGTACGACTTTGGCGATGTCCTGCTGACCGGCCGCAGTGCCGGCGTCCTTCTGCTTGAACACGGCCAGCGAGTCGATGTTGTAGGTGAACGCCTTGTCGGTGCCTGGGAAAGCGACACACTGGTAATCCTTGCCGGCGATTTTCTTCGCGGCAGTCCATTCGGACTTGGCCCAGTCGCCCATGATCTGCATGCCGGCCTTGCCGTTGATGACTTTGGCCGCTTCCAGGTTCCAGTCCTGGCCTTTGCCATCGGCGTCCATGTAGGTCGCGACTTTCTTCAGCTCGGTCAGCGCCTTGACCATTTCCGGGCCGGTCAGCGCGGCGTTGTCCAGGTCAACCAGGGCTTTCTTGTAACCATCAACACCCATGACCGAAAGCACCACGGCTTCGAACACGGTGCTGTCCTGCCAAGGCTGACCGCCGTGAGCCAGCGGAATGAAGCCCGCAGCTTTCAGCTTGTCGCCAGCGGCGTAGAATTCTTCGAGGGTGGTCGGGGCTTTTTCGATGCCGGCTTTCTTGAACACTTCCGGGTTGATCCACAGCCAGTTCACACGGTGAATGTTCACCGGTACGGCCACGTAATCACCGTCGTACTTCACGGTATCGGAGACTTTCTTGTCGAGCAGGCTGTCCCACTTTTCCGACTTGGCGACGTCTTTCAGCACGTCGGTGTCGAGCAGGCCGGTCGACGCCCATTCCTGGATGTCCGGGCCTTTGATCTGAGCAACGCCAGGCGGGTTGCCGGCGACTGCACGGCTTTTCAGCACGGTCATGGCAGTGGCACCGCCACCACCGGCGACAGCGCCGTCTTTCCAGGTGAAACCGTCTTTTTCGACTTGCGCCTTGAGCACATCAACGGCGGCTTTTTCGCCACCGGACGTCCACCAGTGCACGACTTCGACCGAACCTTTGGATTCGGCAGCAGAAACACTGAGAGGCAGAATTGCGAGCGGGAACAGGGAGGCGACAGAAATGACAGTAGCGAGGCGAGAAATCGCATTCATCTGAGATGTACCTTTCTTGTTGTTATGCATGCAAGTCTGGTGCTTGCGCTGCACAGGAGTTTAAACAGGACGTTTCCCCTCGCAGGTAACGAAGGGACGCGCGAATGTCACCACATGGTTACACAGGAGAACCCTGAGACAACTGCGCTAAAGCAGTCGCCATACTGGGTGACAAGGGTAGACGAGGGATCAGCACGGCTTGCCAGGCATGATACAGATCGGGTTTGCCCGGCCAGATATCGGCGCTCGGGATGTTTTGCGGGTTGAGTTCGTGGTGCCAGCTGCCATCGCAACGGTCGATGAAATTCACTTCACAGAATTCCCAGAACAGCCGGTACCAGGTTTCGTATTGCGCATCACCGGTGCGTTTGAGCAAGGCACTGGCAGCCGCGCTGGCCTCGGCGTGCGTCCAGTGCAGACGGTGGCGGACGACGGCTTTGTTGTCCCAGTCGAGGGTGTAGACGATGCCCGGCGCGCCATCGACGCTCCAGCCGTTGCGACAGTTGTGCTCGAAGAGTTTCTGCGCGTCGCCGGCCAGCCAACCCGGGGTGAGCATGCCAGCCTGTACTCGCGCCGCTTCGAGGTGCAGCAACAGCCGCGCCCACTCGAAACCATGGCCCGGTGTGGTGCCGTAAGGGCGGAAACCATCGGCGGGATTGTCGTGGTTGTAATCGCGCAACGGTTGCCAGTCGCGGTCGAAATGTTCGATGACCATGTAACCGTTTGCGGCAGCATGACCGTGGATCACCCGCTCGACGATGCGCTGCGCGCGCACCAGCCAGCGTGGGTCTTCGGTGACATCCGCCAGTGCGAGGAACGCTTCGGTGGCGTGCATGTTGCTGTTGGCGCCGCGATAGGCTTCTTCTTCGCTCCAGTCACGATTGAAGAATTCGCGCATGGCGCCCTCTTCTTCACTCCAGAAATACGTGTCGATGATGTCGATCGCATCATCCAGTAGTGCTTGAGCGCCGGGACGCTGTGCGACCACGGCAGAGCTCGCCGCAAGAGCGACAAAGGCATGCAGATAGGCATTCTTGCCGGTATTGCCATCACGGTGTTCGGCGACCGCAAACCAGCCGCCGTGCAGAACATCACGCAACGGCCCACGCAGAGCGGCGATGCCGTGATCGACCAGTTCGGCAAAGCCCGGCAAGCCCTGAATATGGGCCATGGCGAAGCTGTGGGTCATGCGTGCGGTGTTCATGGTTTCGGCTTGCGCGTTCGCTGGCAGACGGCCGCGTTCGTCGAGATTACCGAAGCCTTGCGGGAGTTTTGCTGCCTTGGCGAAATCCAGCAGGCGCAGGCCTTCGGCGGCGAGCCATTGCTGGTGGGCAGGGGCGTTCAGCCAACTGCTGAAGCCGGGTTGGAAGAGATCCATGGGTGGCCTTTTTTGTTGTTATGACTGCGGGGAGTCTAAACAACGGACCGGGGCGGGCTTGTAACGAAGGGGGCGGGGTTTGTCACCAGGCCGTGACAAAACAGCGGCCCTCACCCCAGCCCTCTCCCAGAGGTAGAGGGGGCCGACCGAGTGGTGCTGAGTTATCCACCGACCTGACACATCGAGTCGATTATGGATTCGCTACCGGACTTCCAGGTCGGCGTATCTCTGCAGCATCCCCCGATCAGTCCCCTCTCCCCCCGGGAGAGGGCTAGGGTGAGGGAATGCTTTTGACTCAATCCGCCGAACGCGGCAACTGCAGGGTCACCCGCAACCCACCCTCACGCAAATTCTGCAACGTCACTTCCCCGCCATGGCTATGGGCAATATTGCGCGCGATGCCCAACCCCAGCCCATAACCCTGCTGCTGCCCCGCCAACCTGAAGTGCGGCTCGAACACCTGCTCCAGCCGCTGCTCCGGCACGCCCGGCCCTTCATCATCAACGTGCAAGACAAACGCGCTGTCATCATCATCGATGTGCAAGTGTGCGTTCTGCCCGTACTTCAACGCGTTGTCGATCAGGTTGCCGATACAACGCTTCAACGCCAGAGGCTTGCCCGGATACGCCGCCAACGCGCGGCCATGCTGAGTCACGCGACCGTTGCCGTTCGGCGCCAGGTACGGTTCGACCAGACAATCCAGCACATGGTTGAGGTCGACCGGCTCGATGTTCTCGTGGATGTCGGTGTCTTTCACGCATTGCAGCGCGCCTTTGACCAGCAGTTCCAGTTCATCCAGATCACGGCCGAACTTGGCTTGCAGCTTCTCGTCTTCAAGCAGTTCGACGCGCAAACGCAAACGGGTAATCGGCGTACGCAGGTCATGGGAAATCGCGCTGAACAACTGGCTGCGCTCAGTCAGGTAACGGCTGATGCGTTCGCGCATGGTGTTGAACGCGCGGCCCACTTCGACCACTTCGCTGCCACCGCCCTCGGCCACCGGCTCGACGTCGGCACCCAACGACAGATCCCGCGCTGCCCGCGCCAGACGCTTGAGCGGCCGGCTCTGCCAGTGCACCAGCAGGCCGATGAACAACAGCAAGAAGCCGCTGGTGAGGACGATGAACCACACCTGCTGCGACGGCAGGCCCTGCTCTTCAAGACTGGTGTACGGCTCGGGCAACAACGAAGCGATGTACAACCATTCTCCCGGCGCCATTTGAATCTGCGTGACCAGCACGGGCGGATTCACCGGCTCCAGAGTCAGCGCGTAATGCGCCCACGAGCGCGGCAGCTCATCGAGTTTCAGCCCGGCGTTGAAGATCCGCAGATCTTCGGGGCTGACAAAGGTCACCGAGATATCGGTGTCATGGCCCAACGTCTGGCGCAGCACTTCGTCGACCGCTTTCATCACCGCCGCTTTGCGCGGTGTGACCGGTAGCACGTCCATGCCCAGCGGTTTGTCGTTGAGCGTCACCACGAAGCGGGTGCCGCCCATGCTGCGCAACTGATCGAGTACCAACGGACGATAAGCCACCGGCAACGAGCGGAAGTAACTGACGCTGGCGGTCATCGAATGGGCGAGGCTGCGGGCGCTGGTGACCAGGCCTTCGAGCTGGGTGGCGCGCAGTTGCGAGACCCAGATCACGCTGGACAATGTCTGCGCAAACAGCACGGCGAGCAAGGTCAGCAGCAACATCCGCCCGAGCAGCGAGCGCGGCACCGGCACCTTGGCGGCGAGCTTGCGCAGCGACTCAGTGAGCATTGCCGGCAACCACGTTGGCTGCCAGTTGGTAGCCGCTGCCGCGCACGGTGCGGATCAGTCGTGGCGGTTTCTCGGTGTCGCGCAGACGCTGACGCAAACGGCTGACGGCCATGTCGACGATACGATCCAGCGGCATCAGGTCGCGGCCCCGGGTAGCGTTGCCGATGGTGTCTCGGTCGAGGATTTCCTGCGGGTGATCAAGAAACAGTTTCAGCAGGGCGAAGTCGGCGCCGGAGAGAATCACTTCCTCGCCGTCGGTGTGGAACAGCCGATGGCTGACCATGTCCAGCCGCCACTCGTCGAACGCCAGCACTTCACTGCCACTGCGCTCCTGGCCGAATTGCGCGCGGCGCAGCAGGGCTTTGATCCGGGCTTGCAGTTCGCGCGGGCTGAAGGGTTTGCCGAGATAGTCGTCGGCGCCCAGCTCCAGGCCGATCACGCGGTCGGCTTCGTCGGAACTGGCGGTGAGCATGATGATCGGCACCTGCGCCTGACGCGGATGCTGACGCACCCAACGGCACAGGCTGAAGCCGTCTTCGTCGGGCAGCATGACATCGAGGATCACCAGATCGCTCGGCGCCTCGTTGAGTGCCTGACGGAAACTGGCGCCATCGGCGGTGGCCCGCACCTGAAACCCGGCGCGGGTCAGGTAGGTTTCCAGCAACTCGCGTATTTCCTGGTCGTCATCGACCAACAATATCGACTTGTTGACTGAGCTCACTTCGAAGGCATCCTTGTTGTTGGAATTGGGGCGGATTATGCCTTAAGCATCGATTTTACAAACACCACAAAACAACTGTAGGAGTGAGCCTGCTCGCGATAGCGGTCTTACATTCAACACATTCGTTGACTGACGTACCGCTATCGCGAGCAGGCTCACTCCTACAGTTTGATTGCATTTCAGGTCGGGATTGATTGGTCCAGGGCCACACCGGCACCGACAAGCCCGGAATACGGCGCTGTCACCAGCCACACCGGAATGCCTTTGAAATAATCGCTCATACAACCTTTGTCGGCGAAGCTGCGGGCGAAACCGCTTTCGAGGAAGAAATCGGCAAAGCGTGGAATCACCCCGCCAACGATATACACCCCGCCACGCCCGCCCGTGGTCAGCACGTTGTTGCCGGCCACGCGGCCGAGCCAGCAGCAGAACTGCTCGAGCACTTCCAGGGCAATCGGATCACCGGCCAAACCAGCTGCCGTAATCGCTTCCGGCGTATCCAGCGTCGGTTCATGGTCGTCCACTGCACAGATCGCCCGGTAAACCCGTGGCAGACCGCCGCCGCTCAACGCGGTTTCCGCGCTGACATGGCCGATCTCGTTATGGATGTGCTGCCACAGCTGGGTTTCACGCGGGCTGCTTAACGGCAGATCGACGTGACCGCCCTCGCCCGGCAACGCCGCGAAACGACCTTCACCGAGATCGAGCAAGGTGCCGACGCCAAGACCAGTGCCCGGCCCGATCACCACCGCCGGGCGCAACGGCTCCGGCGTGCCCGCGCAGACCACGCGGAATTCGCCCGGCTGCAAACGGGTCATGCCCAGCGCCATCGCCGAGAAATCGTTGACCAGCAACAACTGTTCGACCTGCAAGGTTTTGCAGAACGCCGTGCGGCTCAGCCGCCAGTGGTTATTGGTGAACTTGAACTCATCGCCGCTGACCGGGCCGGCCACCGACAGGCACACCGAACCGATCGAACCCGGCGCCAGGCCAAGCCCGCTCAGATAGAGGCTGATCGCCTCTTCCGGGCTGGCATGGTCGGCCGTGGCCAGCACTTGAACGGATTCCAGCTGCTGGTTTTTCCACAACGCGAACCGTGCGTTGGTGCCTCCGATGTCACCGACCAAAGCCAGTTTCAATTAAGCGTCTCCAGGGCAGAAGTGAAGGCGCTGGCGCCCTGCTCCGCCGAGCTGAAGGCCAAACGCATAAAGCCAAACAGTTCGCGACCGCTGCCGATGTTGTTGCCCAACAGGCCTTTGGCGGGTTCGCGCGCTGCAAATTCTGCGGCGTCGACTTTAAGTTCCAAAGTGCCTTTGACGCCATCGACGCGGATGATATCGCCCTCTTGCACGCGTGCCAAAGCGCCACCGACATAAGCTTCCGGGCTGACGTGAATCGCCGCCGGGATTTTCCCCGAGGCGCCGGACATGCGCCCGTCTGTCACCAGCGCGACTTTGAAGCCGCGATCCTGCAGTACGCCAAGGAACGGCGTCATCTTGTGCAGTTCCGGCATGCCGTTGGAACGCGGACCCTGGAAGCGCATCACCGCAACGAAATCCTTTTCCAGCAGACCGGCCTTGAACGCATCGGCCAGGTCCTGCTGATCCTGGAACACCATCGCCGGTGCTTCGACGATCTGGTTTTCCAGCGCAACGGCGGACACCTTCATCACACCGCGGCCGAGGTTGCCTTCCATCACACGCAGACCACCCTCCGCCGAGAATGCACGGGCGACCGGGCGCAGGATATTTTCGTCGAGGCTGTCGACCGGACCTTCGCGCCATACCAGTTCGCCGTTATCGAGGAACGGTTCCATGGTGTACTTGCTCAAGCCGTGGCCGAGCACGGTGTTGACGTCTTCGTGCAGCAGGCCGGCGCCGAGCAGTTCGCGGATCAGGAACGACATGCCGCCCGCTGCCTGGAAGTGGTTGATGTCGGCTTTGCCGTTCGGGTAAACGTGGCTCAGGGTCGGCACGACTTCGGAGAGGTCGGCCATGTCCTGCCAGGTCAGTTGAATACCTGCGGCCATGGCGATGGCCGGCATGTGCAGGGTGTGGTTGGTCGAACCGCCGGTGGCGTGCAACGCGACGATCGAGTTGACCAGCGACTTCTCGTCGACGATTTCGCCGATCGGCATGAAGTTGCCGTTCTGTTTGGTCAGACGCGTGACTTGATGCGCGGCTTCGCGGGTCAGCGCATCACGCAGCGGCGTGTTCGGGTTGACGAAAGAGGCGCCCGGCAAGTGCAGGCCCATGACTTCCATCAGCAACTGGTTGGTGTTGGCGGTGCCGTAGAACGTGCAGGTGCCCGGGCTGTGGTAGGACTTCATCTCCGATTCCAGCAGCTCTTCGCGGGTGGCTTTGCCTTCGGCGTACTTCTGGCGCACGTCGGCTTTTTCCTTGTTGGAAATCCCCGAGACCATCGGCCCGCCCGGGACGAAAATCGTCGGCAGGTGACCGAAGCGCAGCGAACCCATCATCAGGCCCGGGACGATCTTGTCGCAGATGCCAAGCATCAGCGCGCCGTCGAACATGTTGTGTGACAGCGCTACAGCGGTGGACATGGCGATCACTTCGCGGCTCGGCAGACTCAGTTCCATGCCCGGCTCACCTTGGGTCACACCGTCGCACATCGCCGGAGTGCCGCCAGCGAACTGGCCGACCGAGCCGATTTCGCGCAGGGCGTTCTTGATCTGTTCCGGGAACACTTCATACGGCTGGTGCGCCGAGAGCATGTCGTTATACGAAGAAACAATGGCGATGTTCGCCGAGTTCATCATCCGCAGGCTGTGTTTGTCTTCACTGCCGCAACCGGCCACGCCATGGGCGAAGTTGGCGCATTGCAGCTTGCCGCGCATCGGCCCGTCAGTGGCGGCGCCGCGAATCAGTGCAAGGTAAGCCTGACGCGTGGCGCGGCTGCGGGCGATAAGCCGTTCGGTGACCTCAAGAACGCGGGGATGCATGTGTAGAACTCCAGGCTAACGGATGTGGCGACCTGATTGTCTATGCTGATCAAACGCCGTTGTTGTTGGAATGACAGACGGCTTTTTTGACCATTCGGACCAGTTGATTCAGGTCACTCGTTGTAGATAAAACAAAATATTGCCATTAAAAAGGCTTGTTTTCTATTTTTATGCGAATAATCTTGTAATTCCAACAACAAAACGACGGCGGCGCTGTTCCATGACTCTTCGAATCGCAATCAATGGTTTTGGCCGCATCGGCCGTAATGTCCTGCGCGCACTGTATACCCAAGGCTATCGACAGGATTTGCAGATCGTCGCCATCAACGATCTGGGCGACAGCTCGATCAATGCTCATCTGCTCAAATACGACACCGTTCACGGCACGTTTGACGCGCAAGTCGAACATGACAATGAAAGTCTGACCGTCAACGGCGACCGCATTGCGGTCAGCGCGATTCGCAACCCGGCCGAACTGCCATGGGCGGCGGAAAAGATTGATGTGGTGTTCGAATGCACCGGTCTCTTTACCGATCGCGCCAAAGCGGCCGCGCATATTACTGCCGGCGCACGCAAAGTCATTATTTCAGCGCCGGCCAAAGGTGCCGACGCCACTGTTGTCTATGGTGTGAACCACGACATTCTGCGCCAGTCGCACCAGATCATCTCCAACGCTTCGTGCACCACCAACTGCCTGGCGCCAGTGGCGCAAGTGCTGCACCGTGAGCTGGGCATTGAAAGCGGTCTGATGACCACGATTCATGCCTACACCAACGACCAGAATCTGACTGACGTCTATCACACCGACCCGTACCGCGCGCGTTCGGCCACGCAGAACATGATCCCGAGCAAGACCGGCGCCGCTGAAGCGGTGGGCCTGGTGCTGCCGGAACTGGCGGGCAAACTGACCGGCATGGCCGTGCGGGTGCCGGTGATCAATGTGTCGCTGGTGGATTTGACCGTGCAGCTGAAAAAAGAAGCCAGCGCCGAAGAGGTCAACGCGCTGATGAAGTCTGCGAGCCAGCACTCGAAAATTTTGGGTTACAACACATTGCCGCTGGTTTCCAGCGACTTCAACCACAACCCGCTGTCGTCGATCTTCGACGCCAACCACACCAAATCCAGCGGCAAACTGCTGAAAGTGCTGGCCTGGTATGACAACGAGTGGGGTTTCTCGAATCGCATGCTGGATAACTGCCTGGCGTTGTGTAACGCGGAGTAACCGATTGCCTTTTGTAGGAGTGAGCCTGCTCGCGATTGCGATCAGTCAGTCACAGATGTTGTGGCTGATCAACCGCTATCGCGAGCAGGCTCACTCCTACAAGGTTTTGTGTTGTATTTGAAATCAGGGCTTGACCACTCGACTAGATGATAAGCATTATCATTCGCTTGAAATCGATCAGGTCCTCCCGTGAGTCAATCGCGCTTCAACCACGTCTTCCTCACCCAGCGCACCTCGCTGCTGCGTACGCTGGAACGGATGGTCAACAATCACAGCACCGCTGAAGACCTGTTGCAGGAGACCTACCTGCGCGTGACGCGGGCGTTGAGCGAGCGGGCCATCGATCACCTCGAACCTTTTGTCTTCCAGACCGCGCGCAATCTGGCGCTGGATCATTTGCGTGCGCGCAAGATCCATTCGCGAACCATGGTTGATGACGTGCCGCAGGATGTCGTGCACAGCGTCGCCGCCCCTGCCAGCAGCGCCGAAGATGCCGCCCACGCCGAACAGATGCTGGAGCGCCTGAACGTGAGCCTCAGTCAACTCAGCCCCCGCCAGCAGCAGATTTTCATCCTCAGCCGTTTGCACGGGAACAGTTATCAGGAAATCGCTGATGAACTGAACGTATCCCTCAGCACCGTGCAGAAAGAACTTAAGCTGATCATGAGCATTTGCATCGGCGTCGCTGAACGACACGACAGCAGCGGCAAGCTGTAAGCTTCAAGCTCCAAGTAAAAACGAAAAGCAGTACACGCATCTGGCTTGCAGCTTGCAGCTTGACGCTAGAAACTGCTTCGCCAGAAGCCCGAGGAAACACCGTGACGGACACCCACCGCTCGCCTTCGCCGGATTCGGTGCAGGACGCTGCAAACGCAATGGACCAGGCTTTGGACTGGCTCATCGTGCTCGGCAGCCCGGACGATGAGCAGACCCGGCAATTTCACGCTTGGCTGGCGGCCGATCCGTTGAATGCCGAGGCGTTTGCCAAGGCTCAGGCGATCTGGGACGGCCCGCAAGTCGCCTTGTGCGCGCAAAGCCTGGCGGCGAAACCTGCGAAAGTCACCGTCCTCAAGCGTCTGCGTCCGCACTGGAAACCGCTGGCCACTGCTGCGGTGCTGATCCTCGGTTTGTTCAGTTTCAGTAATTTGCCGATGCGGATTCAAGCCGATCATCTGACCGTCGTCGGCGAGCGCCAGCGTCTGCAACTGGAGGACGGCTCGAAAGTTCTGCTCAATACCAATTCGGCATTCTCCAGCACCATCAATGATCAGCAGCGCGTTGCCCGATTGTTTCAAGGCGAGGCGTTTTTCGAAATCGCCAGCGGCCGCAGTCAACCGCTGGAAATCGATGCCGGGCCGGTCACTGCCAGCGTGCGCGATACCGCCTTCGCCGTGCGCTATCTCGATGGCGTCGCGCAGGTCAACGTGCAACGTGGCGACGTCGATTTGCGCGCCACCCACAACGATGCCCGTGTGCGCCTGACTGCCGGCGAAAGCATTCGCATCGGCCCCAACGGCTTCGACCGCCCAGCCAAACTCGACGCCAACACGGACCTGGCCTGGGTCCAGGGCCGACTGGTGTTCGAGAACTGCCCGTTGAATCAGGTGCTGGCCGAATTGCGCCGCTACTATCCCGGCTGGATCATCAATACCAACGAGCAGTTGGCCGACGTCGCCGTGACCGGCAATTACCGTCTGGATCAGCCGCTCGACGTGGTTCGCTCCCTCGCTCAGATCACCTCGGCGCAACTGAAAGAATTCCCCGCGCTGGTGATTTTGAACTAAATGAGAATTATTTTTACTCGATAGCCAACGTCAGTACGTCTCGTTATAGCCAATGCAATTGATTCGCAACACGCGAGTCAATCAGCACCTATAAAGATTCGTGCGACACGGAGCGCTATCGATGTCCTCTCGCCTTACCCGCCAGACTTCCTCCCCTTCCCGCGTATTGTCGCTGCTGACCGCTGCCATCCTCATGGCCGGCACCGCACCGCTGATGGCTGCCACCGAGACGCCTGCGCGCAACATGGGGGATTACTCGTTCGCCATCAGTCAGCAACCGCTGGTGTCAGCCCTCAATGCCTTCACCGCCGTAACCGGCTGGCAAGTCGGTTTGCCGGCAGAACTGGGTCAGGGCGTGTCGTCGCCGGGCGTGCGCGGCTCGTTGCCCCCGGAAAAAGCCCTGGAGCGTCTGTTGGTGGGGACCAACCTGAGCTTCCGCAAAATCAGCAACAACAACGTCGTGCTGGAAAAGCGCAACGCCAGCGGCACGCTCAATCTGGATCAGGTGACCATCAGCGCCACCCGTCAGGAGCAGTCGGTCAATAGCGTTCCGGCCACTGTCACCGTGCAGACCCGCCAGGATCTGGACCGCAACAACGTCAACACCATCAAGGATCTGGTGCGCTACGAGCCGGGCGTGTCCGTCGGCGGCGCCGGTACACGTGGCGGCATCAGCGGTTACAACATTCGTGGCATCGACGGCGACCGCATCCTCACGCAAGTCGACGGTGTGGAAGTGCCGGACGGTTTCTTCAACGGTCCGTACGCCAAGACCCAGCGCAATTACGTCGACCCGGAAATCGTCAAACGCGTGGAAATCCTCCGTGGCCCGGCCTCGGTGCTGTACGGCAGCAACGCCATCGGCGGCGCCGTCAGCTACTACACCCTCGATGCCGACGACATCATCAAACCCGGCAAAGACGTCGGCGCACGCCTGAAAACCGGTTACAGCTCGGCCGACGAGAGCTGGCTGAAGTCCGCCACCGTCGCCGGTCGTGCCGACCAGTTCGACGGGTTGCTGCATTACAGCCAGCGCGACGGCCACGAAACCGATTCCTACGGCAGCAACAACGGCACGGGTCTCGAGCGCACTGCCGCCAACCCGGAAGACGTCAACGCCTACAACGTGCTGGCCAAGGTCGGCTGGAACTACAACGACGATTCGCGTCTGGGCCTGACCTACGAAAAGTACAAGGACGATCGCGATACCGATCAGAAAAGCGCTTACGGCGGCCCGTACTTTGCCGGCGCCCCAACGATTCCCAACAGCGTACTGCCCGGCGGCATGTACCAGTGGCGCACCGGCAACGACACCATCACCCGTGAGCGTTTCGGCCTCGAACACTCGTTCGCCCTCGACAGCCTGCTGGTCGACAACGTGAAGTGGAGCCTCAACCACCAGATCGCCAAGACTGACCAGAGTACCGAAGAGTTCTACTACCCGATCACCCGTAAAGTGCTGCGTACTCGCGACACGATTTACGAAGAAAAGCAGTGGGTGTTCGACGCACAACTGGACAAGGCGTTTGCCATCGGCGACACCGATCATGTGCTGACCTACGGCACCACCCTCAAGCAACAAAAAGTCACCGGCTCGCGCAGCGGCGACGGCAAATGCCTGGCGGTCGGTCGCGGCTGCACGGCCATTGGCGCGACCAGTGCCGCTGACGTACTGAAAAAGGCTACGGACTTTCCGGACCCGACCATCAACACCTACAGCCTGTTCGCTCAGGATCAGATCAGCTGGAACAACTGGACCTTCCTGCCGGGCCTGCGCTACGACTACACCCAGCTCAAGCCGCACATCACTCAGGAATTTCTCAACACCGTCGCCGCCGATGGCCAAGGCACCGTCAGCGACGAGAACAAGACCTGGCACAAAGTCTCGCCAAAATTCGGCCTGACCTACGCCCTGACCGAGAACTACACCTGGTACGGTCAGTACGCCGAAGGCTTCCGCACCCCGACCGCGAAAGCCCTGTACGGCCGTTTCGAAAACACCACCACCGGCTACAACGTCGCGCCCAATCCGGACCTGGAACCGGAAAAAAGCAAAAGTTATGAGACCGGTCTGCGCGGCAACTTCGAACAAGGTTCGTTCGACGTGGCGGTGTTCTATAACAAGTACCGCGACTTCATCAACGAAGACGCCGTTACCCCTGGCTACGACGAGCTGACCTTCCAGTCGAGCAACATCAAACACGCCACCATCAAGGGGGCGGAAGTCAAAGGTCGTCTGAATCTGGATGCGTTCGGCGCGCCGCAAGGCCTCTACACCCAAGGCTCGATTGCCTACGCCTACGGTCGCAACAATGACACCGGCGAGCCACTCAACAGCGTCAACCCGCTGACCGGCGTGTTCGGTCTGGGTTACGACCAGGACAACTACGGCGGCCTGCTGAGCTGGACCGTGGTGAAGAAAAAGGATCGCGTCGACGACAGCAACTTCAAGTCGCCGGACGGCGTCAGCAGCCAGTTCAAAACCCCCGGCTTCGGCATTCTTGATCTGGCCGGCTATTACAAAGTCACCGACGACGTCACCGTCAGCGGCGGCATCTACAACCTGACCGACAAGAAATACTGGCTGTGGGATGACGTGCGCGGTTACGACAGCGTCGGCGAGGCTTCGGTGACGCAACCGGCCAACCTCGATCGCCTGACCCAACCGGGCCGCAACTTCGCGATCAACCTGATCTGGGACATCTGATCCGGCCAACCTCACCGCGCGTGTTCAGACACCGCGCCGTGAGGTTTTTTTTACGCTTGCACGTCGCTTTGTTCGTCTCGTTATCAAGCGCCTCTTTTATCAAGGACATGTCATGACCACTTCGGAAAAAGCCCTGCGTTCACAACGTCTGAACCAGATCACCCACGAGCCGCACAGCAAACTCGATGCACTGGTGAAGGCGCACGCGCCGTTCGAGACCCGCGCCAACTTCGCCCGTTTCGTCGTCGCTCAGTACCTGTTCCAGTCGGAACTGGTCGACCTGTACAACGACGCCGAACTGACCGCCATTGTCCCTGACCTGCCAGCGCGTTGCCGCGCCGAAGCGGCCAAAGCTGACCTGGCTGATCTGCACACCGAAGTGCCGGCACCGGTCGCAGGCGCCGTGACAAACCCGAGCAAGGCCCGTGCCCTGGGCTGGATCTTTGTTTCCGAAGGTTCCAAGCTCGGTGCGGCGTTCCTGATCAAACGCGCGGTGGCGCTGGAGCTGAGCGAAACCTTCGGTGCCCGTCACCTCGGCGAGCCTGAAGGTGGCCGTGCCGAAGGCTGGAAAAGCTTCGTGCGCACTCTCGATTCGCTGCAGTTCAGCGCTGAAGAAGAGGCTGAGGTGGAGCAAGGCGCGATCGATGCGTTCAACCGCTTCACCGTGTTGCTGGAACAGGCTTACGCCACAGAAGCCGAACCGGCCTGACACAACACACATACCCCTGTAGGAGTGAGCCTGCTCGCGATGGCGTCCTGTCATTCAACATGAATGTCGACTGATACACCGCTATCGCGAGCAGGCTCACTCCTACAGGTGTCCTGCGTAAGCCTGTAAGATCTCCATTCCGCTTCAGAAGCCACCGCGTAGCCCATGCCGCAACCCGCCTCCTCGAAACTCGCCCGCGTGCTGTTCGGCCTCTTGGCCTACGTCAGCCTCGGCATCGGCCTGATCGCCATTGTCGTGCCCGGCCTGCCGACCACCGAGTTCATCCTCCTCGCCGCCTGGGCCGCGACCCGCAGCTCGCCGCGCCTGAGTGCCTGGCTGGAAAACCATCGCCTGTTCGGGCCGATCCTCAGCAACTGGCGCAACGGCAAGATCATCGCGCGCAAGGCCAAGGTCAGCGCCACGGTAAGCATGTTGCTCTGCGCCACGTTGATGCTGGTGATGCTCGATCACGGCTGGCCGATCTATCTGGCGATTGCCGGGATGAGCCTGGGCAATCTGTGGATCTGGTCGCGTCCGGAATCCCTGCCAAAACCTGTTTGATCAGCCACCGAAAATTTGCCGATGACCGGTCACGCACCGTTCACAGTCTTGAAACATCCCTGTAATTTTCCCCTTTTTCAGCACTTTCCCCTGCGCAAACGTTTAGCGCTGACCGTTCGTCGGCAGCCGCCTCATGCGCTCTCGTTCCACGCCGATGAGCATTGAATGGCGCTGAATGGAATTGGCGAACCGGATAGTTCATGTCCGCCTGCCACCCGTTTATTCATTCGCGAGATCGCCCCATGTTCGACTCTCTGTCCATTCGCCTAAAAATCGTTCTGCTCTCCGGCCTGTGCCTGCTCGGTGTGGTTGCGCTGATCGTCGGCATGAACATCTACCAGACCAACCAGAACGACGAACTGGTCAGCAACTCCAGCAACAAGCTGCTCACCGCCAGCGTGCAGAACCTGTTGCAAGCCAAAGCCGCCGAGCAAGCCGTGCGGGTGCAGAAAACCTTCGGTGAAAGCCTGACGGTGATCACGGCCGTGGCTGACCAGATCAAGGACCTGCGCGTCATGGCCGCCAAGCGTTCGCTGGATGCTGGCGCCTTGCGTGAAGAGTTGAACCTGAGCCTGAAAACCGCATTCGAGCGTAACGACAAAGTGCTCGGCATCTGGCTCGCCTTCGAACCGAACGCTCTCGACGGCAAGGACAGCGAGTTCGCCAACGACGCCGCGCGCCAGTCCAACGAAGCCGGGCGCTTCGCCACGTACTGGAGCCGCGCCGCCGGCGCCTCACTGAACACGATCATGGTCGAAGAAGACCTGACCAAAACCACCCTCAGCGTCAGCGGCACGCCTTACAACAGTTGGTACACCTGCCCTCGCGATGCCAAGCGCACCTGCCTGCTCGACCCGTATGCCGACACCGTCGGTGGCAAGGAAATGCTCATGACGACCATTTCCGTGCCGTTGATCGTCGACGGCAAAGCCATCGGTGTGGTCGGTGTCGACATCGCCCTCGACGCCCTGCAAGCAGCCGCCGTGGACTCCCAGCGCAGCCTGTTCAACAACGCCGGGCACATGCTGATCGTCTCCGGCAGCGGTGTGCTCGCTGCCGACAGTTCCGACGCCACCAAGGTCGGTAAAAAAATCAGCGACACCCTCGGTGCCGATGGCCAGGATGTGCTGCAACTACTCACCTCTGGCACACCGAAGATCCTCGAACACGGCGAGCTGATTCGTGCGGTGTACCCGGTTGACCCGATCGGCAACTCGCGCGCTTGGGGCGTAGTCATCGACCTGCCGAAACAAGTGCTGCTGGCCGACTCGGTCAAGCTGCAAGCGGTACTCGATGATGCGCAGGAAACCGGTGTGATCACCGCGCTGCTGGTCGCCGTGGTTGCCGGTCTGGTTGGCCTGCTGCTGATCTGGCTGACCGCGTCCGGCGTTACTCGCCCGATCAATAGCGTCGCCGAAATGCTGAAAAACATCGCCAGCGGCGAAGGCGATCTGACCCAGCGCCTGAACTACAACAAAAAAGATGAACTGGGCGAACTGGTGAACTGGTTCAACCGCTTCCTCGACAAGCTGCAACCGACTATCGCGCAGATCAAACAGAGCATCACCGAAGCGCGCGGCACCGCTGACCAGTCTTCGGAAATCGCCCGCCAGACCAGCGAAGGCATGCAGGTGCAGTTCCGCGAAATCGACCAGGTCGCCACCGCGTCCAACGAAATGAGCGCCACCGCCCACGACGTCGCCAACAGCGCGTCGAACGCGGCCAATGCCGCGAAAGGTGCCGACCAGTCAGCCAAGGACGGCATGTCGATCATTGAACGCAGCACCCGCGACATCAATCAACTGGCCGAGGAAGTCAGCAAAGCGGTGACCGAGGTTGAAGCGCTGGCAGTCAACAGCGAGCAGATCGGCTCGGTGCTGGAAGTGATCCGCAGCATCGCCGAACAAACCAACCTGCTGGCCCTCAACGCCGCCATCGAAGCGGCCCGCGCCGGTGAGAGCGGCCGTGGTTTTGCCGTGGTCGCCGACGAGGTACGTAACCTCGCCAAACGTACGCAGGATTCGGTGGAAGAAATTCGCGTGGTGATCGAGCGCATTCAGACCGGCACCCGTGGCGTGGTCGCGACCATGCATTCGAGCCAGACCCAGGCACACAACAACGCCGGGCAGATTCGTCAGGCCGTCGATGCGCTGGGCAAGATCAGCGATGCGGTGACGGTGATCAGCGACATGAACTTGCAGATTGCCAGCGCGGCGGAGCAGCAAAGTGCGGTGGCTGAAGAAGTGAATCGCAACGTGTCGGCGATCCGTACCGTCACCGAGACGCTGACCGGGCAAGCCACTGAGTCGGCGGCGATCAGCAGCCAGCTCAATGCTTTGGCCAGTCAGCAGATGAAATTGATGGATCAGTTCCGGGTCTGACGCGTCATTCAATCCACCACAAAAACGTGTGGGAGCTGGCTTGCCAGCGATGGCGGCACATCAGTTAGTACATTGTTGACTGACACTCCGCTATCGCTGGCAAGCCAGCTCCCACAGGGTCAAGTTGCAACCCTGCAATCGGGGATTTCATCTGACTCGGGATTGTTTTGCACTATCATCGCCCTCTCGCTCCGGAGGGCCTTCGATGACTGATTTACTCACGTCCATTCAAGCCGCACTCGGCTTGCCGCATACGCCGATCCCGTTCACCGACCGTGGCGCCCTGCCCTCGGCGTTCGCCGTCACCGAGCTTGCCTGCGCCAGCATCGCCGCTGCCGGTCAGGCCGTCAGCGAATTGCTCCGGCAGCAAACCGGCCAGCGACCTGCCGTTGAAGTCGATCGTCGATTGGCCTCGTCCTGGTTCGCCACGTCGATCCGACCGATTGGCTGGCAAGTCCCGCCACTGTGGGATCCAGTCGCTGGCGATTATCAGACCCGCGACGGCTGGATTCGCCTGCACACCAACGCCCCGCATCACCGCGCCGCCGCTGAACGCGTGCTCGGTGCCTGCGCCGACCGTGCCGCGATGGCGGCGAAAGTCGCGCGATGGGCGAGTACAGATCTGGAGCAAGCGGTGGTCGAGGCCAAGGGTTGCGCCGCCGAGATGCGCAGTTGGGCGCAGTGGCAGAAACATCCGCAGGGGCAGGCAGTGAATGCCGAACCGCTGGTGCATTTCCTCGATTCGCAAGATGAACGCAACCAACCGTGGCAAGGCTCGGTGGCGCAACCGTTGGCCGGGATCAAGGTATTGGATTTGACGCGCGTGCTCGCAGGCCCCACCGCCAGCCGTTTTCTCGCCGGCCTTGGCGCCGATGTATTGCGCATCGACTCACCGACCTGGAACGAGCCCGGTGTCGTCCCGGAAATGACCCTCGGCAAACGCTGCGCACGTCTTGATCTGCATGACCCGGCGGATCGCTCGGTGTTTGAAGGTTTGCTGAAAGACGCCGACATTCTGCTGCACGGTTACCGCGCCGATGCACTGGAGAATCTCGGTTTCGGCGTTGAGCGCCGTCGTCAGCTCGCACCCGGCCTGATTGATGCGGCCCTCAACGCCTACGGCTGGAGCGGTCCATGGCAGAACCGCCGGGGCTTCGACAGTCTGGTGCAGATGAGCAGCGGCATCGCCGAGGCCGGGATGCGCTGGAAGCAGACCAATAAGCCGACGCCGTTGCCGGTGCAGGGGCTGGATCATGCGACCGGGTATTTGCTGGCGGCGAGTGCGCTCCGACTGTTGACCGTGCGTTTGAAGACAGGTCGAGGTGGCTCGGCGCGATTGTCGCTGGCGCGCACGGCGAAACTGTTGATCGAGCATGGGTCTGGGATAACTGAAGCGCTGCGCGCCGAGGATGAACAGGATCAAGGTTTGCTGGTGGAGCAGACCCCATGGGGCCCGGCGCATCGCTTGCAGGTGCCGGTGAAGATCAGCGGCACACCGATCCAGTGGGCGTTGCCGGCTACAGAACTGGGTTCACATCACCCCCGGTGGTGAATCCAGAATCGCTATCGCGAGCAGGCTCACTCCTACATTCAACCGTGTTCCATCAGTAGAAATGCGGTCAACTGTAGGAGTGAGCCTGCTCGCGATGAGGCCTCAATTGACCAAGCAACATCGGATCAGTCTGCTCTGCTCAAAGATGTCCACAAAAGCTGCGCCGCATACCCTCGATAAGGTCGCCAGGCCTCGGCCCGCAACGACAATTCCGGCGCTGTCGGCCGCTCACCTTCCAGCACCTCCAACGCCCGCATCAACCCGACATCCCCGCTCGGAAAGCCATCCAGATCGCGCAACTGCCGCAACGCAATGTACTGCGCCGTCCACTCGCCAACCCCGTGCAACGCCAACAACCGCGCCACCGGATCAGGAAAATCCAGCTCCACCTCTAGCGCATCTCCCGCGCCGTTCCAGATCGAAACCGATCCATGCAACCCTTTCAAACTGATGCTGCGCGAGTACACGCCATCCACCACGGTCTCCATCCCGACCACCGCCCGCGCCGCGAGAAACCCCAACATCGCCTCCCAGTCATACGGCGGCGCATACGCAAGCGACAACCTCACAACGACAGCACACCACTGTACAAGCCATACGCCGCCAGCCCCGCACCGATGACCACGCAGGTGAAAATGCCTTTCTCGACATGGGTAAACAACGGCTCACCCTGTTCATGTTTAGCCTTGGCAAACAGGATCACCCCCGGCGCATAGAGCAACGCCGACAGCAGCAGATACTTCACCCCGCCGGCATACAACAACCACACCGCGTAACCGAGGGCAATGCCGCCGATCAGCAGATCCTTGGTGCGTTCGGCCGAGGCGTGTTCATAGGTTTCGCCGCGCCCGCTGAGCAGCACCGCATACGCCGCCGACCACAGGTACGGCACCAGAATCATCGACGACGCCAGGTAAATCAGGCTGGTGTAAGTGCCCGCCGAAAACAGCGTGATCAACAGGAAAATCTGGATCATCGCGTTGGTCAGCCACAGGGCGTTGACCGGCACATGGTTCTTGTTTTCCTTTTTCAGGAACGCCGGCATGGTTTTGTCCTTCGCCGTGGCGAAGAGAATTTCCGCGCAGAGCAATGCCCACGACAACAACGCACCGAGCAGTGAAATCGCCAGACCGATGCTGATCAAAAGCGCGCCCCACGGCCCGACAATGTGTTCGAGTACCGCCGCCAGCGACGGATTCTGCAAATTCGCCAGCTCCGGCTGGCTCATGATCCCCAACGACAACACATTGACCAGCACCAGCAGCGCCAGCACACCGATAAAACCGATCACCGTGGCGCGACCGACGTCGCTGCGCTTTTCCGCCCGCGCCGAGTACACACTGGCGCCTTCGATGCCGATGAACACGAACACCGTGACCAGCATCATGTTGCGCACCTGATCCATTACCCCGCCGAAATTCGGGTTGCTGGTGCCCCAGATATCGCGGGTAAAAATGTCAGCCTTGAAGGCGACGGCAGCGATGACGATGAACATGATCAGCGGCACCACTTTGGCCACCGTGGTCAGTTGATTGATCAGCGCCGCTTCCTTGATCCCGCGCATCACCAGAAAATGCACGGCCCACAGCAGCACCGACGCGCAGCCGATGGCGATTGGCGTATTGCCTTGCCCGAACACCGGAAAGAAGTAACCGAGGGTGCTGAACAGCAGCACGAAATAGCCGACATTGCCCAGCCAGGCACTGATCCAGTAACCCCAGGCGGACGAGAAACCCATGTAGTCGCCAAACCCGGCCTTGGCGTAAGCGTAGACACCCGAGTCCAGCTCCGGCTTGCGGTTGGCCAGCGTCTGAAACACGAACGCCAGGGTCAGCATGCCAATCGCAGTGATCCCCCATCCGATCAGAATCGCCCCGGCATCGGCGCGCGCCGCCATGTTCTGCGGCAGCGAAAAAATCCCTCCGCCAATCATCGAACCCACCACCAGGGCGATCAACGCGCCTAATCGCAGCTTTTGCGTCGGTTGCGACATTTCAGTTTCCCTTTGAAGTGTGGTGATCATGCATTTGTAACAACTATTAACTAAACGGATAAAGGTAAATGACGTTTATCAGGTAACGCCAATTAACGCCTGTTTATATATAGCGGATGACGCTAACGCCTAGCACGCTCAGACAGTTTTGTGCGCTGATCCTGATAAATCAATTCTGTACTGAAAACAGAGGCTGAAAATTTGCCAAACGCTGAAAAAGAACTAGCGTGATAATTCAAAAGTAATAATAGCCATTCCCAAAGATGTAGCCACAACGCCTCTAGGACGGGCCTTGCGGGCAGGATATTTATGCCTTCAGCCGAAGCCTAAGTCATTCATTAACAATGGAATGTGACCATGCACTGATCTAAGTCAGCTGTTTGAACAGACAACAGAACTACGCTGTGATCTCTTCTCTCCTGCAATGGAGTCATGCAATGTCTGAAGCTCCCGGAAAACTACGACTAGGTGCACTGGTTGCATTGGTAGTCGGCTCGATGATCGGTGGCGGGATATTCTCTTTGCCACAAAACATGGCCGCCAGCGCCGACGTCGGCGCGGTACTGATCGGTTGGGCCATTACCGCTGTCGGCATGCTCACCCTCGCTTTTGTCTTTCAAACCCTGGCCAATCGCAAGCCTGACCTGGACGGCGGTGTCTACGCCTACGCCAAGGCCGGATTCGGCGATTACATGGGTTTCTCGTCCGCCTGGGGTTACTGGATCAGTGCCTGGCTGGGCAACGTTGGTTACTTCGTTCTGCTGTTCAGCACCCTCGGTTACTTCTTCCCGATTTTCGGTGAGGGCAACACCGTTGCTGCGGTGATTGGCGCCTCGGTGCTGCTGTGGGCCGTGCACTTTCTGGTGCTGCGCGGGATCAAGGAAGCGGCGTTCATCAACCTCGTGACCACGGTCGCCAAGGTCGTGCCGCTGCTGCTGTTTGTGCTGATCGCGGTGTTCGCTTTCAAACTGGACATCTTCACCGCCGACATCTGGGGCATCAAAAATCCGGACCTGGGCAGTGTGATGAACCAGGTGCGCAACATGATGCTGGTCACCGTGTGGGTGTTCATCGGTATCGAGGGCGCGAGCATCTTCTCGGCCCGCGCGGAAAAACGCTCGGACGTTGGTAAAGCCACCGTGATCGGCTTCATCACCGTGCTGCTGTTTTTGGTGCTGGTGAACGTGCTGTCGCTGGGCATCATGACCCAACCGGAACTGGCGAAACTGCAGAACCCGTCGATGGCCGCCGTGCTTGAGCATGTGGTCGGTCACTGGGGCGCGGTGCTGATCAGTGTTGGTCTGATCATCTCGTTGTTGGGTGCGCTGCTGTCGTGGGTGCTGCTGTGTGCGGAGATCATGTTCGCCGCCGCCAAAGACCACACCATGCCGGAGTTCCTGCGCAAGGAAAACGCCAACCACGTACCGGTCAACGCCCTGTGGCTGACCAACGCGATGGTGCAGATTTTCCTGATCATCACGCTGTTCTCGGCCAGTACTTACCTGTCGCTGATCTACCTCGCCACCTCGATGATTCTGGTGCCGTACCTGTGGTCGGCGGCCTATGCCCTGCTGCTGGCGGTACGCGGCGAAAGCTACGAAGGCTTTGCTGCCGAGCGACGCAAGGATCTGATTATCGGCGGCATCGCGCTGATTTACGCGGTGTGGCTGCTGTATGCCGGCGGGGTCAAGTATCTGCTGCTCTCGGCCCTGCTCTACGCACCTGGCGCGATCCTGTTCGCCAAAGCCAAGCTGGAACTCAAACAACCGATTTTCACTAACGTCGAGAAGCTGATTTTCGCCGCAGTGGTCGTGGGTGCCCTGGTGGCTGCCTACGGTCTCTACGACGGCTTCCTGACTCTGTAATCCCTGATTGATTTGTTATCTGGAGGATCTGAAATGACCACGGAAAAAGTTAAGTACGGCGTACATTCCGAAGCCGGCAAACTGCGCAAAGTCATGGTGTGCTCCCCAGGTCTGGCCCATCAGCGGCTGACCCCGAACAACTGCGACGAGCTGCTGTTCGATGACGTGCTCTGGGTGGCCCAGGCCAAGCGCGACCACTTCGACTTCGTCACCAAGATGCGCGAGCGCGGTATCGATGTGCTGGAAATGCACAACCTGCTGACCGACATCGTCGCCATCCCTGAGGCGCTGGACTGGATTCTCGAGCGCAAGGTCACCGCCGATTCGGTGGGCCTGGGCCTGATCAACGAAGTCAAATCCTGGCTGAAAAGCCTGGAGCCACGGCACATCGCCGAATTCCTGATTGGCGGCGTCTCCGCCGATGATCTGCCGGACAGCTTCGGTGGCAAGACCATCCAGATGTTCCGCGACTTCCTCGGCCACTCCAGCTTCATTCTGCCGCCGCTGCCGAACACTCAGTTCACCCGTGACACCACCTGCTGGATCTACGGTGGCGTGACGCTGAACCCGATGTACTGGCCAGCGCGTCGTCAGGAAACTCTGCTGACCACCGCCATCTACAAATTCCACCCGCAGTTCACCAACGCCGAATTTGAAATCTGGTACGGCGACCCGGACAAGGATCACGGCAGCTCCACCCTTGAGGGCGGCGACGTCATGCCAATCGGCAACGGCGTGGTGTTGATCGGCATGGGCGAACGCTCATCGCGTCAGGCCATCGGCCAACTGGCGTTGAACCTGTTCAAGAACAAAGCCGTGGAAAAAGTCATCGTTGCCGGCCTGCCGAAATCCCGCGCGGCGATGCACCTCGACACCGTATTCAGCTTCTGCGACCGCGACCTGGTGACGATTTTCCCTGAGGTGGTGAACCAGATCGTCGCCTTCACCCTGCGCCCTGACGAAAGCAAACAGGGCGGCATCGACATCCGCCGTGAAGAAGGCACCTTCCTCGACACCGTGGCCAAAGCCCTCAACCTGTCGAAGCTGCGCGTGGTGGAGACCGGCGGCAACAGCTTCGCCGCCGAGCGCGAACAGTGGGACGACGGCAACAACGTGGTGGCCGTGGAGCCGGGCGTGGTCATCGGCTACGACCGCAACACCTACACCAACACCCTGCTGCGCAAGGCCGGCGTGGAAGTCATCACCATCAGCGCCGGTGAACTCGGCCGAGGCCGTGGCGGTGGCCACTGCATGACCTGCCCGATCATCCGCGACCCGATCGATTACTAAACCTCTGAGCCCTGGCCGACACTTACAACGTGCGGCCAGGGGGATAACCGACACCGAAGGAGATCCATCATGGCTTTTAACATTCACAACCGTAACCTGCTCAGCCTGGAACACCACACCCCACGTGAGCTGCGTTACCTGCTCGACCTGTCCCGCGACCTCAAACGCGCCAAATACACCGGCACCGAGCAGCAACACCTGAAGGGCAACAACATCGCCCTGATCTTCGAAAAGACCTCGACCCGCACCCGTTGCGCTTTCGAAGTGGCGGCCTATGACCAAGGCGCCAACGTCACCTACATCGACCCGAACTCGTCGCAGATCGGCCACAAAGAAAGCATGAAAGACACCGCCCGCGTGCTCGGTCGCATGTACGACGCTATCGAGTACCGTGGCTTCAAACAGGAAATTGTCGAAGAGCTGGCCAAGTTCGCCGGCGTACCAGTGTTCAACGGTCTGACCGATGAATATCACCCGACGCAAATGATCGCCGACGTGCTGACCATGCGTGAACACGCCGACAAGCCGATCCATGAAATCAGCTACGCCTACCTCGGCGATGCGCGCAACAACATGGGCAACTCGTTGCTGCTGGTCGGCGCCAAACTCGGCATGGACGTGCGCATCTGCGCGCCGAAAGCGCTGTGGCCACTGGATGATCTGGTCGAGCGTTGCCACAAATATGCCGAAGAAAGCGGCGCACGCATCACCCTGACCGAAGACCCGAAAGCGGCGGTCAAAGGCGTCGACTTCATCCACACCGACGTTTGGGTGTCGATGGGCGAGCCGGTTGAAGCGTGGGCCGAGCGTATCCAGCAACTGCTGCCGTACCAGGTCAACGCCGAGCTGATGAAAGCCTCCGGCAACCCGCGCACCAAGTTCATGCACTGCCTGCCGGCGTTCCACAACAGCGATACCAAAGTCGGCAAGCAAATCGCCGAACAGTATCCGCACCTGAAAAACGGCATCGAAGTGACCGACGACGTGTTCGAGTCGCCCGCCTGCATCGCCTTCGAGCAAGCGGAAAACCGCATGCACACGATCAAGGCGATTCTGGTTTCGACCCTGGCTGATCTGTAACTGGATGATCAGGCTCTCCATGATCGTTCCCACGCTCCCGCGTGGGAATGCATCCCGTGACGCTCTGCGTCACAGCGGACGCGGAGCGTCCGTGGCGGCATTCCCACGCAGAGCGTGGGAACGATCACTACGAAAAGGACATGCACCATGCGTATCGTCGTAGCTCTGGGCGGTAACGCCCTGCTCCGCCGTGGTGAACCGATGACCGCTGACAATCAGCGCGCCAACATCCGCATCGCCACCGAGCAAATCGCCAAGATCCATCCCGGCAACCAACTGGTCATCGCCCACGGCAATGGCCCGCAAGTCGGCCTGCTGTCGCTGCAAGCGGCGGCCTACACGTCCGTCACCCCTTACCCGCTGGACGTGCTCGGTGCCGAAACCGAAGGCATGATCGGTTACATCATCGAACAGGAATTGGGCAACCTGCTCGACTTCGAAGTGCCGTTCGCCACCCTGCTCACTCAGGTCGAAGTAGACGCCAAAGATCCGGCCTTCCAGAACCCGACCAAACCCATCGGCCCGGTTTACGACAAGGCCGAAGCAGAAAAACTCGCTGCCGAAAAAGGCTGGGCGATTGCTCCGGACGGCGACAAGTTCCGCCGTGTGGTCGCCAGTCCACGGCCAAAACGCATCTTCGAAATCCGCCCGATCAAGTGGCTGCTGGACAAGGGCAGCATCGTGATTTGCGCCGGTGGCGGCGGGATTCCGACCATGTACGACGAGAACCGTAATCTCAAGGGTATCGAGGCGGTGATCGACAAGGACCTGTGCTCGTCGCTGCTCGCCGAGCAACTGGAAGCCGATCTGCTGGTGATCGCGACGGACGTCAACGCGGCGTTCATCGATTACGGCAAGCCAACGCAGAAAGCCATCGCCGAAGCGCACCCGGATGAACTCGAACGCCTCGGCTTCGCCGCCGGTTCCATGGGGCCGAAGGTGCAGGCCGCCTGCGAATTCGCCCGCCATACTGGCAAGGTTGCGGTGATCGGTTCGCTGGCGGACATTGAAGCCATCGTCCAGGGCACTGCCGGTACGCGCGTGACAACCGCGAAGCCGGGCATCACTTACCGATAATTAGAAACTCCGGGGGCAGGCCGAGGGTCTGCCCTTCTCCCATGCCTTGAAAGGAGAAAACCATGGCCCAGTTTGAACCCGGTCATTTGCACATCGAGCGACATGCGTTGACCGACGATGACGTCAATTACAACGTGCATCTCGACTATGAAGTGTTCACCGATCCGCAGAAAGGCAAAGGGATACAGTTCACGCTGCATGGCAGCATGCAGGGCAAGGACATGAAGGAAGTGTTTTTCCTGCCCAAGGAAGAGGCTTACAACTTCGCCCGCGACGTGACCCGCATCGCCGAGAAGTACGGGATTCCCAAGGCGCACAGCCAGATCGGTTCGGTGCACAAGCATTACGATTTGATGTTTGAAGACATTCGGCAGAAGTTGAATATGCAATCCGGGGATCCGGTCAATCCCGAGCATTTCGAGTAAACCGCAAAAGCCCCTCACCCTAGCCCTCTCCCGGAGGGAGAGGGGACTGATCGGGGGATGCTTCAGAGTTACGCCGACTTGATCCTGCATCACTGAATCCATAATCGCCTCGATTTTTCAGGTCGACGTGTAGCGCCAGACACCTCGGTCGGCCCCCTCTCCCTCCGGGAGAGGGCTGGGGTGAGGGTGCTTTTGCTTTCACCTCTCTCCAAGCCCAAGGCATACTTGCCACCCTCCGCTCTGCAGATCACTGAATCGCCCCATGCGTATCCACGTCAGCTTCATCGACCGCGTCGGCATCACCCAGGAAGTCCTGGCTATCCTCGGTGGGCGCAACCTCAATCTGGATGCGGTGGAGATGATCCCGCCGAACGTCTACATCGACGCGCCGACCCTGAGCCCGCAAGTGCTCGAAGAACTGAAAGATGCCCTGTTCCGTGTGCTCGGCGTTGTAGCAGTGACGGTGGTCGACATCCTCCCCGGCCAGCGTCGGCACTTGCAGCTCGACGCGTTACTGGCGGCGATGACCGACCCGGTGTTGGCCCTCGACAGCGCCGGCAAAGTGTTGCTGGCCAACCCGGCGTTGATCGCGCTTTACGGTCGCGAGCCGGCGGGTGAAAGCGTCGCTGAACTGTTCAACGATCCGGCCCTGCTCGACACCTTGCTCGAACACGGCTTCCGTTTGCCGCTGCGCGAAATCACCGTCAACGGTCAGACCTTGTTGCTCGACGCCACGCCGATCACCGACGCTGGCGCGCTATTGACCTTGTATCAACCGAACCGCATCGGCGAACAACTCTCGGCACTGCACCACGACCATGCCGAAGGCTTCGATGCACTGCTTGGCGAATCCCCGGCGATCCGCACCCTCAAGGCCCGCGCGCAGCGTGTAGCAGCCCTCGATGCACCGCTGCTGATTCAAGGCGAAACCGGCACCGGTAAAGAACTGGTTGCCCGTGCCTGCCACGCGATCAGCACTCGGCACAGTGCACCGTTTCTCGCCCTGAACTGCGCCGCGCTGCCGGAAAACCTCGCCGAAAGCGAACTGTTCGGCTACGCCCCCGGCGCTTTCACAGGAGCAGCGCGCGGCGGCAAACCGGGGTTGATGGAACTGGCCAACCAGGGCACGGTGTTTCTCGATGAGATCGGCGAGATGTCGCCGTATTTGCAGGCCAAGTTGCTGCGTTTCTTGAACGACGGCAGCTTCCGCCGCGTCGGCGGTGATCGCGAAGTGAAGGTCAACGTGCGCATCCTCAGCGCGACCCACCGCGATCTGGAAAAAATGGTCAGCGAAGGCTTGTTCCGCGAAGACCTGTTCTATCGCCTCAACGTGCTCAACGTTGAAGTGCCGCCACTGCGTGAACGCGGTCAGGACATTCTGCTGTTGGCACGCTATTTCATGCAGCAGGCTTGCGCGCAGATTCAGCGCCCGGTCTGCCGCCTCGCACCGGGGACTTATCCGGCGCTGCTCGGCAACCGCTGGCCGGGCAACGTACGGCAATTGCAGAACGTGATCTTCCGCGCGGCGGCGATCTGCGAGAGCAGTCTGGTCGATATCGGCGATCTCGATATTGCCGGCACCTCCGTCGCACGGCAGACCGACAGCGACGTCGACAGCCTCGAACAAGCGGTCGAAGCCTTCGAGCGATCGCTGCTGGAAAAACTCTACGTCAGCTACCCCTCGACCCGCCAACTGGCCAGCCGCCTGCAGACTTCGCACACCGCGATCGCCCATCGCCTGCGCAAGTACGGCATTCCCAACAAACCCTGAACACACCGCAAATCCCCTGTAGGAGTGAGCCTGCTCGCGATAGCGGTCTGACATTCAACATTTGCGACGTCTGACACACCGCTATCGCGAGCAGGCTCACTCCTACATTTATTTGTGGCGGATTCAAAATCTGCTCGAAAACGACCCCCACCTGTACTGAAAGCGCTACAGCGGAACGATATCGCTACACCCTCCTCCGGTCACCGCTGTGCAAGGCTTTGATCCCGTTCAGCTTTTATCCTCGCTCCATGCTGTAGCGATTTCGCTACAGAGATGCCTGCCCTCTCGACTCCATAAATATCCAAGCTATTGATTTATAAAGATAAATTAACCTTGGCCGCGTTCTTGCTAATCAACCCCTCATAAAAGAAGGGCTTCCCTGCCCAAGCCTTCCACCGCGTCCACCAGACGAGTCTGGCCCCCTGAGGAGTTTCCATGAGCGAGTTGCGTTTTACTGAAGATCACGAATGGCTGCGCACCGAAGCTGACGGCAGCGTTACTGTCGGCATCACCGCTTTCGCGCAGAACGCCTTGGGCGACGTGGTGTTCGTGCAACTGCCTGAGCTGCAGGCTTACGAAAAAGGCGCCGAAGCCGCCACCGTTGAATCGGTGAAAGCCGCCAGCGGCGTGTACATGCCCCTCGACGGCGAAGTGCTGGCCGTCAACCCGGCGCTGGAAGATGCCCCGGAACTGGTCAACGAAGATCCGCTGGGCGAAGGCTGGTTCTTCCGCTTCCAGCCAAGCGACGCCGCCGCTGTCGGCAAATTGCTCGATCAGGACGCGTACGACCGTCTGATCAAAGCCCAAGCCGAAGCCTGAGGAATACCGACATGAGCCAAATCAACCTCGGCACCGCCAACGAATTCATCGCCCGTCACATCGGCCCGCGCGCCGGTGACGAGCAAGCCATGCTCAACAGCCTCGGCTTCGATTCCCTCGAAGCCCTGAGCGCCAGCGTCATCCCGGAAAGCATCAAGGGCACCAGCGTGCTCGGCATGGACGACGGTTTGAGCGAGGCCGATGCCTTGGCGATGATCAAATCCATCGCCGGCAAAAATCAGCTGTTCAAAACCTACATCGGCCAGGGCTACTACAACTGCCACACGCCGTCGCCGATCCTGCGCAACCTGCTGGAAAACCCGGCCTGGTACACCGCTTACACCCCGTATCAGCCAGAAATTTCCCAGGGCCGTCTCGAAGCGCTGCTGAACTTCCAGACCCTGATCAGCGACCTCACCGGCCTGCCGATCGCCAACGCATCCTTGCTCGACGAAGCCACCGCCGCTGCCGAAGCCATGACCTTCTGCAAACGCCTGAGCAAGAACAAGGGCAGCCACCAATTCTTCGCCTCGATCCACAGCCACCCGCAAACCCTCGACGTGCTGCGCACCCGTGCCGAGCCGCTGGGCATTGACGTGGTCGTCGGCGACGAGCGTGAACTGACCGACGTGACGCCGTTCTTCGGCGCGCTGCTGCAATACCCGGCAGCCAACGGTGACGTGTTCGACTACCGCGAACTGACCGAACGCTTCCACGCCGCCAACGCCTTGGTCGCCGTCGCCGCTGACCTGCTGGCCCTGACCTTGCTGACCGCGCCGGGCGAGTTCGGTGCGGACGTCGCCATCGGTTCGGCACAACGCTTCGGCGTGCCGCTGGGCTTCGGTGGCCCGCACGCCGCTTACTTCTCCACCAAAGATGCGTTCAAGCGCGACATGCCGGGCCGTTTGGTCGGCGTGTCGGTTGACCGTTTCGGCAAGCCGGCGCTGCGTCTGGCGATGCAGACCCGCGAGCAACACATCCGCCGCGAGAAGGCCACGTCGAACATCTGCACCGCGCAGGTGCTGCTGGCCAACATCGCCAGCATGTACGCCGTCTACCACGGCCCGAAAGGCCTGACGCAGATCGCCAACCGCGTGCATCACCTGACCGCGATTCTGGCCAAGGGCCTGACCGCGCTGGGCGCTAGCGTCGAACAAGCGAGCTTCTTCGACACCCTGACCGTGGCCACCGGCGCGCAAACTGCCGCGCTGCATGACAAGGCGCACGCTGCGCAGATCAACCTGCGCGTGATCGACGCTCAGCGTCTGGGCCTGTCGGTCGATGAAACCACCACCCAGGCGGACATCGAAACCCTGTGGGGCCTGTTCGCCGACGGCAAGACCCTGCCGGACTTCGCCGCCCTCGCCGCTTCGGTTCAAAGCACTATCCCTGCTTCGCTGGTACGCCAGTCGCCAATCCTCAGCCACCCGGTGTTCAACCGTTATCACTCGGAAACCGAGCTGATGCGCTATCTGCGCAAACTGGCCGACAAGGATCTGGCCCTGGATCGCACCATGATCCCGCTGGGTTCGTGCACCATGAAACTCAACGCCGCCAGCGAAATGATCCCGGTGACCTGGGCTGAATTCGGCGCTCTGCACCCGTTCGCCCCGGCCGCACAAAGTGCCGGTTACCAGCAACTGACCGACGAACTGGAAGCGATGCTCTGCGCCGCCACCGGTTACGACGCGATCTCGCTGCAACCGAACGCCGGTTCACAAGGTGAATACGCTGGCCTGCTGGCGATTCGTGCTTATCACCAGAGCCGTGGCGATGAACGCCGCGACATCTGCCTGATCCCGTCGTCCGCCCACGGCACCAACCCGGCCACCGCCAACATGGCTGGCATGCGCGTTGTCGTGACTGCGTGCGATGCGCGCGGCAACGTCGACATCGAAGACCTGCGCGCCAAAGCCATCGAGCACCGCGAACACCTCGCCGCGCTGATGATCACTTACCCGTCGACCCACGGCGTGTTCGAAGAAGGCATCCGCGAAATCTGCGGGATCATTCATGACAACGGCGGCCAGGTGTACATCGACGGCGCCAACATGAACGCGATGGTCGGCCTCTGCGCACCGGGCAAGTTCGGCGGCGACGTCTCGCACCTGAACCTGCACAAAACCTTCTGCATCCCGCACGGCGGTGGCGGCCCGGGCGTCGGCCCGATTGGCGTCAAGTCGCACCTGACGCCGTTCCTGCCCGGCCACGGCCAGATGCAACGCAAGGAAGGCGCGGTCTGCGCGGCACCGTTCGGCAGCGCGAGCATTCTGCCGATCACCTGGATGTACATTCGCATGATGGGCGGCGCCGGTTTGAAGCGCGCTTCGCAGCTGGCGATCCTCAATGCCAACTACATTTCCCGTCGCCTCGAAGAGCACTACCCAGTGCTGTACACCGGCAGCAACGGCCTGGTGGCGCACGAGTGCATCCTCGATCTGCGTCCGTTGAAAGACAGCAGCGGCATCAGCGTTGATGACGTCGCCAAGCGCCTGATCGACTTCGGCTTCCACGCCCCGACCATGTCGTTCCCGGTCGCCGGCACGCTGATGATCGAGCCGACCGAAAGTGAATCCAAAGAAGAACTGGATCGCTTCTGCGACGCCATGATCCGCATCCGCGAAGAAATCCGCGCGGTGGAAAACGGCACGCTGGACAAGGACGACAACCCACTGAAAAACGCCCCGCACACTGCGGCGGAACTGGTTGGCGAGTGGACTCACCCGTACAGCCGCGAGCAGGCCGTTTACCCGGTAGCGTCGCTGATCGAAGGCAAATACTGGCCACCGGTCGGTCGCGTCGACAACGTCTTCGGTGATCGCAACCTGGTGTGCGCCTGCCCGTCGATCGAAAGCTACGCTTAAACGAATGAGGGGCGTTTTAATCGCCCCGATTTCTGCAACACCACAGATCCCCCTGTGGGAGCGAGCCTGCTCGCGAAAGCGTAGTGTCAGTTAATGAAAGGTTGTCTGACCCAGCGCTTTCGCGAGCAGGCTCGCTCCCACAAGGGATCTGCGACCGATTTCGGACTTCCGCCAATTCCCATAACAAGAAACCGGAGAACCACTCATGTCGTTAAGCGTGTTCGACCTGTTCAAGATTGGCATCGGCCCTTCCAGTTCCCATACCGTCGGCCCGATGCGCGCTGCTGCGCGTTTCGCCGAAGGTTTACGCCGTGAAAATCTGCTAACGGCCACCGCCAGCGTTCGCGTCGAGCTCTACGGTTCCCTCGGTGCCACCGGTAAAGGTCACGGCAGCGACAAAGCCGTGCTGCTCGGCCTCGAAGGTGAACACCCCGATACCGTTGACACCGAAACCGTCGCCGCGCGCCTGCAAGCGATTCGCGGTAGCGCTCGCTTGCACCTGCTCGGTGAACACAGCATCTCGTTCAACGAGAAAGAACACCTGGCGATGATCCGCAAGCCGTTGGCCTATCACCCCAACGGCATGATTTTCCGCGCCTTCGACGCGGCTGGCCTGCAGATCCGCAGCCGCGAGTATTACTCGGTCGGCGGTGGCTTTGTTGTCGACGAGGACGCCGCCGGTGCCGATCGCATCGTCGAAGACGCCACACCGCTGACCTTCCCGTTCAAAAGTGCCAAGGACTTGCTCGGTCACTGCGCCACTTATGGCCTGTCGATCAGTCAAGTGATGCTGACCAACGAAAGCGCCTGGCGCCCTGAGGCGGAAACCCGCGCCGGCCTGCTGAACATCTGGCAAGTGATGCAGGATTGCGTCGCTGCAGGTTGTCGTAACGAAGGCATTCTGCCCGGTGGCTTGAAGGTCAAACGCCGCGCGACGGCATTGCACCGGCAGTTGTGCAAGAACCCGGAATCAGCATTGCGCGATCCGTTGTCGGTGCTCGACTGGGTCAACCTGTACGCCTTGGCAGTGAATGAAGAAAACGCCAACGGTGGCCGCGTGGTCACCGCGCCAACCAACGGCGCGGCCGGGATCATTCCGGCAGTGCTGCATTACTACATGCGCTTTATCCCCGGCGCGAATGACGACGGCGTCGTGCGGTTTCTGCTGACCGCTGCGGCCATCGGCATTCTCTACAAGGAGAACGCCTCGATCTCAGGCGCCGAAGTCGGCTGCCAGGGTGAAGTTGGCGTTGCCTGTTCGATGGCGGCCGGCGCGTTATGTGAGGTGCTCGGCGGCAGTGTTCAGCAAGTCGAGAACGCGGCGGAAATCGGCATGGAACACAACCTCGGCCTGACCTGCGATCCGATTGGCGGGCTGGTGCAGGTGCCGTGCATCGAGCGCAATGCGATGGGTTCGGTGAAAGCGATCAACGCGGTGCGCATGGCCATGCGCGGCGACGGCCAGCATTTCGTCTCCCTCGACAAAGTCATCCGCACCATGCGCCAGACCGGCGCCGACATGAAAAGCAAATACAAAGAGACCGCCCGCGGCGGTCTGGCGGTCAACATTATCGAATGCTGATCGCGAAATTGACCACCTCTCCCTCAGGGAGAAAAACGTAATTAGCCCCCCTCTCCCCCGGGAGAGAAACGTACCTAACTCCCTCTCCCTCCGGGAGAGGGCTGGGGTGAGGGGCTTTTGATCTTGATCTTGCCTCTTGCCCCCAACTCAAACTTTCAAGGAGCCACGCATGTCCACCGAACAACTGTCGAAAACCCCGCTGCACGCTCTGCACATCGAACTCGGCGCCCGCATGGTACCGTTCGCCGGCTACGACATGCCGGTGCAATACCCGCTCGGCGTGATGAAAGAACACCAGCACACCCGTGAACAGGCCGGGCTGTTCGACGTCTCGCACATGGGCCAGATCCGCCTGACCGGCGCCAACGCCGCCAAAGCTCTGGAAACCCTGGTGCCGGTGGACATCATCGACCTGCCGGTGGGCATGCAGCGTTACGCGATGTTCACCAACGAAACCGGCGGCATTCTCGATGACCTGATGGTCGCCAACCTCGGCAACGACGAACTGTTCCTGGTGGTCAATGCCGCGTGCAAGGATCAGGATCTGGCTCACCTGCAACAATACATCGGCGATCAATGCACCATTACGGCGCTGTTCGAAGAGCGTGCGCTGCTGGCGCTGCAAGGTCCGGCTGCTGTTACCGTGCTGGCGCGACTGGCTCCCGACGTTGCGAAAATGACCTTTATGCAATTCGCTCGCGTGAATCTGCTGGGCGTGGATTGCTTCGTCAGTCGTTCGGGCTATACCGGTGAGGACGGTTTCGAAATCTCGGTGCCGGCCACCGATGCCGAAAAACTGGCTCGCGCTCTGCTGGCTGAACCGCAAGTCCAGGCCATCGGCCTCGGTGCCCGCGACTCGCTGCGCCTGGAAGCCGGCCTGTGCCTGTACGGCCACGACATGAACACAGAAACCACGCCGATCGAGGCCAGCCTGCTGTGGGCGATTTCCAAGCCCCGCCGTGCTGACGGCGCACGCGCTGGCGGCTTCCCGGGGGCAGAAAACATTTTCGCCCAGCAACACAATGGGATTGCGCGCAAACGTGTCGGGCTACTGCCGCAAGAACGCACCCCAGTCCGTGAAGGCGCGGAAATCGTCAATGAAGCGGGCGAAATCATCGGCACCGTATGCAGCGGTGGTTTCGGACCAACCCTCGGCGGTCCGCTGGCAATGGGTTACCTCGACAGCGCTTATGTCACCCTCGATACAACCGTTTGGGCCATCGTACGTGGGAAAAAGGTGCCAATGCTTGTAAGCAAAATGCCATTTGTTCCACAACGCTACTATCGCGGTTGATTGACTGTTTCTATAAGTAACGCGATTGCGTAATGCGTGCACTAATGTGTAACGCAATCGCCACAAAAAAGTGCATTTTCCAACAACCGTTTCGAATATGAACTTTGCTTATAACCTTCGAAAACAATTGAACAAGCGATTCGTCTAAGGCTGCACTAGTGGACTGACAAACTGCCAGCAAGCGCAGTAAAACCGGGGTCTTCACAGGGCTTGTTTTTTCTCCCGTAGTTGGCGTAGAGTTTGTCCACTGTGTTTGCATGGGTCAGCTTGGAATCGTGACCTGGGCAGTAGCCTACAAGTTAGCTACATCCCGTTCGACGTCTTCTTACTCTCCTGCAACCAGCCCCAGTACTCTTTCATGAGAAAGAGACTGTCATCAATTTATGCGTCAAAGGAAATAAGAAATGTCCACACGTCAGAGCGGTACCGTCAAGTGGTTTAACGACGAGAAAGGTTTTGGTTTTATCACTCCAGAAAGCGGTCCGGATCTGTTCGTGCATTTCCGCGCCATTCAGGGCAACGGCTTCAAAAGTCTGAAAGAAGGCCAGAAAGTGACCTTCGTTGCTGTGCAAGGCCAGAAAGGCATGCAGGCTGACGAAGTACAAGCAGAAGCCTGATTTCTGTTACGAAAAAGCCCCTGATATTGATATCAGGGGCTTTTTTGTGCGCGCGATTCCGTAAAATGGCGCTTCACTTTGCGTCCAGAGGCTGCCATGTCGAAAAACCTGCTCACGCCCCAAGGGGATTTTCCTCCCGCTGGTCTTGGTCGCCGCCTGGCAGCGATGTTTTATGACTTCTTGCTCTGTACCGCGCTGCTGATCGTCACCGGTTTCGTTTACAAGTTGATTCAGGCAGCGATCATTGGCGAAGAGCGTCTACGAGTGATGACCGATGCCGGCAAGCTCGACGGCGATCCGCTCTACTCCACCGTGCTGCTGTTGGTGCTGTTCGCATTCTTTGCCAAGTTCTGGACCCATGGCGGGCAGACACTGGGCATGCAAGTGTGGGGGATTCGCGTGCAGAACGGCAATGGCACCGCGATCAGCCTGTGGCAGGCGCTGTTGCGGTTCATGGTGTCGATTGCATCGTGGTTGTGCGTCGGGCTGGGGTTCTTCTGGTCGCTGTACGACAAGCAGAAGCGCACGTGGCATGACATCTACTCCGATACTCGCCTCGTGCGAATTCCGAAAAAGACCAAATAACTTCCAGACGCCAAATACCACTGTAGGAGTGAGCCTGCTCGCGATAGCGGTGTGTCAGTCAACATAATTGTTATCTGACACACCGCTATCGCGAGCAGGCTCACTCCTACAGCTTTATTCGTTGCCCGAAAGAGCTTAGGCGTTCCCGGCCAGTTTCATCCGTGCAGCTTGAGTAAAGTCGAGCATGCGCTTCAGCGGCCGGATCGCCTGCGGAATCAACGCCGGATCCACAAAGATCTCGTTCGTGCCTTCCTTCAAGCTCTTGAGCGTGCGCTCAAGGGTGTTCATGGCCATCCACGGGCAATGCGCGCAACTGCGGCATGCTGCGCCGTTACCGGCAGTTGGTGCCTCGATAAAGACCTTGTCCGGGCACAACTGCTGCATCTTGTAGAAGATGCCGCGGTCGGTCGCCACGATCAGCGTCTTGTTCGGCAACGACTGTGCAGCGGCAATCAGCTGACTGGTCGAGCCAACGGCATCTGCCAGTTCGATCACCGACGTCGGCGACTCCGGGTGCACCAGAATCGCGGCGTCCGGATACAGCGCTTTCATGTCTTCGAGCTGCTTGGACTTGAACTCTTCGTGAACGATGCAGGCACCGTCCCAGAGCAGCATGTCGGCGCCGGTCTTACGCTGAATGTAGGTGCCCAGGTGCTTGTCCGGCCCCCAGATGATTGTCTCGCCGTTGTCCATCAGGCTTTCGACGATCTCCAGCGCACAACTTGATGTCACCACCCAGTCAGCACGAGCTTTGACCGCTGCAGAGGTGTTGGCATAAACCACCACCGTGCGCTCCGGGTGCTGATCGCAGAACGCCGAGAACTCGTCGACCGGGCAACCCAGGTCGAGCGAGCAGGTCGCGTCGAGGGTCGGCATCAGCACACGCTTTTCCGGATTGAGAATCTTCGCGGTCTCGCCCATGAACTTCACGCCGGCAACCACCACAGTCTTCGCCGGGTGAGCGTTGCCGAAGCGGGCCATTTCCAGGGAGTCAGAGACACAGCCACCGGTTTCTTCGGCCAGAGCCTGAATCACCGGGTCGCAATAAAAGTGGGCCACCAGCACCGCGTCCTGAGCCTTGAGCTCGGCGGCGATGGCGGCACGGTAATAAGCCTCTTCCTCAGCGGTCAGCGGTTTGGGCTGTTTGGCGTCGAGGTGGGCTTGAACCAGAAGGCGTTCGGAAATCTGCGTCATGTTCGCAAGACCTGCAGGCGCTTTCGCGCGAAAGTCGAGTATACACCCGGCTCCGGACCGCTAGAGGGTACCGCCGGGAGAGTGAGTATTATCAGGCACGGACAGCATTGAAGCTGCGCAAGGCTACAGAATATCCCGTTGATACAAAAGATGATTCTGACCTGCGTCAGCGCTGCGGGTATTGAATTAACGCATAGCGGAAATGCAGGCAAAAAAAAACCCTGAAATCCTCACTTTCGTGGGCCTTCCGGATTTTCTAAACCGCCAAATATGGTGGGTCGTGTGGGATTCGAACCTACGACCAATTGGTTAAAAGCCAACTGCTCTACCAACTGAGCTAACGACCCGCTGTGTGGTGGCGCGTATAATACTGATTTTTAAGGACTATTCAACACCTTTTTGAAAATAATCAAAAATAAGGTGTTGGGTCCTCCACACCAGCGGCCGCGAAGCCTTCTGCGCGCAGGCGGCAGCTGTCGCATTTGGCGCACGCACGGCCGTCATCGTCGGCCTGATAGCAGGAAACAGTGAGGCCATAATCAACGCCGAGCTTCACGCCCGCCTGAACGATCTGCGCCTTGCTCAGGTTCTGCAACGGCGCCTGAATGCGGAAGCCGTTGCCTTCAACACCGGCCTTGGTCGCCAGATTGGCCATGCGCTCGAACGACTCGATGAACTCGGGACGGCAATCCGGGTAACCGGAATAATCGACTGCGTTCACACCAATAAAGATGTCGCGCGCGCCGAGCACTTCTGCCCAACCCAGCGCCAGCGACAGGAACACGGTATTGCGCGCCGGCACGTAAGTCACCGGAATGCCTTCACCGAGTTCTTCGGGAATGTCGATGCTGGTGTCGGTCAGGGCCGAGCCGCCCATGCCGTTGAGGTTGAGGCCGATCACTTTGTGCTCGACCACGCCCAGGTCGCGAGCGACGCGTGCAGCCGCATGCAGTTCGGCGTGGGAGCGCTGACCGTAGTCGAAGCTCATGGTGTAGCAGGCGTAGCCTTCAGCACGGGCCATTGCCACGACGGTGGCCGAGTCAAGACCTCCAGACAGCAGGATTACCGCACGTTTTTCGTTGGTGTTCAGTTGTTCAGTCATATCAGCGCCCCGGCTCATCATTCCATAGATATTTATGCAGTTGCAGTTGCAACCGCACTGGCAAGTTGTCTGCCACCACCCAATCCGCCAGATCCCTGGCATTGAGGTCATGATGACTTGGGGAGAACAGCACTTCACCCGCACGTCGATCAAGCCCGTACTGGATCAGCTTCGATACCGCCCAGTCATAGTCTTCCCGCGAGCAGATGACAAATTTCACCTGATCGTTGGGAGTCAGCAGTTCGATGTTCTCGTAACGGTTGCGATGGGCTTCTTTCGAACCCGGCGTTTTCAGGTCGACAACGCGACTGACGCGCGGATCGACCGCCGAGACGTCGAGGGCGCCGCTGGTTTCCAGCGAGACCTCGTAACCGGCATCACACAACTGTTTGAGCAAAGGAATGGCGATCGGCTGAGCCAGCGGCTCACCGCCGGTGACGCAGACATAGCGCGGACGAAATCCGGCCACTTGCTCGAGGATGTCGTCGAGGGTCCGCACGGTGCCGCCACTGAAGGCATAGGCGCTGTCGCAGTATTGGCAACGCAAAGGGCAACCGGTCAGGCGCACAAAAACAGTGGGCAGCCCGGCAGTCCGCGTTTCCCCCTGCAAAGAGTAGAAAACTTCGGTGATTCTCAATGTGTCTTGCATAGTCGCCACGGGCGTAACAGCTAAACAGGCTGTCCGCCTCCGTCAGGCACTTCAGGCAATCCCGCCAACGCGCAGACCGCAAGAAGCGTGTTTCAGAAAAAGGGCGTGAATTCTAACGAAAAAACCCGCGACAAGCGCGGGTTTCTTCTAAACGGGTAACACGACCTTACATGCGTTGCAGATCGCGTTGAGCCAGCTGAGCGGCAGAGGTACCCGGATATTGGGCCACCACCTGCTGCAGAATGCCTTTGACCTTGTCGGTATGACCGAGGCGGCGCTCTACGTCAGCCAGCTTGTACAGCGAATCCGGCACTTTGGCGTGCTTGGGATACAGCTGCGAAACCTTGGCAAAAGCCTGACCTGCACCTTGCAGATCGCCCTTGGCCAGGTTCACTTCGCCCAACCAGTACTGGGCGTTGCCCGCGTATTGGCTGTTCGGGTATTTGCGCAGGAAAGCGGCAAAAGCCTGGCTGGCCTTGTCGAAATCCTTGGCTTTGATCAGGTCGAAAGCGGCATCGTAATACAGCTTTTCCTTGGCCGGATCAGCCGGTTCGCTACCCGCAGCCGGAGCCTGGGTTGCTGCAGCAGCCCCTGCACCAGCGGCAGCACCGGCAGCAGCGCTTGCGTCGCCACCGGCAGAAGAATTCTCGGGAGTCGCGGCAGGTGTAACGCCGGATCCTATGCGCCGATCAAGATCCTGGTATCGCTCCAGGGATTCCTGCTTCATGCGCGCAACCTGATTTTGCAGTTCTTCAATCACGCCTTGCTGGCGCGAAATCTGATCCTGCATCTGTTGCAATTGGTTGAACAGCATGCCTTGTGCCGAGGCAGGGGCCGAAGCCGCTCCCCCGGCATAGGCGCCGTTCGTACCGTAACCTGCAGGCGGATAACTGCTCCCGCTATTGTTATAACCGGAGTTGTCATCGACCACAGGAACCGCAGCCCACGCCGCAAGCGGCGCGAGGCTGAGAGCCAGAACAGTTACAGCACGACGGCACGTTCGCATATCGAATTACTTACGCAGTTCGACGCGACGGTTTTGAGCCCAGGACTGCTCGTCGTTGCCGGTAGCAACTGGACGCTCTTCGCCGTAGGAAACCAGTTCCAGCTGAGCTGGGGAAACACCTTGCAGTACCAGGTAGCGCTGAACGGCTTTCGCACGACGCTCGCCCAGTGCCATGTTGTACTCACGAGTACCACGTTCGTCGGTGTTGCCTTCCAGAACAACGCGAGCGCCGTTTGCTTTCAGGTCTTTGGCGTGAACGTCCAGAGCGCGCATGGCTTCTGGCTTCAGGTCCGAGCTGTCGTATTCGAAGTAGAAGGTGGTGATTGCGCGCAGAGCAGCTTCTTCGCTCAGGGAACCGTCAACGGCACCAGTGTTTGCGCCGTAACCAGCGTTTGGATCAACAGCGCCTTCACCGGCGTTGTCGCCGCCTTTGGACGAGCAACCTACAGCTACAGCCATGGCCAGAGCCAGCGCAGCAAATTTACCAAACTTCAGCATTTCCATCGTGAAACTCCTAATGAACCCCAGTGTGTTAAGTAAAACGTGTAGCGCCCGCTCACTTCAGGTAAGGGGACCAGGACGGTTCTCTGACTTCGCCTTGAGCGGTAGGAAGCGGGAGCCTAACGCGTCCATTAATGGACACGAGCATCAAGACTCCCCGGCCCTGTTGGCGGGTGGCGTAGATTACCATGGTGCCGTTGGGCGCAACAGTAGGTGACTCGTCCAGAGTGCTATCAGTGAGGATCTTTACACTACCTCGCTGCAAATCCTGGGCTGCCACCTTGAAATTGGTGAAGCCATCCTGACGATGGATCATCACCAAAGTCTTTTCATCCGCCGACAGTTTCGGGTTGGCGTTGTAGTTGCCCACAAACGTCACACGTTCGGCACCACCGCCACTGGCGCTGGTTTTGTAGATCTGCGGCTTGCCGCCACGGTCCGAGGTGAAGTAGATGGTCGAACCATCCTTGCCCCAGTACGGTTCGGTGTTGATGCCGGGACCGGCGGTCACACGGGTGATCTGGCGCGAAGCCAGGTTCATCACGTAGATGTCCGGGTTACCGTCTTTGGACAGTACGAACGCCAGGCGATCGCCATTCGGCGACCAGGCGGGTGCACCGTTCAGGCCTTCGAAGTTGGTGATCTGCTCACGGCGACCGGTGTCGATGTTCTGCATGAAGATGCGCGGGCGCTTCTGCTCGAACGACACGTAGGCGATGCGCTTGCCATCCGGTGCAAAGCGTGGCGACAGGATCGGCTCACGCGATTGCAGCAAAGTCACGGCGCGAGCGCCGTCATAGTCCGAGCGCTGCAGGGTGTAACGGGTATTCTTCTCGGAGAAGCGTTCAGCCGTCACGTACAGCAGGCGAGTCGAAAACGCACCCTCGATACCGGTCAGCTTCTGGAACGACTGATCAGAGATGAAGTGCGCCATGTCACGCAGTTGCTCTGGCGTACCGGAAACATTGCCGTCAGCTACTTTCTGCTCGGTGGCAACATTGAACAGTGCCCATTGCACCTGCAGGCGGCCACCTGCGGGTGCAATGCTGCCAACCATGATGAATTGAGCATTTACCGCCTTCCAGTCACGGAAGATGATTTCGCTCGGCTGGCTTGGCTGACTGATCATGTTCTGCTTTGGAATCGGCGCGTAATAACCCGAGTTACGCAAATCGTTACCAATGATTTCAGCGATGTCGTCCGGCAGCACCGCACCGCCCTGAACACCGAATGGCACTACGGCAATTGGAGTCGCCTGGGAGCTGCCACTGCTGACCAGGATATTTTTTTCGTCCGCTGTAGCCAGGCCTGCAAAGCAGACCATGACGACGAGCAATCCTCGAAGAAGGTTTCTCACAAGGCTAGATCCTCAGGTGTGAATGTCATCTTGAATGAACGGTAGGGAGCGAAATCAGCTGGCTTCAAACCCTGCATTTCGGTCAACCGACCAATATTTTTTACTGCCGCGACTGCAGAACTGTCGAAAGGCACGTCGCCGCTGGAATTAGCCACCGAAACACCGGAGATCGTCCCGTCAGGCAACATGTTGATTTGCAGGACCACCTTCATGCCCTTACGGGCCGATGGCGGCTGCGCCCAACCTTCCGATGCCCGTGAACGAATCAGATCATCGAAGTTACCTGCGGTTTCATCACCCACTTCATCCGCCATAGCCTGCTGACGCTCGGTCTTGTCGGAAAGCAAGTCAGCCAGAGCCTGCGCTTTCTTCTCTTCTACAGACTTGCGCGCCGCATCCTGCGCTTTCTTCTTCGCAGCATCGGCAGCAGCTTTCTTCTTCGCATCTTCGGCGATTTTCTTCTTCGCCTCTTCAGCTTCAGCTTTTTTCTTGGCGTCTTCGGCGGCTTTCTTCTTCGCGTCTTCGACGATTTTCTTCTTGGCTTCTTCAGCGGCCTCTTTCTTGGCCTCTTCTTTGGCCTCTTCTTCGGCTTTCTTCTTGGCTATATCAGCCAATTGTTTCTCTTCGGCCTTCTTGGCTTCGGCTTTCTTCGCGTCGTCGGCTTTTTTGGCGTCATCGGCCTTTTTCGCTTCGTCCGCTTTTTTAGCCTCATCGGCCTTCTTGGCTTCCTCGGCCTTTTGAGCCGCTTCTTCTTTCTTTTGTTCCGCAGCTTTCACCGCTTCCTGCTCGACCTTTTTCTGCTCCATCTGCTCGACTTCGGTCTGGCGCGCGGCGGATTTCTTCGCCTCACCCGCAATCTTCTGATTGGTCTGGGTGGTTGCCTGACTTTTCGATTTCAGCTGGTACAGGGTCGCCTGGACAATCGGCTTGGCCGGCGGCAGCTCCGGTGTGAAGGCGAAACTGACGAACAGCATGCCGAATACCAGCACGTGCAAGACGATCGCCCAGACACTAGGCCAGAAGAAGCTTTCCGAGGCGGACGGCTCTCTCTGTTGCTGCATCAGGGGGCCTCGGTGATCAGACCAACGTTACCGACCCCGGCTTTCTGCAACCCGCCCATGGCGCCCATGACCGAACCGTAGTCGACGGTCTTGTCACCGCGGATAAAGACCTGGGTACGCTTGCCGCCTTCGGTGCCGGCGCGAATGATCTTGGTCACCGCATCAGTCATCTGTGGCAGGGTCATCGCCCTGTCCTGTTGCTTCTCGGTATCGACTTCGCTGCCAAGGTTCCAGTAATAGGTCTTGTCAGCCTTGATCGAAATGGTCAGGACCTGAGTGTTGTTGTCCTGCGGCAAGGCTTCGCTGGAAACCTTGGGCAGATCAACTTTCACGCCCTGATTGAGCATCGGCGCGGTCACCATGAAAATGACCAGCAGTACCAGCATCACGTCGATGTAAGGCACTACGTTCATTTCGGCGACCGGCTTGCGCTTTTTGCGAGCTCGAGCGATTAAAGCCATTGGAAATTACCTGCTTATTCTTCGCTGGTGTGCACTTTGCGGTGCAGGATCGCCTGGAATTCATCGGCGAAGGTGTAGTAGCGGCCCAGCAAGGTTTCACTGCGAGCGGCGAAACGGTTGTAAGCGATAACCGCAGGGATCGCAGCGAACAGACCGATCGCGGTGGCGATCAGGGCTTCGGCGATACCCGGGGCCACAGTGGCCAGGGTCGCTTGCTGGGCGCTGGCCAGACCGCGGAAGGAGTTCATGATGCCCCACACAGTACCGAACAGGCCGATGTACGGACTGACCGAACCGACAGTGGCGAGGAACGGCAGGCTCTGCTCCAGCTTCTCTTCTTCGCGGGAGATGGCGACGCGCATGGCCCGGGCCACACCTTCCATCACTGCTTCAGGATCGACACCAGGCTGCTGACGCAGACGCGAGAACTCTTTGAAACCGGCACGGAAAATCTGTTCCACACCCGAATCAGGATCCGGGTTGCTGCCCGCTTGACGGTACAGCTTGGACAGGTCGATACCCGACCAGAAGCGCTCTTCGAAGCTCTCCAGGGCGCGTCGACCGGCACGCAGCAGATTGCTGCGCTGAAAGATCATGATCCATGAGGTCACCGATGCGGCCACCAGGGTCAACATTACCAACTGCACCACGATGCTGGCATTGCTGACCAGGCTCCACATGGAGGAATGGTCGACGACGTTAGCTTCCACGCTTTATCTCCTGCTTTGAGTGTGTACCCGGGCCGACCGCGTCGGCGAAGGCCGCACGCAAGTCTTCGGGAAGGGCCCGAGGTTTCAAACTGTTAGTGCGCACACAGGCCACCAAAAACTGCCCCTCACAGAGCAGCACATTATCCGTTGCCCGCCTGACCTGCTGTTTGAAGCGCAGGCTGACCCGGTTCAATTCGATTACTTCAGCGCTTACCAGCAGTTCGTCGTCCAGTCGCGCCGGCGCGTGATAACGCGCTTCGCTGGAATGCACGACGAACAACAGGTCCTCTCCTGCCAGCTGCGATTGGGCAAAGCCCAGTTCGCGAAGCCGCTCGGTTCGAGCCCGTTCCATAAACTTGAGGTAATTAACGTAATACACGATGCCGCCCGCATCGGTGTCCTCGTAATAAACGCGACAACGATGTGCGAACGGCTCAAGCCCGTTTTGCGCGCGCATACTCTAGTGCTTACTCCTCAGGTTGCCAATCCGGCCAGGCAACTGTTTTTCATGGTTTCGAGGCTTTACTGCAAAAGTACCGTCCTCTGACCATACAAACCCTGAATAAATCGACAACAAATGTGTATTAATCGTCCACGGCATCGAGAAACTCGTCTACCACGGGCATCTCGCCCATTCGTGACGGAATGTTTAATCCGAAATGCAGGTAGGCGTGTCGCGTGACCACCCTGCCCCGAGGCGTGCGCATGATGTAACCCTGCTGAATCAGGTACGGCTCCAACACGTCCTCAATGGTATGACGCTCTTCGCTGATCGCCGCCGCCAGACTGTCGATGCCGACCGGCCCGCCATCGAACTTTTCGATCATGGTCAGTAACAGACGCCGGTCCTGGTGATCGAATCCGTGCTCATCGACGTCGAGCAGGTTCAGCGCCAGATCCGCCACCGCTTTGGTGATGTGGCCCTGGGCACGAACTTCGGCAAAGTCGCGCACCCGTCGCAGCAGACGGTTGGCGATCCGCGGCGTGCCGCGGGCGCGCCGTGCGATTTCGAACGAACCTTCGGGATCCAGCGGCAGACCGAGAATGGCTGCGGATCGACTGACAATCGTCGCCAGATCAGCTGTGCTGTAGAACTCAAGACGCTGGACGATACCGAAACGGTCACGGAGCGGATTGGTCAGCATGCCAGCGCGAGTGGTCGCACCCACGAGGGTGAACGGCGGCAGATCGAGCTTGATCGAACGCGCGGCCGGCCCTTCACCGATCATGATGTCGAGCTGGAAGTCTTCCATGGCCGGATACAGCACTTCTTCAACGATCGGCGACAGACGATGGATTTCGTCGATGAACAGCACATCGTGCGGTTCCAGGTTGGTCAGCAGCGCCGCCAGATCACCCGGACGCTCCAGCACCGGCCCGGACGTGCTCTTGATCGACACGCCCATTTCCTGGGCGATGATGTTGGCCAGTGTGGTCTTGCCCAGACCCGGCGGACCGAAGATCAGCGTATGGTCGAGGGATTCGCTACGGCCACGGGCAGCCTGGATGAACAGCTCCATCTGCTCGCGCACGGTCGGCTGGCCAATGTAGTCGGCCAGGCTGACCGGGCGGATGGCTCGATCCTGGACTTCTTCGCGCTCGCGCGGGCTGTGCGCGGCAGCGATCAGACGATCAGCTTCAATCACTTAAATCATTCCCTTCAGGGCGCGGCGGATCAGATCTTCACTGCTCAAATTCTTGTCCTTGATGGCGGTAATCGCCTTGCTCGCTTCCTGCGGCTTGTAGCCGAGGGAAATCAGCGCGCTGACTGCATCGTTTTCGGCGGTGTTGACCGGCGCCGGGCCGTCTGGCTGATTCGGCACAAGAGCAAACATCGCTGGCGAAGTTTCCCAGGCCTTGAAGCGATCTTTCAGTTCGACCAACAGGCGCTCAGCGGTTTTTTTGCCAACGCCCGGGACCTTGGTCAGGGCCGAAGTGTCCTGGGATTGCACGCAACGGATCAGCTCATCGACCTCCAGGCTCGACATCAGCGCCAGCGCCAATTTTGGCCCGACACCATTGAGACGGATCAACTCGCGAAAAAAGTCTCGCTCACGCTTGCCAGCGAAACCATAGAGTAACTGGGCGTCTTCACGTACGACCAAATGGGTGTGCAGGGTCAGCGGTTCACCGACCGACGGCAGGCGATAAAGCGTGGTCATGGGCACTTCCAGCTCATACCCGAGGCCGTTTACATCCAGAATCAGGTGCGGCGGCTGTTTCTCAGCCAGAGTGCCGCGCAAGCGTCCAATCACGTTTCAGATCCTTGAGCATTGGCCAGCCATGGGCTGGCGACTGTCGAAAGGCAGATTGTCGGGCCGACGACCCAGGCGCAAACATCCGCTTTCAGGAAAATTGATGCTGATGCTATCAGAGACGCAGGCGCCCGCCACGACTGCGTGCCGCTCCCAAGCCGTGCGGCAGCAGACTGGAGCGGGTATGCGCATGGCAAATGGCGATGGCCAATGCATCCGAGGCATCGATTTGCGGTTTGGCGGTCAGCTTGAGCATGTGCATGACCATCATCTGCACTTGTTCTTTATTGGCGGCGCCTGTGCCAACAACCGCCTGTTTGACCTGAGTGGCCGTGTACTCGGCGATCTCCAGGCATTCTTCAGCGCCAGCGACAATCGCTGCACCGCGAGCCTGCCCGAGTTTCAGCGCCGAATCGGCGTTTTTCGCCATGAACACCTTTTCGATGCCCATCGTCACCGGGCCGTAGGTCTGGATGATCTCGCGTACGCCGCGATAGACGATTTGCAGACGCTCGTGCAATTCGCCCGCGCCGGTGCGGATGCAGCCCGAAGCGACATAAATGCAGCCACCACGCCCGGTATCGCGAACAATCCCGTAACCGGTGATACGCGAACCGGGGTCGATACCAAGAATTAAAGTCATAACGCCTGCAGATTCGGTAAAAGCACGATTTTCAAATCAACCCATAACAAATGTGGGAGCGAGCCTGCTCGCGAAAGCGGTTTCATCAACGGCAACGATGTTGCCTGAAAATCCGCCTTCGCGAGCAGGCTCGCTCCCACATTGAATCGTAGCCGCTCTTAACCGAGCTGAGCGGCCACGTCTTCCGGAATATCCGCGTTGGAGTAGACGTTCTGCACGTCATCCAGATCCTCAAGCATGTCGATCAGCTTGAGCACCTTCTCCGCGCCTTCCAGATCCAGCTCGGCGCTGGTGGTCGGCTGCATGACGATTTCCGCGTCATCGCCCTTGAACCCGGCTGCTTCCAGCGCGTTACGCACCGCATAGAAACTGGTGAACGAGGTGAACACGTCGATCGAACCGTCTTCGTGAGCGACCACGTCATCGGCATCGGCTTCCAGCGCCGCTTCGGTCAGCGCGTCTTCATCAACGCCCGGCGCGAAGCTGATCTGGCCTTTGCGCTCGAAGAGGTATGCCACCGAACCGTCGGTGCCGAGGTTGCCACCGCACTTGCTGAACGCGTGACGCACGGCTGCGGCGGTGCGGTTGCGGTTGTCGGTCATGCACTCGACCAACACCGCTACACCGCCCGGGCCGTAGCCTTCGTAAGTCAACTCTTCAACGTTGTCCGCTTCGGTCGCACCGGCGCCGCGCGCCACGGCGCGGTCGATGATGTCACGGCTCATGTTCGCGCTCAGCGCTTTATCCAGCGCCAGACGCAGACGCGGATTGGAGCCCGGATCACCGCCGCCCTGACGGGCCGCAACAGTCAGTTCACGGATCCACTTGGTGAAGATCTTGCCTCTTTTGGCATCCTGACGTTCTTTGCGGTGCTTGATGTTCGCCCACTTGGAATGACCTGCCATAACTCGCTCCGAATTCTCTTTGAAACGTTGCCCGCCCTGCTCATGCAGCGGCCAGCACACAAAAAATCTCGACCTGCTCTCTATAGATAGAAAAAAGGCGCATCCGAAGATGCGCCTTCAGGCCCGTCTTACTCAGCCTTTGGCGTTTCGCGCAAACGAATGTGCAATTCGCGCAGTGCCTTGGCATCCACCACACCCGGCGCTTGCGTCATCACGTCGGCAGCACTCTGGGTTTTCGGGAAAGCGATCACTTCACGGATCGACTGGGCGCCGGTCATCAGCATCACCAGACGATCCAGACCGAAGGCCAGACCACCGTGTGGCGGTGCACCGTACTTGAGGGCGTCGAGCAGGAAGCCGAACTTCTCTTCCTGTTCCGCTTCGTTGATGCCCAGCAGACGGAATACCGACTGTTGCATCTCTTTGCGGTGAATACGGATCGAACCACCACCCAGTTCGGTGCCGTTCAGCACCATGTCGTACGCGCGGGACAGAGCGCCAGCCGGGTTGGCTTCAAGCTCTTGCGGCGTGCACTTCGGTGCGGTGAACGGGTGGTGCAGCGCGGAGAAGCTGCCGTCGTCGTTTTCTTCGAACATCGGGAAGTCGACGACCCACATTGGCGCCCACTCGCAGGTCAGCAGCTTGAGGTCGTGACCGAGCTTGATGCGCAGTGCGCCCAAGGCTTCGCTGACGATCTTGGCCTTGTCGGCGCCGAAGAACACGATGTCACCGTCGACTGCACCCACGCGATCGAGGATGGCGTTGAGGTTTTCCAGCGGAATGTTCTTCACGATCGGCGATTGCAGACCTTCAACACCGGCTGCACGCTCGTTGACCTTGATGTATGCCAGGCCCTTGGCACCGTAGATGCCGACGAACTTGGTGTAGTCGTCGATCTGCTTGCGCGGCATGCTCGCCCCGCCTGGAACGCGCAGTGCGGCGATACGGCATTTCGGATCGTTGGCCGGGCCGCTGAAGACTTTGAAATCGACTTCTTTGAGCTGATCGGCAACGTCGACCAGTTCCAGCGGGTTACGCAGGTCTGGCTTGTCGGAACCGTAACGGCGCATGGCTTCTTCGAAGGTCATGTGCGGGAAATCGCCGAATTCCAGACCCAGCACTTCCTTGAACAGGTTGCGGATCATTTCTTCGGTCAGGCCCATGATCTCTTTTTCATCGAGGAAGCTGGTCTCGATGTCGATCTGGGTGAATTCCGGCTGACGGTCGGCGCGCAGGTCTTCGTCGCGGAAGCACTTGGCGATCTGGTAGTAACGGTCGAAACCGGCGACCATCAGCAGTTGCTTGAACAGCTGCGGCGATTGCGGCAGGGCGAAGAACGAACCGGCGTGAGTACGGCTCGGCACCAGATAGTCACGCGCACCTTCAGGGGTGGCACGGGTCAGGATCGGCGTTTCGACATCGAGGAAGCCGTTCTCGTCGAGGAAGCGACGGATGCTGGTGGTCATGCGCGAACGCAGACGCAGCTTCTCGGCCATTTCCGGACGACGCAGGTCGAGGAAGCGATAGCGCAGACGGGTTTCTTCGCCGACGTCGGAGAACTCGTTCAGCGGGAACGGCGGGGTTTCCGACTCGTTCAGCACTTCCAGTTCGTAACCCAGCACTTCGATCATGCCGGATGCCATGTTGGCGTTGGTCGCACCGGCCGGACGCAGACGTACCTTGCCGGTGATCTTCACGACGTATTCGCTGCGCACGCGATCGGCGGCGGCGAAGCTCTCGGCGCGATCCGGATCGAATACCACTTGGGCCAGACCGTCACGATCACGGATATCGAGGAAAATCACCCCGCCGTGGTCGCGGCGACGGTGAACCCATCCGCAAAGGGTAATTTCCTGGCCTTCCAGGCTTTCGTTCAGTTGGCCGCAATAGTGGCTGCGCATCATGATAATGGTTCGCTTCTCGTCATTCGATATTCGGTGGAGATCCCGGCGCTCAGAAGCGACCCGGAATCTCACGCGTGTTCGTTCAACCTGGGTTTGAACCCTAGTCAGATTTGTCGCCACCGGCCAGATTCTTCTTGGCGCCGGTCTTGAAATCGGTCTCGTACCAACCACCGCCACTGAGGCGAAAGCCAGGCATGGACAGCTGTTTCTTGAGCTCTGGTGCCTGGCAGGCAGGGCAGTCGACCAGCGGTGCCTCGCTGATCTTTTGAATGGCTTCCAACTGATGACCACAGGAAGCACATTGGTAATCGTACATCGGCATGGGGGTGTCTCGGCGATCAGATTGCCACCGCGTGCAGGGCTTTGCGGCGAAAGAGCGGGATTATATCCATTAAATGCGGCCTGTGCAGCCGGAAGACAGCACAAGCCGCGACGTCATTTCAACTGCCCGTCAGAGCGTAATGGCCTGCGGGACTTCCTTGAGGCCATTCATCACGCAGACCACCCGTACCAGACCGCTGAAGTTTTTTACCCCACCGTGGCGCAAGTGCACTTGCCGATCCACATGGGACAGCAACGTACTGATCGAACAACCGCAATCCTCGGCCATGCGCCCAAGGATGTTCCAGTAGACCTGCTCGAGCCTCAGGCAAGTGGCAAAACCATTCAGGCGCACAGACCTGGACAATGGCTGAATCAATGCAATGTCGAACTCGCTGACCAGCGGATCGACCTTTCCCTCTTGCCGTGAACCGAAGCATTCGGTTTGCCTGTCTCCATCGACCATATCGCTGACACTCCCTTGTCATCGCTGCTATTTATAAAGACAACATCCTGTGCCCTCATAAAAGCGCAGACGCAAAGTTATATCCAGATGACTATTTGCCCATCTGCGTAGGATAAGCCGACATCAAAAGTAAGACTTCGGAAGCACGCGGGTATTGGCCCTCCACAAACACCCGCGCCTCGCGCTGATCACCCTTCCAGCAGTGCTCGCAGCATCCACGCGGTCTTCTCGTGCACCTGCATGCGCTGGGTCAGCAGGTCGGCGGTGGGTTCGTCGCTGACTTTGTCCAGCAACGGAAAGATACCGCGCGCGGTACGCGTCACCGCTTCCTGACCGGCAACCAGTTGTTTGATCATGTCTTCGGCACTCGGCACACCCTCCTCCTCCTTGATAGAAGAAAGACGCGCATAGGTCGCATAAGCGCCCGGCGCCGGAAACCCCAAGGCCCGAATACGTTCGGCGATCGAGTCCACGGCCAGTGCCAATTCGTTGTATTGCTCTTCGAACATCAGGTGCAGCGTACGAAACATCGGACCGGTGACGTTCCAGTGGAAGTTATGGGTTTTCAGATACAGCACATAGGTGTCCGACAGCAGACGGGACAGCCCTTCGACGATGGACTTGCGGTCTTCTTCACTGATACCGATATCGATTGCCATGCTTACCCCCTAACGGCGATTGAATTTATCCAGCAGGTGCCACCCCACTCTAGCAAGCCTGACACCGCCCCGCAGCCCTGATCGGCTCTGCACACTGCGACAAATCGACCGCATCGATGCCACTGGCCGGGCTGATTTGAGTAGCCGCAGGCTTTGCTGTTAAATAGGCAGTGTGTCGCCATGCCCCATTTTCCGGGGCGTTGCGCATAGGCTGATGCCGTGTACGTGTCTACCGCCTCTTATTTTTGTTCCGAAGCGAACCGTCCACCTTCAGCTCTTCCTTGTGAGCCGTCATAACGTGAGCCAATCAAAATGTTGAAAATCGTCCACCTGCTAATGGGCGCAGCGGCATTGCTGCTGTCGTTCATACCCAGCTTGAAATCCGAAGCCGTTCCCTACCTGCAACAACCCGATGCACTTTACCTGGCCTTTTTCGGCCTGCTGAACCTGGTCATCGCTCCAGTGATTCCTTACTGGAACAAAGGCCCGCGCCAGCATCTGCAAAATCTGGTCAGCGCACTTCTGGTGCTGACTGTCGTCCTGCAAACCTTGACCCTGATCGCTCCAATGCCTGTCATCGCCGGCCAGCCAGCCGTGCTGTTCAGCCTGGTCATCGCTCTGGTCGCCGTCATCCTGCACCTGGCTGTCAGCTTTTATCGTTCGTCACCGGCTACCGCGCCAACCAGCTATGACATGACCAACCGCGATACCGGTACCGTCAAGTGGTTCAACACCTCCAAAGGCTTCGGCTTTATCTCCCGGGATTCCGGCGATGATATTTTCGTGCACTTTCGTGCGATCCGTGGCGAGGGCCATCGCGTTCTGGTCGAAGGCCAGCGCGTTGAGTTCTCGGTGATGAACCGGGACAAAGGCCTGCAAGCCGAGGACGTGATCGCCGCATTGCCGCGTCGCTGATTCCAGGCTTAAAAAAACCGCGAGCAGCCTGGCTGTTCGCGGTTTTTTTATGCCTGAAGAAAAGACTCAGTAATGCGGCGGCGGTGCATCTTCCTCGAAAGAGCCGAACTGGCCGACCATCTCTTCCTGGCGCTTGAGCAACGCTGCCATCTGCAACTGCAGGCGCTCGACCACGCGCTGCTGGGCGACCAGCACGTCGTTCAATGCCTGAATGGTGTCATCCTGAAACGCCAGACGGCTTTCCAGATCGGTCACGCGATCTTCCAGACTCATGACTCAGCCCTCCACAAAGGTGAAATGCTCGGTCAGGACCGCACGCAACCGTTCGCGAATCGCGGCGACCTGCTCGTCACTGTACGGCTTGGCCGCTACTTTGCCCCACACCGGCGCAGGCCAGGCCGCGTCTTCGCGTTTGCGCACGATCACATGCATGTGCAACTGACTGACGACATTACCCAGGGTCGCGACATTCATTTTGTCAGCATCGAACAAATCCTTGAGCAACTCGGCCAGCGCAGTGGTTTCCTGCCACAGTTGTTGCTGGTCGACGACATCCAACTGAAACAACTCGCTGATATCGTCGCGACGAGGCACCAGGATGAACCAAGGATAGTTGGCATCGTTAGACAGCAGCAGGCGACTGAGCGGGAAATCGCCGATGACCAGGGTGTCCTGTTGAAGTCGTGGATCTAAAGCAAACACTGCGCGCACTCCCGGCTGATCTTCATTATTCAGCTTAGCGGGCCATCCTTTCGGCGGCGCACCAAGCGACAGGACGGCAGCATACCTGCGAATCAAGCAGCCTTCACGATTGCCAGTGCCGATACCCTTGTACTGTCGACGCCCCGAGATATGGCATTTATCTGCCGAGCGCACCACTACGGAACCGGCACTGGCTGAAAAACTGAAGAAATGACCGATATTGCGGCTCGCGTTCTTTTTAGCGCCCCGCGCGAAGTGTATGAATACTGGACAGCTGTAAAATTTTTTGCACCAAAACCGCACAGCGCGTCTACGCTCACTGCGTCGGGCATCCGCCGAATACTCACTGACGGGGTGAACCGGTAACGTTTTTGGTTGTCACGCGCGATCTTCGGCGCGGCAACACCATAGCAAGAATGGCGTCAAGCCCTGATAAAAAGGGGCTTGGCGCCCAGTATTCATGAGGCTTTTACAGGCACAGGCGAGTGATCGAAAAAATAACCGCAACAGAAATGCGGTTTGTGCACGCTTGTTGCATTCGTACCCATATGGACTATAAGCGCACCACTGGAAGTGGATGCCTTAAGCCCCATAAGAACAGTGGCAGGGTTGCCCGATGGAGATTCAAGTGTTTTGCCAGGGACTCTTTTTTACCGATGCAAAAAGGCCCATAAACAGCGAGAAAGTTGTCAGTCCGGCTGCGTCGGTACTGTGAATTTGCGACATCCACCACGCCATTTGCGACAACGTCGTAAAGAAGCTGAAAGGTTGGAATAGCAAGTATCGCCAACATTGTCGGCGTGATATAAGTTTGCGCCGACACAAAAAGAAAGAGCCGCCCAGATAATAAAACAGGTGGGACGGCAGTACTCTTCTAAAACCAAAGGAGCAAATCACGATGCGCGTGATGAAGTGGAGCATGATCGCACTGGCAGTTGCTGCAGCCGCCAGTTCTCAGTTGGCTACGGCCGCCCCGTTTGTAAGTGACCAGGCAGAAGCCAAAGGCTTTGTTGAGGACGCGACACTCACCGAGACGTTGAAGAACTATTACTTCAACCGCGACAACAAGAACGGCGGCAACGACCAGAAAGACTGGACTCAGGGCTTCCTCGGTAACTTCACCTCCGGTTACACCCAAGGTACTGTTGGCGTAGGTATCGATGCATACGGTTACCTGGCCTTGAAACTGGATGGCGGTGATGGTACTTCCGGTTCAGGCAACATGAGCCGTAGCGACACCGTTAACCCGAACAACGGTGCCCGCGACGTTAACGACAGCCAGGGCAAAGCCGGCGCGTCGATCAAATTCCGCGTTTCCAAAACCGAACTGAAATTCGGCGACATGCAGCCAAGCACTTCTCCAGTGTTCGCTGTAGGCGGTTCCCGCATCCTGCCGCAAACCGCCACTGGCTTCCAGTTGCAGAGCAGCGAAGTCAAAGACCTTGACCTCGAAGCCGGTCACTTCTACTCCGGCTCCAGCCAGGACAAAAACGCACGTGATGGCGGCCTGTACGCCAACTATGCGGGCGTGGAAGCCAACACGATCGATTACTTCGGCGGCAAGTACGGCATCACCGAAAACCTGAGCGCATCGCTCTACGGTGCCAAGCTGGAAGATATCTGGAACCAGTACTACGCGAACGTGAACCTGACCACCCCGTTCGGTGGCGACACCTCGCTGAACACTGATTTCAACATCTACCGCACCACCGACACCGGTGACAAGGAGGCAGGTGACATCAGCAACACGACCTTCTCCCTGGCAACTGCACTGTCGTTCCTGAAGGCTCATACCTTCACCCTGGGTTTCCAGAAGGTCAACGGCGACACCCCGTTCGACTACATCGGTGTGGGTAAAAACAACCGTGGTGGCGACTCGATCTTCCTCGCCAACTCCATCCAGTACTCTGACTTCAACGGTCCTGGCGAGAAATCCGTGCAAGCCCGTTACGACCTGAAAATGGCCGAGTACGGCGTTCCAGGCCTGAGCTTCATGGTTCGTTACGTTAAAGGTTGGGACATCGACGGTACCAACACCCCGGCTGGCAGCGCTTACGCCGGCCTGTACGGTGAAGATGGCAAACACCACGAAACCAACTTCGAAGCCAAATATGTTGTGCAGTCTGGCCCGGCGAAAGATCTGTCCTTCCGCATTCGTCAGGCCTGGCACACTGCCAACGCCGACCAGGGCGAAGGCGACGTCAAAGAGTTCCGCCTGATCACCGAATACCCACTGAACATCTTGTAATTGTCAGTGGTTAGTTTGGAAGCATAAAAAAAGGCCCATCTTCGGATGGGCCTTTTTTATTGCCTGTGACTTCAATTAACTGCCTGACCGATAAGTCAGGCAATTAATTAGCAACCTATCATTGTGTTGCCGACTCCTGCACCACGCGAATCACGCGCTGTGGAAAAGGAATATCAATACCGGCAGTCTTTAAACGATCACGCGACTGTTCGTTAAACATGAACATTACATCCCAATAGTCTGCGGTTTTAACCCACACACGCAGGGAAACAGTGATCGAGCTGTCGCCCAAAGTCGAAATGACGGCCTGGGGTGCCGGATCCTGCAATACGCGATCATCCTTGGCCAGATCCAGCAGAACCTGACGGGCCTTCTGCAGATCGGCTTCGTAATCGACACCGACATCGAACACGACCTTACGGGTCGGCTGACGATTGGTGTTGGTGATGATGCCGTTCGACAGATTACCGTTAGGCACGATGATGGTCTTGTTGTCGCCAGTACGCAGCACGGTGTGGAAAATCTGGATGCTGTCGACCGTACCCGACACGCCTTGCGCTTCGATCCAGTCACCGATACGGAATGGACGGAACAGCAGAATCAACACGCCGCCAGCGAAGTTCGCCAGGCTGCCCTGCAATGCCAGACCGATGGCCAGACCGGCAGCACCGATGGCAGCCACAAAGGAGGTGGTCTCGACACCGATCATCGAAGCAACGCTGACAATCAGCAGCACTTTGAGAATGATGTTGGCCAGGCTGCTGATGAAGCCTTGCAGCGCCAGATCGGCATTGCGCAGGGCCAACAGACCACCGAGTTTCTGTGTGACCTTGTTGATCAGCCACCAACCGATGGCCAGGGTAATCACCGCCAGCAGCACACGACTGCCATACTCCATGATCATCGGGATCCACGCCTGGGACGCCTTGACCAGGTTGTCCACCTCAGCATTCAAATCCATGTTCTATCTCCTGATTTCCGGCTACCCGGGCTTAAAAAATAAACGGCAGAAAGACCGAACCTGCTGGGCTCAATCGTTTCTGCCGCTGCTTGGGCCTCGGACGCTGAAAACGCCGAGAGGTTCCCCCGACCGGAAAGCTTAGTCGCGGAAGTTGTTGAACTGTAGCGGCATGCCGAATTCCTTGGCACGCAGTGCAGCGATGGCTTCCTGCAGGTCATCACGCTTCTTGCCGGTCACACGAACCTGCTCGCCTTGAATGGCAGCCTGGACCTTGAGCTTGGCGTCCTTGATGTGGCCGACGATCTTCTTCGCCAGCTCTTTGTCGATGCCTTCCTTGAGCAGGGCATCCTGCTTCATCAGCTTGCCCGAAGCGTAAGCGTCCTTGACCTCAAGGCACTGCACGTCGATCTTGCGCTTGACCAGCGCCAGCTTGAGGATTTCGATCATCGCTTCGAGCTGGAACCCGGCTTCAGCGGTCAGGCTCACGGTCAGGTCCTTTTCCTTGAACTCGAAGCTGCCTTTGCCTTTCAGGTCATAACGACGATCGAGTTCCTTCACGGCGTTCTCGACCGCGTTGGTGAGTTCGTGTTTGTCCAGTTCGGATACCACGTCGAACGACGGCATGTAATCTCTCCAATAAAAAGGCGCGCTCGATGTGGATGGAGCGCGCTTGGCTTGCGGTTAAAATCGGGCTCATTATAACGGGTCTTTTCCTACGAACACGGCGAGCCGCACATGCCTGTACGCAATCGAGCAAAAAACTGATGTCGACCACCTGGCACATTCTCGGCGCCGGCAGTCTCGGCACGCTGTGGGCTACACGCCTGGCCCGTGCCGGCTTGCCGGTCCGACTGATCCTGCGGAACACCGAGCGCCTGCGCAGCTATGAAGCCGCCGGCGGCTTGACCCTGGTTGAACAAGGCCAGGCCAGTACCTATGCAGTGCCGGGCGAAACGCCGGACAGCCCCTCGGCGATTCGGCGCTTGCTGGTCGCCTGCAAAGCCTATGACGCCGAAAGCGCTGTTGCCCGCCTCGCCCCACGCCTGACAGAGGATGCCGATCTGATCCTGCTGCAAAACGGCCTCGGCAGTCAGGACGCCGTCGCCACCCTGATACCCCAGGCTCGCTGCATCAGCGCTTCCAGCACCGAAGGCGCCTTTCGCGATGGCGACTGGCGTGTAGTGTTTGCCGGCCACGGCTTCACTTGGCTGGGTGATGTCACTCATCCGGTCGCGCCGATCTGGCTGGAGGATCTGCAAGCCGCGAACATTCCCCACGAGTGGAGTACCGATATCCTCACGCGGTTGTGGCGCAAACTGGCGCTCAACTGCGCGATCAATCCACTGACCGTGCTGCACCACTGCCGCAACGGTGGTTTGCAGGATCATCACTGCGAAGTCGCCACGCTGTGCGCCGAACTCGCCGAGTTGTTGCAGCGCTGCGGCCAACCCGCTGCCGCTGAGAACCTGCAGCAAGAAGTCGAACGGGTGATTCAGGCGACGGCGGCCAATTACTCGTCGATGTATCAGGACGTCGCCAACCAGCGCCGCACCGAAATCAGCTATCTATTGGGCCACGCCTGCAAAGTTGCCATCCGCCATCAATTGAATCTGCCGCACCTCAAGCAAATGCAGCAGCGACTGGTCGCGCATCTGCACAGCCTTGGATTGCCCAGCGACTGAGCAGCGGCTACGCTGGCCACTTGTTCCTTTGCTGCGATAAACCTGATGCCATTGCGCCAGCGCCTCGAAAACCTGCCGGTCGGCCAGAAACTGCTGGCCGCCCTGCTGGTGTTGTTGACCACGGTTTTGCTGGTCGCCAACCTGACCTTTATCAGCGCCGCCTACTACATCTCTCAGGAGAGCATGGCGCCGCAGGCGTTGCAGACCATCGGCCGACTGATCGCCAACCCGAGCCTGGTCAGCGAGTCCCTGCAATCGCCGGAGAGCGCCGAACGTCTGCTCAAGGAGCTCGACAGCTATTCGCCATTACGCGCCGCTGCGATATATGACGGCAAAGGCGAACGCCTCGCGCAGGTGCAGCGCGGCGACAAACTCAAATTGCCGGAACGCTATCGGCACATCGAAGCCTGGCAACTCACCGAGTTTCGCAGCAACCAGTTGATCACCCTGCCCCGCCCCGGCACCGCGCCCGGCCATCTGCTGTTGGTGGCGAGCAGCGAACTGCCGATGGCGTTCTACACCGGCACCCTGACCGCCAGTCTCGGCATCCTGATCTTCAGCGTGCTGTTGTGGCTGGTGATTGCCCGCCAGATCAAACGCCTGATCACCCGGCCGATCCATCAACTGGAAGAACTCTCGCGTCAGGTCACCCGCGAAGAGAACTACGCCCTACGCGCCTCGCGCGGCAACCACGACGAAATCGGCAGCCTCGCCGAGGCGTTCAACACCATGCTCTCGCGCATCGAAGCCCGCGAGCAACAGCTCAAGCGCGCCCGCGACGACTCGCAAGCGGCTTATGATCAGGCACAGGGACTGGCCGAGGAAACGCGTCACACCAATCGCAAACTGGAGCTGGAGGTCCAGGTGCGCAGCAAGATCGAGAAGAAACTCACCGGCTTTCAGAACTACCTCAACAGCATTATCGACTCGATGCCTTCGGCGCTGATCGCCCTCGACGAGCAGCTCTACGTCACCCAATGGAACCAGGAAGCCAGCGCTCTCTCGGGCACGCGACTGGACGAGGCGCTGAACCAGCCGATTTTCCTCGCCTTCGAACCGTTGAAGCCGTTTTTGCCACAGCTCAAGCAGACCGTCGAACAGCACACTGTGGCGAAGATCGAGCGGGTAACATGGTTCAAGGACGATGAGCCCAAGCATTATGCGCTGACGTTTTATCCGCTGATGGGCGGTGCCGGACGCGGTGTGGTTATCCGCATCGACGACATTACCCAGCGCCTGTCGCTGGAGGAAATGATGGTGCAGTCGGAGAAAATGCTCTCGGTCGGTGGGCTCGCCGCCGGTATGGCCCACGAGATCAACAACCCGCTGGGCGCAATCTTGCATAACGTGCAAAACATTCGCCGGCGGCTGTCGGCCGACCTGCCGAAGAACCTCGAAACCGCTGAGCAACTCGGTATTGAAATCGAAACGGTCAACCGTTATCTGCAAGGCCGCGAAGTACCGCAACTGCTCGACGGCATTCAGCAGGCCGGCGCACGGGCGGCGAAAATCGTCACGCACATGCTCAGTTTCAGTCGCCGCAGCACCCGCCAGATGGCGCCGTGCGATCTGCCGGCGCTGATCGATCAAGCGGTAGAGATCGCTGGCAACGACTTCGATCTGGCCATCGGTTTCGACTTCAAGGGGCAGGCGATCATTCGCCAGTTCGACCCGGCACTCGGCCCGGTTCCGGGCACGGCCAACGAACTGGAACAGGTGCTGCTCAACCTTCTGAAAAACGCTGCGCAGGCGATTCACCAGCGCGAAGACGACAGCGAGCCGGGGCGGATCATTCTGCGCACTCGACTCAATCCGCCGTGGGCTGAAATTCAAGTCGAAGACAATGGCATCGGCATGAGCGAGAACGTGCGCAAACGCACCTTCGAGCCGTTCTTCACCACCAAGGAAATTGGTCAGGGCACCGGACTTGGCTTGTCGGTGTCGTACTTCATCATCACCAACAATCACAAAGGCCAGATGGAAGTGCAGTCCGCGCCCGGTCAGGGCACCTGCTTCACCTTGCGTCTGCCGTTGACGCCGCCTGCAGCCATCGGCGCCGAAACCAGTCAACTACCGAGGTAACCCATGGGCTTTCGCTTGTCGAAGATCTACACCCGCACTGGCGACAAAGGCGAAACCGGCCTGGGCGACGGCCGTCGCGTGCCAAAGGATCACCCGCGCATCGAGGCAATTGGCGAGGTCGATACACTGAACAGTCAGGTCGGCGTGCTGCTGGCAGGATTGATTGCCGAGCGGGAGGCGTTTCCAGGGCTGAACGAATTGATCGAGGTGCTTACGCCTTGTCAGCATCGGCTGTTCGATCTCGGTGGCGAGCTGGCGATGCCGGAGTATCAGGCGTTGAACGCGGCGGAAATCGAACGGCTGGAGGCAGCGATCGATGTCTGGAATGAAGAGCTGGGGCCGCTGGAGAATTTCATTTTGCCGGGTGGATCGATGCTGATTGCACAGGCGCATGTATGTCGCAGCCTGGCGAGGAGTGCCGAGCGGCGGTGTCAGCACTTGAATGCGATCGAGCCATTGGCCGGGGTCGGGCTGGCGTATATCAATCGGTTGTCGGATTTGTTGTTTGTGGCGGCGCGGTTGATTGCGCGGCGGCAGGGGATTGCGGAGATTCTCTGGCAACCGGCCCCAAAACCGACAGAGATGTAGCGCCTGACCGGCCGCCATCGCTGGCAAGCCAGCTCCCACAGGTTTCGAGTTGTACACAACATTTGTGAACGACACAAAACCTTGTGGGAGCTGGCTTGCCAGCGATGAGGCCTGCTGCCTTTACAGAGAATCAGGCCAGAACGCGCGAATCCCCGCCACACCCTGTGCACCAACGCCCCAGGCTTTTTCGCGCTCCACCGGGCCTACACCACCCAACAGAAACACCGGCTTTCCAAATCCCTCGATCAACGCCGCAGCCTGATCCCAGCCCAACGGCTGCGCATCCGGGTGAGTCAGCGTCGGCTGCACCGGTGACAAGGTCACAAAGTCCACACCCATCTGCTCGGCCAGCGCCAACTCTTCAGCGTTGTGACACGACGCCGCCAACCAGCGCTCCGCCGGCAACGGACGCCCCGCCGCCGCGTACTTACGCAATTGCGCAGCGGTGATGTGCCAACCGGCCGACGGGAAATCGCCAAGCCATTCGAACGGCCCCTTGATCATCAACTGCGCCTTGCCCGCACACAGGCCGGCCGCATCGACCGCCAAATCGCGATACTTGGGGTCATAGCCATTTGGCGCGCGCAGCTGAATCAACTTGATCCCACCGGCAATCGCCTTCTGGATACCGCGCAGTAACGCCGGGGTTTCCAGGTCTTCCGGGGTGATCAGGTATTCAGCCGGCAAACGCGCCGCCGCTACGATCGGCTGGTTGGCCGCCGGAAACTCGTAGCTCACCAACTCCTTCGCCGCGACCCAGGCCAATGGCTGACCTTCGGCACCGTGAGGTTCGCCGGTGAATGCCGAGACTTCCCAGACATCCAGCAGCACCTGCTTGTCGGGGTAGTCGTGACGCACCTTGATCAACGGCCGGGCAGCAACAACGACGATGCCCAACTCCTCGTGCAGCTCACGGGCCAGCGCGCTTTCAACTGTCTCATCCACCTCGACCTTGCCGCCGGGAAACTCCCACAACCCACCTTGATGCTGTGAGTCGGCGCGGCGGGCGATGAGGATTTTGCCGCTGTCGTCACGGATGACGGCGGCGGCGACGTGTACACGTTTCACGGATTCAATTCCTCCAGTCCGGCCTTCTGCCACGCCTTGAAGGCGGGCCATTGGTAGACGGCTTCAACATAGGCTTCGTCGGCGGCCGGCAGTTGCACCTGATAGGTGCGCAGGCGCACGGCAATCGGCGCGAAGAAGGCATCGGCCAGACTGACGCGGCCAAACAGATAAGGTCCGCTCTCGGTGGCGGCGGCGCGGCACTCGGCCCACAGCGCGAGCATGCGTTCGATGTCGACCTTCACTTCTGGTGGCACCGGGTTCAGCGGCGCGTCATGGTTGAGGTTGAATGGCATGTGATTGCGCATGGCGAAGAAGCCGCTGTGCATTTGGGCGCAGGCGGATCGGGCCTGAGCGCGGGCGAAAATATCCGTCGGCCAGAGTTGCTCGGACGGGAATGTCTCGGCGAGGTACTCGGCAATGGCCAGTGAGTCGGCAATGGTGCCACGCGCTGTTTGCAGCAGCGGGACTTTGGCGGTCGGCGAATGCTTGAGCAGCAGTTCGCGGGTGTCGGGCTTGCCGAGCTTGATCAGTTCTTCGCTGTAGGGTGCGCCGGTCAGCTCAAGCGCCAGGGCGGCGCGCAGGGACCAGGAGGAAAGCAGTTTGTCGCCGATGATCAGGTGCAGGGACATGGTTGGGTGCCTTTCATCAGGAGGAACAGTCCAGAATCTTTGGTGCCTGACAGGTCGCCATCGCGAGCAGGCTCACTCCTACAGGGGATTTGTGAACAACACAGATCTCTGTGGGAGTGAGCCTGCTCGCGATGCAGGCGACTCGGTCTCAGGTTGGATCAAGTGCGGTATTCGGCGTTGATCTTCACGTACTCATGCGACAGGTCAGTGGTCCAGATGGTTTCGCTGCAATCGCCGCGACCCAGTTCGATACGGATGGTGATTTCTTCCTGCTGCATCACCGCCGAACCCTGCGCTTCAGTGTAGGTCGCCGCGCGGGCGCCACGGCTGGCAATGCACACGGCGCCGAGGAACACGTCGATCTTGCTCACGTCCAGATCCGGCACGCCGGCACGACCGACGGCCGCCAGGATGCGACCCCAGTTCGGGTCAGAGGCGAATAGCGCGGTCTTGATCAGCGGCGAGTGCGCCACGGTATAGCCAACGTCCAGGCATTCCTGGTAATTGCCGCCGCCATTCACTTCAACGGTGACGAACTTGGTCGCGCCTTCGCCGTCGCGCACGATGGCCTGGGCGACGTCCATGCACACTTCGAATACCGCTTGCTTCAGTTTGGCGAACAGCTCGCCTTCGGCGCGGGTGATTTCCGGCAGTGCAGCCTTGCCTGTAGCGATCAGCATGCAGCAGTCGTTGGTCGAGGTGTCGCCGTCGATGGTGATGCGGTTGAACGACTTGTTGGCGCCGTCGAGCATCAAATTGTGCAGGACTTCGCGGGAGACTTTGGCGTCAGTGGCAATGTATCCGAGCATGGTCGCCATGTTCGGACGGATCATGCCCGCGCCTTTGCTGATGCCGGTAACGGTGATGGTCACGCCGTCATGTTCGAACTGACGGCTGGCGCCCTTCGGCAGGGTGTCGGTGGTCATGATGCCGGTGGCGGCGGCTTCCCAGTTGTTTTCCGACAAGTCGTCCAGCGCGGCTTGCAGCGCGCCTTCGATCTTCTCGACTGGCAGTGGCTCACCGATCACACCGGTGGAGTACGGCAGGATCTGGCTGGCATCAACGCCGGTCAGCTCAGCCAGCTTCGCAGTGGTGCGTTCAGCGGCGGCCAGCCCCGGCTCACCGGTGCCAGCGTTGGCATTGCCAGTGTTGGTCAGCAGATAGCGCACAGCATTCTGCACGCGTTTTTTCGCCAGGATCACCGGTGCCGCGCAAAACGCGTTCAAGGTGAACACGCCCGCAACAGTCGAGCCTTCGGCGCAGCGCATCACAACGACATCCTTGCGCCCGGGGCGCTTGATGCCGGCCGAGGCGATACCGAGTTCAAAACCGGCAACCGGGTGCAACGTTGGCAAAGGACCAAGACCAACAGCCATGAATGCGCTCCTTACTCAATGAAGTCAGCACCGTCACTCGCGGCGACGGTGGTTTGAATGGCAAAACGCCGCGACGGCAGGAGCCGGTCGCGGCGCGGGTATTTCAGCGATTGAAACGGGTTTTACTGGATCTGCCCGTGGCAATGCTTGAATTTCTTGCCCGAACCGCAGTAGCACAGTTCGTTGCGGCCCAGCTTCTGCTCGTTGCGAACCGGCGCAGTGGCGAGGGCCACATCGACCTCTTCACCGAGTATTTCCGGTTGCTCCAGGCCCGGGGCTTCAGCGTGTTCGAACTGCATGCGGGCGGCCAGTGCTTCGGCTTCCTGACGCAGACGTTGCTCTTCGGCTTCCGGATCTTCGCGGCGCACCTGAACGTGCGACAGCACACGGATCGAGTCGCGCTTGATCGAATCGAGCAGCTCGGAGAACAGCGTGAACGACTCGCGCTTGTACTCCTGCTTCGGGTTTTTCTGGGCATAGCCACGCAGGTGGATGCCGTGACGCAGGTGATCCATGGTCGACAGATGGTCTTTCCACAGATCGTCCAGCACACGCAGAACGATTTGCTTCTCGAAGGAGCGCAGTGCTTCCGCACCGGCCTGATCTTCTTTCTCGTTGTACGCCGCCATCAGCTCGGTCATGAGCTTCTCGCGCAGGGTTTCTTCGTACAGGTGATCGTCTTCATCGAGCCATTGCTGGATCGGCAATGTCACGCCAAAGTCGCTGGCAATCGAAGCTTCCAGACCGGCCACGTCCCACTGCTCTGGCAGCGATTGCGGTGGGATGTGGGCGCTGACGGTCGCGTTGAGCACGTCCTGACGGAAATCGGCGATGGTTTCACCGATGTTGTCAGCGGCCAGCAACGTGTTACGCATGTGATAGATCACTTTACGCTGTTCGTTGTTGACGTCGTCGAACTCGAGCAGTTGCTTGCGAATGTCGAAGTTGCGGCCTTCAACCTTGCGCTGCGCCTTCTCGATTGCGTTGGTCACCATGCGGTGCTCGATCGCTTCGCCCGGCTGCATGCCCAGGGCTTTCATGAAGTTCTTCACCCGGTCAGAGGCGAAAATGCGCATCAGGCTGTCTTCCAGCGACAGGTAGAAGCGGCTCGAACCGGCATCGCCCTGACGACCGGCACGGCCACGCAGCTGGTTGTCGATACGGCGCGATTCGTGACGCTCGGACGCAATCACCTGCAGACCGCCGGATTCCAGCACTTGCTGGTGACGCTTCTGCCAGTCGGCCTTGATCTGGGCAATCTGCTCAGGGGTCGGGTTTTCCAGCGACGCTACTTCAACTTCCCAGTTACCGCCCAACAGGATGTCGGTACCACGACCGGCCATGTTGGTGGCGATGGTCAGAGCGCCCGGACGACCGGCCTGCGCGATGATCTCGGCTTCTTTTTCGTGGAACTTGGCGTTGAGAACCTTGTGCTCGATGCCTTCCTTCACGAGCAATGCGGACATGTGCTCGGAGGTTTCGATGGTGGCAGTACCCACCAGCACCGGACGACCGGCCGCCATGCTTTCCTTGATGTCCGCAACGATTGCCGCGTACTTCTCTTCGGCGGTGAGGAACACCAGGTCATTGAAGTCTTTACGCGCCAACGGTTTGTTTGGCGGAATGACCATCACTTCCAGACCATAGATCTGGTGGAATTCGAACGCTTCGGTGTCGGCGGTACCGGTCATGCCGGACAGCTTGGTGTACAGACGGAAGTAGTTCTGGAACGTGGTCGATGCCAGCGTCTGGCTCTCGGCCTGGATGTTCAGACCTTCCTTGGCTTCGATGGCCTGGTGCAGGCCTTCGGACAGACGACGACCCGGCATGGTACGGCCGGTGTGTTCGTCGACCAGTACGACCTGGCCGTCCTGCACGATGTATTCGATGTTGCGGTTGAACAGCTTGTGCGCACGCAGACCGGCATACACGTGAGTCAACAGGCCCAGGTTATGTGCCGAGTACAGGCTCTCGCCTTCAGCCAGCAGGCCGACGCGGGTGAGCATGTCTTCGATGAACTGGTGACCGGCTTCGTTGAGTTCGACCTGACGGGTCTTCTCGTCAACGGTGTAGTGGCCAGCCTTGGTGACTTCGCCTTCGACTTCTTCGACGTGCAACTCCAGCTGCGGGATCAGTTTATTGATCTCCATGTACAGCTTGGAGCTGTCCTCGGCCTGACCGGAAATGATCAGCGGGGTACGCGCTTCGTCGATGAGGATGGAGTCGACTTCGTCGATCACGGCAAAGTTGAGTTCGCGCTGGAATTTTTCTTCCATGCTGAACGCCATGTTGTCGCGCAGGTAGTCGAAACCGAATTCGTTGTTGGTGCCGTAGGTGATGTCGGCGGCGTAGGCCAGACGCTTCTCTTCCGGCGGCTGGAACGGCGTCACGACGCCGACGGTCAGGCCGAGGAATTCATACAGCGGGCGCATCCAGTTGGCGTCACGACGCGCCAGGTAGTCGTTCACTGTCACAACGTGCACGCCCTTGCCGGACAATGCGTTGAGGTAAACACCCAGGGTCGCTACGAGGGTTTTACCCTCACCGGTGCGCATTTCGGCGATCTTGCCTTCGTGCAAGGTCATGCCACCGACGAGCTGCACGTCGAAGTGACGCATACCCATGATGCGCTTGCCGGCTTCGCGGGCGACCGCAAAAGCTTCTGGCAACAGCTTGTCGAGGGTTTCCCCTTTGGCGATGCGGGCCTTGAACTCATTGGTCTTGGCGCGCAATTGATCGTCCGAAAGGGCCACCATTTGCTCTTCGAAGGCATTGACGAGCTGCACCGTCTTGAGCATGCGTTTGACTTCACGCTCGTTCTTGCTTCCAAAAAGTTTCTTTAACAAAGGCGCAAACATATCGGCAGGATCTTCCACACTAAAGGGATGGAGGGCGGCCCCGTGAGCGTCGCCCGTGCAGCCCTCATGGCCGCATGCGAACGAGCATTCTACCCGGAAACGGAAGTGAGGAAAGTGGCGATGTTCCACGATGCTGGCACTGCGCTTTGACGGGGCTCACTTAAAATAGGGGCGTTTTGCTCAACTTCAAGTCATACAAGGCAGAAGTTAGTCGTTGATTTAATGGGTAAAGCGGGGGCAAAAGCAATGGGCGAGTGAGTTCGGCCTTTCTGCTACCATGGCGATTCTGTTACTTCAGGTGTTCGATCATGGCATTTCGCCCTCTCACGGCCAGAGCACCCGCCGTTCTCTTGCGCGAAGCCAAGCCGCTCAAGGCCATCCTCGGCCATGCCCAGCGACTGGGCCATTTGCAGCGCCTGCTCGAAAGTCAACTGCAACCCGCCGCCCGCGAACACTGCCATGTGGCGTCGTGGCGCGAGGGCAGTTTGCTGCTGATTGTCACCGATGGCCATTGGGCCACACGCTTGCGCTACCAGCAAAAGCGTTTGCAGCGGCAACTGCAGATGTTCGATGAGTTCGCCAGTTTGACGCGGATTCTGTTCAAGGTGCAGCCGCCGACGGTGCAGCGCGGAGCGACCGGGCATACCATGGATTTGTCGACGGATGCGGCGGCGACGATTCAGGCGACAGCAGACGGGATCAGTGATCCGGGGTTGCGCGCGGCGCTGGAACGCTTGGCGGCGCACGCGAAAGACAAAACCTGACAGCTATCAATAATTGTAGGAGTGAGCCTGCTCGCGATAGCGGTGAAACAGTCGACATTGTCGTGACTGGCATACCGCAATCGCGAGCAGGCTCACTCCTACATTAGATCAGCGGCGTTTGCTGCCACCGAGTAAAGAGCCCATAAGGCCGCGTACCAGTTGTTTGCCCAGATTGTTGGCCGCCTGGCGCATGGCGGATTTCAGCGCTTGCCCGGCAGCGGTGCCGAGAAACTCTCCGGCCCTGTCGGCGAGGCTTGGTTCTTCAACCGCAGGCTTGCCGGCGGGTGCCTCGGCGTCAGGCGCCAAGCCTTTACGCCCCATGAGAATCTCATACGCCGACTCACGATCGATCGGCTTGTCATAGCGGCCCTTGAACGGCGATCCGGCAATCAGCACGGTTCGTTCGGTCTCGGTCAGCGGCCCGATTCGCGATTGCGGTGGCGCCACCAGCACACGCTGGACCATTTCCGGCGTGCCCTTCTCGGCAAGGGTTCCGACCAACGCTTCGCCGATCCCCAGCTCCGTCAACACCGACAACGTATCGAACGCCGGATTCGGCCGGAAGCCATCTGCCACCGCGCGCAGGGACTTCTGCTCCCTGGCGGTGAAGGCGCGCAAGCCATGCTGGATTCGCAGGCCAAGCTGGGCCAGCACATCATCGGGCAAGTCCGCTGGCGACTGGGTGACGAAATACACGCCAACGCCTTTCGAGCGAATCAGCCGCACCACTTGTTCCAGACGCTCCTGCAAAGCCTTGGGCGTATCGCCGAACAACAAATGCGCCTCATCGAAAAACAACGCCAGCAGCGGTTTGTCGGCATCGCCGCGTTCGGGCAGTTGCTCAAACAGCTCAGCCAGCAGCCACAACAGGAACGTCGCGTAGACTTTCGGCGCCTCATGCACCAGACGACTGGCGTCCAATAGATGAATGCGCCCACGGCCATCAGCCGCCGGTTGCAGAATATCTTCGAGTTGCAGCGCCGGCTCGCCAAACAAGGCTTCGGCGCCCTGCTGTTCCAGTGTCGCCAGGCGGCGCAACAGCGCCTGGCTGGAACCGGTGGTCATCAATGCAGCGTCTTCGCCCAACAGTTGCGGGTTGTCCTTGAGGTGATTGAGCAGCGCTTTCAGGTCCTTCAGGTCCAGCAGCAACAGGCCTTCACGATCAGCGACCTTGAACGCTGCGTAGAGCGCCGCCTGCTGACTGTCGGTCAGTTCCAGCAGGCTGCCGATCAACAACGGGCCCATTTCACTCAACGTAGTGCGCAACGGATGACCGGATTCGCCGTGGATATCCCACAAGGTCACCGGATAAGCCTGCGCCTTGTAGTTGAGCCACGGCATCCCGCCAATGCGCTCGGCAACCTTGCCCTGCGGGTTGCCGGCAGCACCGAGGCCACACAGATCGCCCTTGATGTCAGCGGCAAACACCGCGACCCCGGCGTCACTGAACGCTTCGGCCAGACGTTGCAAGGTAACGGTTTTACCGGTACCGGTGGCGCCGGCGACCAGCCCGTGGCGGTTCGCCAGGCGCATGGCCTGACCAAGCTGTTGCCCCGCGAGGTCGGCGCCGATAACGAGTTGCGATGAGTCAGGCATTTTGTCACCCAATGGTTAATCTTTGATTCTGCATGGCCGATACACACAGGTGAGAGCCCGACCATAAGTCGGGCCGGACATTTCCCTAAGGAGAGACGGAAATATCAGCTTGTTTTCACCGTTGCCCATTTCGCGCGCCTCTATAAAAGCACGCCCTGGACACTAAGACCTTAGCGGAACCCCAAGCCATGAACAAAAATCTGCGCTTCAGCCATAAAATCTTGCTTGCCGCCGCCCTCATCGTCATTGCCGCCTTCGCCTCGTTTACCTTGTACAACGACTGGCTACAGCGCAATGCGATCCGCGATGACCTGAACAACTATCTCAACGAAATGGGCGAGGTCACGGCCGGCAGCATCCAGACCTGGCTCAACGGTCGCATTCTGCTGATCGAGAACGCCGCCCAGAACATTTCGATCAATCCCGAACCCGCCAACGTCGCCAGCCTGCTCGAACAGAAGACCCTGACCTCGACGTTCATGGCCACTTATCTGGGCGATGCCACCGGGCATTTCACTATCCGCCCGGACACGAAGATGCCGGACGGTTTCGATCCACGCGTGCGCCCTTGGTATAAAGGTGCCGAGAGCAGCAGCACTTCGACGCTGACCGAACCGTATATCGACGCGGCTACCGGCCAGTTGATCATCTCGATTGCTACCGCCTCGAAAAAGGCCGGCCAGAGCGTCGGCGTGGTAGGCGGCGACTTGAGCCTGCAATCGCTGGTCGACACCCTCGCCGCCCGCGACTTCGACGGCATGGGTTATGTATTCCTGGTCAGCGCCGACGGCAAGATCCTCGTCCACCCGGACAAAGCCCTGGTGATGAAATCACTCAAGGAAGCCTATCCACAGGACACCCCGCGCATCAGCAGCGACTTCAGTGAAGTCACCGTCGATGGCAAAACCCGTATCGTCACCTTCGCGCCGATCAAAGGCCTGCCGTCGGTGAACTGGTACATCGGTCTGTCGGTGGACAAGGATCAGGCGTTCGCGATGCTCAGCGAGTTCCGTACGTCGGCGGTGATTGCCACGGTGATTGCCGTGGCGATCATCCTTGCTCTGCTTGGCATGCTGATTCGCATCCTGATCCAGCCGCTGCACGTCATGACCCGCGCCATGGAAGACATTGCCGACGGCGAAGGCGACCTGACCAAACGCCTGACCATCGTCAATAACGATGAGTTCGGTGTTCTGGGTACCGCATTCAACCGCTTCGTCGAGCGTATCCACGGCTCGATCCGCGAAGTGTCGTCGGCCACCGGGCAAGTCAACGAAGTCGCCCTGCGCGTGGTCGCTGCGTCGAACTCGTCGATGTACAACTCCGATCAACAGGCCTCGCGTACCAGCAGCGTTGCCGCCGCGATCAACCAGCTCGGCGCTGCGGCACAGGAAATCGCCCGCAACGCTGCGCAGGCCTCGAACCAGGCCAGCGATGCTCGCGGTCTGGCGGAAGATGGCCAGCAAGTGGTGGATCGCAGCATCAAGGCGATGAATCAGCTGTCGAGCATGCTCAGCGCGTCGAGCAGCAACATCGAATCGCTGAACAGCAAAACCGTGAACATCGGCCAGATTCTTGAAGTGATCACCAGCATTTCCCAGCAGACCAACCTGCTGGCGCTCAATGCCGCGATCGAAGCTGCGCGTGCCGGTGAGGCCGGCCGCGGGTTCGCCGTGGTGGCGGATGAAGTGCGCAATCTGGCGCATCGTACCCAGGAATCGGCGCAGCAAGTGCAAACGATGATCGAGGAGCTGCAAGTCGGCGCCCGTGAATCGGTGAGCACCATGAGTGACAGCCAGCGCCACAGCCAGGACAGCGTGGAAATTGCCAACCTCGCCGGGGAGCGTTTGAACAGCGTGACCCAGCGTATTGGCGAGATCGACGGGATGAACCAGTCGGTGGCGACCGCGACCGAGGAGCAGACCGCTGTGGTCGAGTCGATCAACGTCGACATCACCGAGATCAACACGCTGAACCAGGAAGGCGTGGAGAACTTGCAGGCGACGTTGCGGGCTTGCTCGGATCTGGAGCAGCAGGCTTCGCGGTTGAAACAGCTTGTGGGTAGTTTCCGGATTTAAGATCAAAAGCCTACCCCCTCACCCCAGCCCTCTTCCCCAGGGGGGCGAGGGGGAAAGGGAGCCGATCTTCATGCTGTTCAAAACCTGAGTTCGACTGAAGACGTTCAGGTCGATGAATCAAGCCCAGACACCTCGGTCAGTCCCCTCTCCCTCCGGGAGAGGGTTAGGGTGAGGGGCTCTTCCGCTCTGAAGCTCTTCAGCTCTACCGCGCAATCCCGACCGAACATCTATTCTGGATAAAGGTCAACCAAGGGAGAACCACGCAGCGGAGGTTTGATCACCGTGCACATCGCCGACATCACCATGTTCTACGCCCCGGCCAGCGGTGGCGTGCGGACTTATCTGGATGCCAAACACCGCCGGTTGGGCGTCAGGCCCGGCATTCGCCACAGCCTGCTGATCCCCGGCGCCGACTTCGGCGAACACGACGGCCTCTACACGGTGCCTGCCCCGGCCCTGCCCTTCGGCAAGGGTTACCGTTTTCCGTTGCGTCTGGCTCCTTGGCGAAATGTCCTGGAGGATTTGCAGCCGGATCTGATTGAAGTCGGCGATCCCTACCTTACGGCTTGGGCCGCTCTGGATGCACGGCGGACGCTGGACGTGCCGGTCATCGGCTTCTACCACTCGGACCTGCCGTTGCTGGTCAGCAATCGCATGGGCCATTGGGTCACGCCGAATGTCGAGGCTTATGTCACCAGGCTTTACGGCAACTTCGACCGCGTGCTCGCGCCAAGCCAGGTGATGGCCGACAAACTGATTGGCCTGGGCGTGCGCAATGTCTACGTTCAACCATTGGGTGTGGATCTGCAAACCTTCCACCCCGAGGCTCGTGACCCTGGTCTGCGCGCAGAACTGGGTCTGGCCGAAGACACGCGCCTGCTGATTTTCGCCGGGCGTGGTTCGAAGGAGAAAAACCTGCCGGTGCTGCTCAAGTGCATGCAGCGCCTCGGCCCGCGCTATCACCTGCTGCTGGTCGGCTCATCAATGCCGGCGCTGGTGCCGGACAACGTGACGGTGATCGACGAATTCTGCCCGGCGCCGAAGGTCGCACGCCTGATGGCCAGTGCCGATGCGCTGTTGCATGCCGGTGATCAGGAAACCTTTGGTCTGGTGATCCTCGAAGCTATGGCGTGCGGCATTCCGGTGGTCGCCGTCGCTGCCGGAGCGTTCGAAGAAATCGTCAACGAATCCTGCGGTCTGCTGTGCACACCAAACAATCCGCAGGCCATGGCCAATGCCGTGCGCGAGTTGTACAGCCGCGGCTGCGCAAACCTCGGCCAGCAAGCGCGTCAGCACGTCGAACGCTATTACGCCTGGGACACCGTCGTCGACAGCCTGCTCAGTCATTATCACGCCGCCCTCGGCCACACCTTGCCACGGGTGGCCAATGCTTGAGTCCCCGCGTGCGCCCGCCGTATTGCTGGTGCTGCATGACGTGGCGCCGTCGACGTGGGCGGACTATCAGGCCTTTGTCGAGGCGGTCGATGCACTGGGCAATGTGCCGCTGACCTGGCTGGTGGTGCCCGATTTCCACCGGCACGAGGCCCTCGACGATCATCCGGCGTTTTGTCGAATGCTCGATAAGCGTGTCGCCCGTGGCGATGAGTTGGCGTTGCACGGGTATTTCCACGACGACCAAGAGCCTGCCCCGACCACGCCGCGCGACTGGTTCATGCGCCGTGTTTACAGCCATGAAGGGGAGTTCTATCGTTTGTCCCGTGAAGCCGCCCTCGCCCGTGTGCGCGCCGGTATCGAAGTGTTCCAGCGCCATGACTGGCCACTGCACGGCTTCGTCGCCCCGGCGTGGTTGATGAGCGATGGCACCCGTCAGGCACTGCGCGAATTGCCGCTGAGCTACACCAGTGATCCGCAGCATCTTTATCGATTACCGGATTTCACCGCCATCGACGCGCCGGGGCTGGTCTGGAGCGCCCGCAGCGCCTGGCGTCGGGGTTTGTCAAAAATAGTCAGCGAGCAGCGTCAGCAGCGCTGGCGTCAGGCACCGGTGATTCGGCTAGGCTTGCACCCCGTGGACATGCGCCACGGTTTTTCCCGTGATTACTGGCTGCACACCCTTGAACGTTTGCTCGCCGAAGGACGCAAACCGATGACCAAAATCAACTGGCTCGCCCGACAGCGCGGTCAACGGGAACACGCCGCATGAGCCGCAGTATTTTGTTGCTGATCGGCCTGCTCGCGGCCGTGCTGATTCCGGTCGTGCTTGGCGGTGGCGACACCTGGACGCGCCTGCAAAGTTTTCCGCTGCTGTGGTTGCTGATCATGTTCGGCATGATTCTGCTCTGCTGGGGCATCAACACCCTGCGCTTGCGTCTGTTGCTCGGCGATCAACGCGACCGGGTCACGCCAATGAGAAGTCTCGGCGTGGTGATGGCCGCCGAATTCGCCTATTGCGCCACACCCGGCGGCAGCGGCGGGCCGTTGACGATCATGGCCCTGCTCGCTCGCAGCGGCGTGCGCCCGGCGCGGGGCAGCGCTGTGTTCGCCATGGATCAACTGAGTGACCTGCTGTTCTTTCTTTGTGCGCTAAGCGGGATTCTGATTTACGCGCTGTTTCAGCACCTCAGTGATCGCCTGGAATGGCTGCTGATGGTCAGTGCGGTTTCGTTGTTGGGTGGCTTGTTCAGTTGCGTGCTGGTGGCGCGTTATCACCGCGTATTGATTCGCCTCAGCGGCCGCTTGTTGGCCAGGATGAACGTCAGCGCCATTACTCGACGGCGCTGGGCGCGCAAGTTGCTGCACTTTCTCGCGGCATTCACCGACACCTTGAAGTTGCCATGGCAGACACTGGTCAAAGTCTTTGCCCTGACCTGCGTGCATTGGTTGCTGCGCTACAGCGTGTTGTATCTGGCGTTGCGCGGGCTTGGCGCGGACTTGCAGTGGGCCTGGAGTTTCCTGGTGCAGATGCTTTCGCTCGGCGCCGGGCAGTTCAGTCTGTTGCCAGGTGGCGCGGGGGCGGCGGAATTGACCTCGGCGGCGCTGTTGGCGCCGATGGTGGGGAAATCGACGGCAGCAGCGGCGATTCTGATCTGGCGGGTGGTGACGTATTACTTTTATCTGCTGGTGGGTGGCCCGGTGTTTTTGTTGATGCTGGGGCGGCCGTTGCTGAGGAAACTGATGAAAGTGCGTCAAGCTTAAAAGATCGTCCGATCGCGGCCCGAGCCTTCGGCAGCTCCTACATTGAACGCTTACACCTGCAGGAGCTGCCGAAGGCTCGGGCCGCGATCGGACGATCTTTTCAGGCTTCGCCTGTTTCATCGTCCGACTCTGGTTTTACCTGCTCCCACAATTCAGCCGCACCGGGAAACTCGGTGCCATCCTCCGAGCTCATGTCCTCCGGGTCGTAGCGACTCAAACAACCCTCGCCCAACGTCGCCGGTGCTTTGGAAGTGGCTTTGTCCAGTGGATCGGTCATGGCTTTTCCTCAAAGCAGAAATGACAAAGGGTCTGGACGATTGAACGCCCAGACCCTTGGTTTTTCAAGCCTGCGGGCGCTCGATCAGAACACCACAGTCTTGTTGCCGTGCACCAGCACGCGATCTTCGAGGTGATAACGCAGGCCACGGGCCAACACCATCTTCTCGACGTCACGGCCGAAACGCACCATGTCTTCGATGCTGTCACTGTGGCTGACGCGTACCACGTCCTGCTCGATGATCGGGCCGGCGTCCAGCTCTTCGGTCACATAGTGGCAGGTCGCGCCGATCAGTTTCACGCCACGCAGGGAAGCCTGGTGGTACGGCTTCGCGCCAACGAACGATGGCAGGAAGCTGTGGTGAATGTTGATCACCTTGTGCGCGTATTCACGGCACATGTCCGGCGGCAGGATCTGCATGTAGCGCGCCAGCACGACCACTTCGGCATCGTGCTGTTTGACCAGACGCGACACTTCGTCGAAGGCCGGTTGCTTGTCCTGCGGATTGACCGGGACATGGTAATAAGGAATGCCGTGCCACTCGACCATGCTGCGCAGGTCATCGTGGTTGGAAATCACGCAGGAGATCTCACAGTCCAGTTCGTCGCTGTGCCAGCGGTGCAGCAAGTCGGCGAGGCAGTGAGATTCGCGGCTGGCCATCAGCACGACGCGTTTTTTCTGCTCGGTATCGGTAATACGCCAGTCCATCGAAAACTCTTCGGCGATTGGCGCAAACTTCTCGCGCAATACTTCAATACCGAATGGCAGCGAATCGGCACGAATTTCGTGACGCATGAAGAACCAGCCGACCTGATTATCCGAGTGGTGGCTCGCTTCGGTGATCCAGCCATTGTGGGCTGCCAGAAAATTACTGACTTTGGCAACGATGCCAACGCGGTCCGGGCAAGATATCACCAGCCGAAAAGTGCGCATGAGGGGAAAACTCCAGAACTTCGCAAAGGCCGCCATTCTAGCGACTGCGCAGGAAAACTGCAGTATCGATGAGTGCTGGCGTGGGCGCGGCCACGGCGTACGACGTTTTCACGGGGATAATCGTCAGCATGATGGCGCGCCGACAGCACCGTTTGATCAGACAAGTGTGAATATCTGTGATGACTGCATCACACTATTTAACTGAATATTCAGTTTGTCGCTAATACCCTGCAACTAATTCAAATAAAAACTCCGGTTAAATGTTTACTTGATGAAACACCCTGACTATTATTGCGCCACTGTCCCCTGCCATTCAGCATCCTACTAAGGTAGTAATCATGTCCTTGATCAACGAATATCGCGCCACCGAAGAAGCTATCAAAGAGCTGCAAGCCCGTTTGAAGAACCTGTCGCAAGACGACAAACTGCAAGCCGAGCTGGAATTCGAAGGCAAACTGCGCACCCTGATGGGCGAATACTCCAAGTCCCTGCGTGACATCATTGCCCTGCTGGATCCGGATGCAAAATCCAAAGCTCCACGTGGCGGCGCAGTAAAAACTACCGGCACCAAACGTGCACGCAAAGTTAAGCAATACAAAAACCCGCACAACGGCGAAGTCATCGAAACCAAAGGTGGCAACCACAAAACTCTGAAAGAGTGGAAAGCCAAGTGGGGCGGTGACGTGGTTGAAGGCTGGGCTACCCTGCTGGGCTAAGCCGCAATGCCTTCGCAGAACGTTCTGCGATAAAAACAAACGCCAGCTTGCGCTGGCGTTTTTTTATGCCCGCTATTGTCGGGCGGACATGTTCGATTTCAAAGATTCAAACGTTTGCGCAATGCTTCGACATAATTCTGCCATTCACCGAGTACCTGGCTTTGCATCGGCGCAGCATTAAGCATCCATTGCTCCAACGCCTGCGTAAAAGAATCGAGGGTATTGGGTGCACCCATTTCGGCTTGGCACAAACGCTGCTGACAAAATATTCGCCAGCGTTCCTGCTCTTCAAAACTCAACGTATCGGGAAAGTTGCGTGCTCGATATCGAAAGAGCAACTCAGGCAAACGTTCATCATCGAAAGGCCACTGCTCTTGCGCTAATTGCGCAGGGTCGGCGGTTCTCACTTGCTCACATAGACGTCGATCACGGTCACCGATAAATCCGTCGTACAACTGTTGTTCCGGATCCTCGCTCGGGGTGAAGTCTTCGCTGGCATAAATAGTCGCAACTTTATCTTTCCAGACTAGTTGTGCGTCAGTTAGCCGCAGTGCCCGTTCCTGATAAAGCGCCATGTCCAGGCCCAGGCGTTGCTGATCTGCCGGACGCAACACCGCAAGCGGCGCCACCACCGGGCAACGGTTGACGTGAATCAGCTTCAGCGGCACCGGCAACTCACCTTCAAGCAAGTCATCGCGGCGGGTGTACAGGCGCTGGCGCAGGGTTTGTGCGTCCAGGTCGAGCAAACCCTGCGGGTCGAGGTGCAGGTCGCAGACGATCAAGGCATTACGGTTTTTCGGGTGCCAGGCCAGTGGCAGCACCACACCGATGTAATGGCGCGCTGCCGAAAAGCGCCCGGAAACATGCACCATCGGCTGCAACAGACGAATCTGGTCCATGACTTTCTGTTTGCTGCGCAACTGAAACAGCCAGTCATACAACTTGGGTTGTTTCTCGCGGATCAGCCGCGCCAGTGCGATGGTTGCGCGTACGTCCGACAACGCTTCGTGGGCATGGCCATGGTCAATATTGTTGGCGGCGGTCAGGCGTTCGAGTTTGAGGGTGACGCGGCCTTCGTCATCGGTCGGCCAGACCAGCCCGTCGGGGCGTAATGCGTAGGCGGCTCGCACCACGTCGATCAGGTCCCAACGACTGTTGCCACCCTGCCACTCACGGGCGTAGGGATCGAAAAAATTTCGATACAGGCTGTAACGGGTCATCTCGTCGTCGAAACGCAGGGTGTTGTAACCGGCGCCACAGGTACCGGGCGCCGCCAGTTGCGCATGCACCCGGGTCATGAAATCGGCTTCGCTCAAACCCTTGTCGGCGAGCTGGCTCGGGGTGATGCCGGTAATCGCGCACGCCGCCGGATGCGGCAGGATGTCTTCGCTGGGCTGGCAATAGAGATTGACCGGCTCGTCGATTTCGTTGAGGTCGTGGTCGGTGCGAATCCCGGCGACCTGCAACGGGCGGTCGCTACGGGGATTGATGCCAGTGGTTTCGTAGTCGTACCAGAAGATGGAAGTCACGGGCGGTTCCTGAACTGAAGATCGGCGAAGTCTAGGCGTTCAACCGCGGTCGCGGCCAGCCTCGCGTCATTCAAGCACCTTGTGCCACACGATGTGCAATACATAGTTATGTCGTTTTCCCCCGAGAGGCTGCTAGCATCGGCCCCACTTGCACCCCGAACAGGCGAACATCAGGTAGCCCATGCTCGAGCCCACAGCACCGCCAAGGAAAGCACCGCTGACCCCGCCGCTGGATACGCGGCACCAGGTCGAAACGCCGGAAGGCATCGACCTGCCATTGCGTCCGGCCGGGTTGATGGTGCGTGCAGTGGCTTTCACGATCGACCTGGGCTTGCGCGGGGTGATCATCGGCGTCCTGTTCATCGTCCTCGCCTTCCTTGGCAAACTCGGCATGGGCCTCGGCTCGCTGCTGCTGTTTGCCGTGAGCTGGTGGTACATGGTGCTGTTCGAAGTACTGCGCCAGGGACGCTCGCCGGGCAAGCAGTGGATGGGTCTGCGAGTGGTCCACGATGACGGCACACCGATCGGCTGGTCAGCCTCGCTGCTGCGCAACCTCCTGCGATTTGTCGACTTGCTGCCATTCGGCTATTTCTTCGGCGCCATCAGTTGCCTGCAGCACCCGAGCTTCAAACGCCTCGGCGACATCGCCGCCGGCACGCTGGTGGTTTACACCGAACGAGCGCTCAACCGTCCACAATTGCCCGGCGCCGAACCTCGGCGTGCACCGGTCCCGCTGACCCTCAACGAACAACGCGCGGTGCTCGGTTTTGCCGAGCGTCAGGGGGAGTTATCACCGGCAAGGGTCAATGAGCTGGCGGCACTGCTCGCCCAGCCCCTGCATATCAGCGCACCGAAAGCGGTTACGGAACTCAACGGCATCGCTCGCGGCTTATTGGGCCCGATATGAAACAGAGCCTTTTCGAGAGTCGTCACAAGGCCGAATGGGAGCGCTTTGCACTGGCACTCGAACACCTTGAGCGCGGCAAGCAAACCTCGCAGGTCAGCGGTTTCCCCAAAGCGTATCGCAGGCTTTGCCAGCACCTGGCACTGGCGCAGGAACGTGGCTACAGCAGTTTTCTGATCGACTCATTGCAGCAACAGGCGTTGCGCGGCCATCAGCAGCTTTATCGCCATCGCAGTCGACTCGGCGCCAATCTGCTCAGTTTTATCCTCGCTGATTTCCCGCGACTGGTTCGCAGCGAATGGCCCTTCGTGCTGGTTGCCGGCCTGTTGTTTTTCGGCAGCCTGATCGGTGTCGGCGTGCTGGTTCATGCGTTTCCCGAACTGGTCTACAACCTGATTCCCGCCGATCAGGTGCGCGAGATGCAAGGTATGTACGATCCGGTCGCCGGGCACCTCGGGCGAACCACCGAACGCGCGGCCAGCGAAGACTGGGTGATGTTCGGTTACTACGTGATGCACAACATCGGCATCGCTTTTCAGACCTTCGCCAGCGGATTGCTCGCCGGTGTCGGCAGTGCGTTCTTTCTGTTCTACAACGGTCTGGTGATCGGCGCCGTGGCCGGTCACCTGAGCGAAATCGGTTTCGGCCAGACATTCTGGCCGTTTGTGATCGGCCATGGGGCCTTTGAACTCAGCGCCATTGCCCTTGCCGGTGCCGCCGGCTTGAAACTGGGTTGGGCATTGATAGCGCCGGGACGCCTGACACGCGGCGAAGCACTGCGACTGGCCGCGCGCAAAAGCGTGTTGCTGATCTGCGGGGTCATGCTGTTCCTGCTGATTGCGGCCTTCATCGAGGCCTATTGGTCGGCGAAAACAACTGTCACGCCGCTGACCAAATATGCCGTTGGCGCAGCGCTTTGGGCGTTGGTGGCGATGTACCTGCTGTTCGCCGGAAGGACCCGCCATGCGCCTGAGTGACGCCACCGTAGTGATCCGCCCGCGCACCACCTGGGAAGCCATGGACCTCGGCGTGCTCATGAGCCAGCGCCATCGACGCCTGCTGATGAGCAGTTGGGCGATCGTCACCCTGCCGCTGTTTGTCCTGCTGAGTCTGCTGCTGTGGGACTCGCCGTCGCTAGCGATCTTCATTTTCTGGTGGCTGAAACCTGCCTATGAACGCCTGCCGCTGTACATCCTGTCGAAAGCGCTGTTCGGCGAAACACCCACACTTAAACAAGCCCTGCGCGAATGGCCGCGCCTGCTCAAGCCACAACTGCTGGCCAGCCTGACCTGGCGACGCCTGAGTCTGAGCCGCAGCTTTTCGATGCCGGTGATGCAACTCGAGGGCCTCGACGGCACTGCTCGTCAACAACGCCTGCAAGTGTTGTTGCAACGCAATGCGGGCGCCGCGCAATGGCTGACCATCATTGGCGTGCACCTGGAAACCGCGCTGTGGATCGGCTTGATGGTGCTGTTCTACATGCTGCTGCCACAGCAGATCGAAACCGATTGGGACTGGCAGACCCTGATCCTCTCCGCCGATCATCAATGGCGCTGGCTGGAACATCTGACCAACGCTTTTTACGCGCTGATCCTCGTGCTCTGGGAACCGATCTATGTCGCCTGCGGCTTCAGCCTTTACCTCAACCGCCGCACGCAGCTGGAAGCCTGGGACATTGAACTGGTGTTTCGTCGCTTGCGCCAACGCCTGAACAACGGTGCGCTCGGTCTGCTGCTGGTGATCTGTCTGGTTCTGCCGAATCTGCAACCGGCATGGGCCGCTGAAACCACCAATACTGACGATGCCCCGAGCGCTCCTCGCCTGCTCAATCAGCCACTGACCAGCCAGGCCTCGCACGACAGCATCAAGGCGCTGCTGGAGCAGGCACCGTTCAAGAACAAGGAGTCCGTCACCCGTTACCGGTTTGGCGACGACCCGGCCGCACCGGCCACGGAGAACAAACCCGGTGAAGCTCCACAGTGGCTGAAAACCTTGCTGGGCTGGCTCGACGGTCAGCATTTCAACGTTCTCGCCAAGGTCATTGAAGTAGTGTTGTGGGCCACGCTGATTGCAGCACTCGGCTGGCTGATCTGGCGCTATCGCGAGTTTCTGCGCACCTTCGTCAGTCGCCAGCCGATTCTGCCAACGCGCATCAAACGCCCGCTGCCACAACAAGCCTTCGGCCTGGACCTGAACCGGGAAACCCTGCCCGGCGACATTGCCGGCAGCGCCGAACAACTCTGGCTGAGCGATCCGCGTGCAGCATTGGGACTGCTCTATCGAGGCCTGCTCAGCCAACTGGTACACGATTTTGCCCTGACACTGAAACCCGCCGACACGGAAAACCAGGTACTGGCCCGCATCGAACAATTGCAACGCCCCGAACTGCTTCTCTACAGCCACAATCTGACCCGGCACTGGCAGAACATGGCCTACGGGCACCGGATTCCACCGGCACACCTGCAACAAGAGTTGTGCAGTGGCTGGCGCGCCCTGTTCGATCAGGAAATGGCCCGTTGAACCGGCGTTCTCTGTGGCTGACCGGCGCTTTGATCGTCGTGCTGCTGGGCACGTTGAGCATCTATTTGTTCATCAAGGCCCGGCCTTATCAGGAAGTCGTCGATCACGGCCCCTCGCCAGCCGCGCAGGCCAATCCTTATCTGGCGGCAGAAATGTTCCTGCGGGATCGTGGCCTCAACGTCAGTCATGCCCAAAGCCCGTCGGTACTTGCCGATATCGACCCGCATAGCAACACGCTGCTGCTGTTCGGTGAGCGCTCGAAGATGCCGCCACGCGAGATCGATCAAGTCCTCAACTGGACCCGCGCGGGTGGTCGACTGGTGTTTGTCGCCGAATCGCTGTGGGATGAGCGCAGCAAACAGAGCAATGATTTGCTGCTCGATCGGGTGCAGTTGCATCAGTTCCTGAGCAAGGACTTGAAGGATCCACCCGAAGATCAGGAAAAAGACCGCTTTGCGCAACTGACCAAGCTGTATCTGGAGGACGAAGACGCACCGGCCTACGCCGGTTTCGACACCGATTTTCACCTCGAAGACCCGAACAATCTCGCGCAGGCCTGGGCCAATAGCGCCAAGGCCACCCACATGATGCAACTGGCCTACGGCCTCGGCACCGTCACCGTGGTCACCGATGCCGACCTGTGGAAAACCCCGTCGATTGCCAAATACGACAACGCCTGGCTGCTCTGGTATCTGAGCGCCGACACTGCCGTCACCCTCATCTACAACACAGAACACGAGGGCCTGCCGAGCCTGCTTTGGCGTTATTTTCCGCAGGCTATCGTCGCCCTGCTGGCGCTGATCGGCCTGTGGCTCTGGCACGTCGCTGTCCGCCACGGGCCCGTTCAGGCGCCGGCCCCGGCAGGTCGTCGACAGTTACGGGAACACCTGCGCGCCAGTGCCGATTTCATCCTGCGCCACAACGGCCAGCACACGCTGTTGCAAGCCTTGCAACAGGATGTACTGCGCCGCGCGCGGCGCCGGCATCCCGGCTTCGACCAATTGAACGTTGCCGAGCAATGGCTGGTGCTGTCGCGCCTGACCCGGCAACCGACCCGCGCTATCAGTCAGGCCCTGAGCCCAGCGCCGAAACAGCGCTTGTCCGCCGCTGACTTCAGCCGCCAGGTCGCCCACCTGCAAACCTTGAGGAACACGCTATGAGTGAACACATCGAGCCCGGCAGCGCCGGTCACGTCGCCCAGCAACGCCAGCGTGCCAGCCAGTTGGCGCAAGCAGTGCGCAACGAATTGCACAAGGCCGTGATCGGGCAGGAGGCGGTGATCGATGATGTGCTGACCGCGCTGATTGCCGGCGGTCATGTGTTGCTCGAAGGCGTGCCCGGTTTGGGCAAGACCTTGCTGGTGCGGGCGTTGGCGCGTTGCTTCGGCGGTGAGTTCGCGCGCATCCAGTTCACCCCCGACCTGATGCCCAGCGACGTCACTGGTCATGCGGTGTACGACCTGCACACCGAGCAGTTCAAGCTGCGCAAGGGACCGCTGTTCACCAACCTGCTGCTGGCCGACGAGATCAACCGTGCGCCAGCGAAAACCCAGGCGGCACTGCTTGAAGCGATGCAGGAACGCCAGGTCACCCTCGAAGGTCGGGCGCTGCCCATCGCTCAGCCGTTCATGGTGCTCGCCACGCAAAACCCGATCGAACAGGAAGGCACCTATCCGCTGCCGGAAGCCGAACTCGATCGCTTCATGCTCAAGGTTCGCATGGATTACCCGGACGCCGATCAGGAACTGAACATGGTGCGTCAGGTCAGCCGCTCGACCCGCGCCGACATGCTCGATGTGCAGCCGTTGCGCACGGTGTTGCAAGCCAAGGACGTGCAGGCCCTGCAGCGCATTGCCAGTGATTTGCCGCTGGACGATCAGGTGCTCGACTATGCCGTGCGCCTTGCGCGCAGCACCCGCAGCTGGCCCGGCCTGACTCTGGGTGCCGGGCCTCGGGCGTCTATCGCGCTGGTGCGCTGTGCCCGGGCTCGTGCGTTATTGCGCGGTGGTGAATTTGTGATTCCGGACGACATCAAGGGTTGTGCACTGGCGGTGCTGCGTCACCGTGTGCGCATTGCGCCGGAGCTGGATATTGAAGGTTTGCAGGTCGATCAGGTGCTGCAGCAATTACTCGACCAGACGCCGGCGCCGCGCCTGTGACTATCTTTGCAAGCTCAAAAGATCATCGCCGTCGGCTGCTCCTGCGGGGCATCGTGACCGGTGCAGGAGCTGTCGCGGGCGCTGATCTTTGCGGTACCGCGCCATGAAACCCTCGCGCCTTTTGCTCATCTGGCTCGCGGTTCTGTGCGTCATCGGCGTGCTGACAGGCACGCTGCGAGCTCTCGCCATCGAGGTGCCCGCCAGCATCCTGTCGATCAACTGGGGCTTGCTGCTGGCGTTGCTGACCTTGGCAATTTTCGATGCGGTGCGGCTGTATCGCCGGCCCTCGCCACGGCTCGACCGGCAAGTCCCCGGCAGCCTGGCGCTGGGGCGCTGGGGTGAAATACACCTCGGTATCGAACACGACTTTGCCGAGCCATTGCGCATCGAACTGTTTGACCATGTGCCGGAAGGCCTGGCCAGCGAAAACCTGCCGCTGTCAGTCGAACTGCAACCGGGCCAGTGCTGCCAGGCTGGCTATCGCCTGCGCCCGCTCAAGCGCGGTCACTTCACCTTCGAACACTGCGAAATCAGCCTGCCCAGCCCCTTTGGCCTGTGGACGGCAAAACGCCTGGTTGGCCTCACCGACCACACCCGCGTCTACCCGGATTTCGCCCGGCTTTACGGCGGTGAGTTGCTCGCGGTGGATAACTGGCTCAACCGCCTCGGCGTGCGTCAGCGTCAGCGTCGCGGCCAGGGCCAGGAATTTCATCAACTGCGCGAATTTCGCGAAGGCGACAGCCTGCGCCAGATCGACTGGAAAGCCACTGCCCGCCAGCGCACTCCGATTACCCGGGAATACGAGGACGAACGCGACCAGCAGATCATTTTTCTGCTCGACTGTGGCCAACGCATGCGCAGTCAGGATGGCGAGCTGTCGCACTTCGACCATGCGCTCAACGCCTGCCTGCTGCTGAGTTACGTGGCCTTGCGTCAGGGCGATGCTGTGGGCCTGTGTACATTTGCCGGCGATCAAGTGCGTTATCTGGCGCCAGCCAAAGGCTCGAGACAACTCACCGACCTGCTCAACTCGGTCTACGATCTCGACAGCGGCCAACGGCCGGCCGACTACCGGGCAGCGGCCAGCCAGTTGCTGGCCAGGCAAAAACGTCGGGCATTGGTGATACTGGTCACCAATCTGCGTGATGTCGATGATGAAGAGCTGCTGGACACGGTCAAACGATTGAGCAGCCAGCACCGGGTGCTGGTTGCCAGTCTTCAGGAGGAGGTGCTGGACCAGTTGCGTCAGCAGCCGGTGCAAAGCCTCGATGAAGCGTTGACCTATTGCGCCACGGTCGACTACCTGAATGCCAGTGCGCAATGCCGAGAGCAATTGATCGCGCATGGCATTTCGGTCCTGCAAACCCGGCCCGAGGCGTTCGGGCCGGGTCTGGTGACGCAATACCTGAGCTTGAAAAAAGCAGCGCTGTTCTAGTCCTCACTCTGCCCGGCCGACGGCGCCGGCCCCAAAGACATCGGATTGAGCGGCGATCGCTTGAGCAGGCGCGAAGCTTCCAGTTGCAGGGCATAAGCCCCACCAATGGTTCCCGTGCATTGCCAACTCAAACCCGCACTGGTCAATCGGCGATACGTGCCCAATGCCGGTTGCACGCTGGTCAACCCAAGTTCCAGAGCCGTTGAGTAGCCTTTCAATCCAAGACAGATGTCGCGATTGAGCAGGTGACTGGTGGCGTTGTCGACCGATAACCAGATGGTGTGTACCTGCTGAGTTCGGGGAAACAGGGTTTTCTCGCCCCAGACCGTTTTTCCGACATCGTTCAACTGAATCAGTGCATCGTCCCAGACATTGGCATTCATTGATGTGAATTTGAACAGATGGGAGCGAGCCGGATTCAGCGTCTCATCGAAGTTGTCCAGCATTGCGAGCACTTCGTTGTCTCCCGCCGCGGCCACCTGCCAGGAAAAAAACGCCCAGCCTTCGCTGTCCGTCACCACCCGAACAGTGCTTTGCCCGGTCCAGAAAATCACTTCAACACCGGAGGCCGCCTGGCGAGTGTCCGACAAGCGAATCTTCAGGCCCATTACTACGCTTTCCCCTACTTGCGGGTCGAACGTAGGTTCGCGTACCTCGGCAATCTCGGCCCTCACGGACTTGGGCTGTTGGTCTCGCGCTGTATCCACAATTTCCTCAAGAGGGTTCAAGGGCGGCAGCGCCGTTGCGGTATCCGGTGCAACGACCGCCGCCAGCACCGAGAACTCGAAGGTGAATGAAGGTGCGACGTCTGTTTCGTTGTACAGGCTCGGCACCGTGGCAACTACCGTAATGCTGCCCGGTTGCGTGGCGGTAAATGCAAAACGGGCCCAGCCATTATCTTCAGTCCGCACGGGGGTTTCAGCCCCCTGATAGGCAAAGCTGACTTCCGTTCCCGGTACGGCGCGACCGGTGTAGAAAGAGCGACTCCTGACTTCCAGAAAAGTGCTTTCACCGATAAACAGGTCAAACGTCGGCCCGCGCACTTCGGCGATTTCGAGCCGGTTATGGTCCAGCAACATCTTCATTGGCGGATAGTCGAAGTGCGCCTGCGGCAGGGTCACCGCCAGCGCCGACTCTGCGCGTTCAGTACTGTTGACTGCATCCAGCGTCCAGTCCAGGCCATTGCTGGGCAACTCGCGCGCATAGTCAGGAGCAAGCGTGGCATTGAGCGATAGGTTCGCGTCATTCACCCATCGGGCAGTGACATCCAGGCCAGTCAACACGCTTTCGGGATTGGGCAGGAATTGCAGGCGATGTTGACCGCCCAGACAGGGATAGGAAGTACTGGTGCCGTCCAGCGGTCGTTCATCAAAGCTGAATATCCCCTCGTCTTGCAGAACCGAGGAGAACAATCTACCCGCCAATTCATAAGGCGTGATCTCTTCATGACACAGGTACAACAGAAAACGGCCACTGGTACTGGACGTAGAACTGACCTGCCAGGACAAACCTTCTTTCGGCAAAAGTCGGGGAATACCCGGATCAGGCTCAACCTGAAAATCCACAACGGAGCCGTCCTCACCTATCAGCTCCAGATAAAACGGCTCGCCAACCAGAGTCTCTCCCACCGGTTTGACCAGCAATTCGACCGGTTCGGCATTGCGCGCACACAGCAAGCCAACCGTCCCGGCGGCCTCGCCTGCCAACGTCACCGCGGTCAATTGCGCTAGCGGATTTTCCGGCAACACGGTGATCTCGAACCGGTATTCGAGGGTTTGCTGGTCATAGTGACTGACAATCCTCGCTGTAACGGTAGACGAGCCTTCTTCCTGGGGGTTGAAGGCGTACTGCGACCAACCGTCGGCGCCCGTCGACAGCGTCTGGTCCAGCGTGCCGTCAAGAAACCACTGTACACCGACGCCGCTAACGGCCCCTACACCCGGAACCCTCGACAGCACCTGAATCTGCACCGGCAACGCCGCCCCACCCACCGAAGGAAAGCGGGTCGGCAGCTTCACTTCCCCCAGTTCCAGCCAGTTATGCGCCAGTGCCAGCGCCTGCGGGGGCGAAGGCTGCAGCAACTTCGAACAACTGACATTGAATGTGAAAAAGCTGTCGCGCAGATTGCCACACGCCATCGTCCATACCTGTCCTGGCTCCTGCAGCGGGTTGCCGTCGTCCAGCAGCGGCATAAAGTTCATGCCCAGTCCGTCCGGAGTGTCCTCCCCAGCCCAATGCAACGCCAGTTCGGTGTCGGCCAGGAAGTGCTTCTCTGCAAATGCCAGCGACACCGCATGGTTCGCGCCCCGGCACGGATGGGCCGTCGCGCTGCCCCAGATCCCATCGCGTGGAGGCCCGTCGAGGGCAAACCGGGCGCTCACCCAGGGATCCTCTTTCAGTACCCGGACCGCAAACACATGCCGGGCTTCTTCCTTTGCGTAATAACTGTCGACCGACGCTTCGATCAGCCACTCACCAGCAATGTCGGGCGTCCAGATCAAACGCGACTCGCCGTTCGGATCCGAAGGCTGAACGGCCAACACGACATCATCCTCACCATTGGTGCCCTTGAGCGTCCAGGTGACCTCACGGTTGGCCAGCGCTGTTTCGGTGTAATGCGCTTGCACACGGACTGAAAGTTCCATGTGCTGCGCGAGGTCGATCACCGGATACCACTCGGGTTCCTGCAACGCGATGACGTCGAGCTGGAAATGCCCGCAAACCACCGGCAACGCATAGGTGTCAGCGGTGTACTCACTTCGCACGCCCAGGGTGCGCTCGATTTCTGTGTCCTGAGTAATCCCGGCGCAGTTGATCGCCCAGGGATCGGTCACAGGATGCTCCCGCCCCCAGAGCGGACCGGCAGTCAGAATATTCTCGGGATCCTGCTCCGCATTGTCGACGAGCAGTCCCGCCCGCGTATCGATCCAGACACTGTCGCTGGCCAGTTGCAGAGTCATCTCATGCACGGCACCGAAGCACAGGTGCAGCCTGTCGTCGGACGGTTGTGCGACACCGTCGATTGACACACTGTCCAGTCGCAAGTCTTCAAGAAACAACTCGACGCGCGCCGAGGTGAAACGTACCGCACCCGGGCGACCCGGCCCGCCATTGTCCGGACTCATAACGGTGAAGGTGACGGTCTGCTCTTCAGTCTCCAGGGCAAGCGTGTGCGAATATTCGACCAGGTTAAGATCCAGCAGCAGGCCGTCAGGGCTGACTTGCAACTCAGTCGCCCTCTGGCGTGAAGGCACCAGCCGCAGATCCACCTCCCCGCCGAGTCCGGGATTGATCCGCAACGTACCTTCCGCGCCCTGGACTGCCTCGTAGGAAAACAGCAATTTGTATTCGGCCCTGCGCGGTGTAGGGCGCGGCCGCGTTGCCAGTGAGATGGACTGCAAGCCTTCACCCATGTTCGTGGCGTTCATGAAGCCGATCGTTTGGCCCTGCCACAAACCTTCCTGGCGGCTGACCTTACGTTCGTCATTGATCTTCCAGTCACTCAGGTCCTGGATGAAATCGCCGTTAACGATGAAGTTGTGGCGGGCGTGGATAGTGTGTTCACTCATGGCAGTTGCTTCCCTGCCCGTTGGGCGCGCATGGCCGTAGCGGGCGGATAGTTGACGGGGCTGGATTGGAGTAACTCTTCGACCTGAGCAGCGAACGCCTGCCCACCATCGCGCGCCTGATACACCAGCGTCAGAATGACGTCTGTCAATGAACCCAGAAGGCTTGCTTGAGCGAGTTGGTCATGGCGCGGCAGGGTTAGTACATATTCGGCGTGCACGCCGGTGCCTTCGAAAGGCAGGTAACGCTCATCGTCGATCCGCATGGCGATACCGTTGTCGTCCAGCCCCAGGGACAGACCGATCTGCTGGTAAGGCCGCAGGTTCTGCACCAGCGTGCCGGGCGCAGGATTGCCGCTGGCCGGGTCATGCAGATACTTGACCGCCTCAAGGTCTGGTTCCAGCAAGGTGGAACTGGTGATTTGTACGAACGTCGCGCAGATATTCTGATACGGCCCCAGGAGACCGGGAAAAGTCAGAGACAAACCTATGACCTGCCGGCAGTAATGCCCCGGATAGTCTTCGTTGAAGAGTTTTTCATTGAGCTTGATTGCCAGCGTCCCCGATGTTTTGAAGTCCGCCCAAGCGGCCGAATCCAGTGTGCGCAGGGATATCGTCTTGACCAGTTGCAGCCGGTGTTCGTCACGTTTGATGCGCGCCGCGGCCATGCGCAGCAAATCGAGTTTCAGCGACTGGCCGGTGGTGAATCCGTGGCAGGCGTCCATCCATACATCGGGTCGGACGAACCGGCTCTGGTAATCGCCCAATTCATACTGCCAACAGGTTTCAGCGCACAGGCACAGACCGGCGACGACATCGTAGACCTGATAAATCAAGGTCTTGACCTGGCCGACCACCCAGTTGGTCAGCGCTGGGCCCGTCGCGCGACTCTGATAGAACGCATATACAGCCAAGACCTGTTTGTTGACGATCTGGCTCTGCTGCAAACCGGCACGGGCCGCATCGAGGCTATGTTCCTGCGCCAGCAACTGTTCGCGCAGCACCCGCAATTCGGCCAACGATTGATCCCGGGCCAACTCCCATTCCTGCTGGCGGCGTCGGTACTGCTCGATGACGCCGAGTTCTTCGGCCTCGCCGCGCAAGTTGTCTGCACCGATCTGAAAGCTATCGGCCAACGCATAGAACGGGCCGGCAAGACGGTAGCCGCCGAAAGAGGCCCCGGCAATATTGGGCAGCGTATCCAGTGCCCCCCCCAATATCCGGCTGGACTGGACACCTACCGCCCAGTCCCGGGCCGATCGGCTTTTTTGCAGAACAAGATTCTCGGCCTCGGAAACCCCTTCCCTGGCCAGCGTCTCATAGTGCTGCGCGCGGGCGTTGACCATGCTCTCGCTTTGGCGCAACGACGCGGCAGTCGCCTCGATCTGGGCAATCGTCGATTCATGGATCGCCATGGTGTAATCGGCCAGCTCGATAAGATGACTTTGCTGCAGCGTTTCCAGCTCACCGCGATCGCGCAATTCCAGCCAGGTACGCAACTGATCTTCCTGCTGGATCAGAAATTCCACGCCCTGTAGCGCCAGGTTATAAACGGCTCGCCATTTGTACGGCACCACCTGCACCTGGCCTCCCGGATTACGCGCCACGCCCTGACCGCCATTGGCCTGAGCGCGCAACAGCTCCAGCGGATCCATCGTCCGGCTGAACAAGGGGATCGACAGGGGCTGGCCATCGATCGAACGATTGTTGCGCAAGTTGTGCTGCCGCGAGTTGAGCAGATTCCACAGCGCTTTGGGCCTTTCATTGATCCCGGGACGAAATGCCCCCGAGCCCAGCAGATCGAAATAAGGCGTGATCGGCATCGACGACGGTACATCGGCCGGAGTGAGTGCAAGGCTCGCTTCAAATGCCTTGAGCGGATCGCGCCGGCTGACCAGACTCAGGACGTCACGGAGCTTTTTCGCCTGCCATTTGCTCGCTGTGCGTGTGATCGGCTCCTCACCGAGCAAGGTCAACGCTCTGCTGTAATTGAGCCCCGCATGCACCATGCTGTCGTAATCCAGATGGCGATAAAGCGCATCGCCCCACGCGATCAGGTTTTCCACATAACGCAGGAAAATCGCGATCTTGAAATGCACCGGCGCGCAATAGCCAATGGCATCCGGGTCTGAAGGCGCCGCGCTTTCATACGAACACTCGATGTTTTCGTTCTGCAGGGGGCGGCAGCGCCAATAGGCCGGTGCCGGGATCATCGGAGGGGTTTCGGGGTCAGGACTTACACTAGCCACCACCTTGCGCGCCAGCGGGTCGAACACGTATTCGTACCAGCCTTGCGCCTCGCGCTGGCGATCTTCTGCCGACAAGCGCGCACCGACCAGATCCGGCGTATGAAAGAACAGCTCCCAGAAGTACAAACCGTTGCAGCCATCGAACGGCCCATTCTCCTCGATACTGCCATCAGGCATGCGCGGCTCCTCGACATGCTGGGTATCCCAGGCGAGCAGCGCATCCACCGAGACCGCCGCGCGACTGGTCAGCACCGGGCCGAACGTGGAGTTCAAGCGCGAAAACCTGAGCGCCTGAGCACTGTTGTTGAAACTCAGGAACTGCGCGCCCTCGCTGCTGCTCTTGTCGATGGAAGGCGTCAGGTACAACCGCGGCCGCTCCTTGAGCGTGACGGCAAACTTGCTGCGGCCATGACCTTTTTGCCCTTCCGCCACCTCACCGAAAGCAAATTCGATCGGCGTGTCGATCGGAAAATTGTTGATGCCCAGCGATGGCGCTTGACGACGATAGGTACGCCAAGCTGTCGCATAGTGACCATCCAGAACGCCGGTCGAAACCCAGTCCGCAGGATCGTCCTGAGTCCGGGCACCGAACACCAGGCTGAACATCACCGGGGTATAAAGGATCCTGGGCAGCAGTTGGTTCTGCTCATTCAAAACCGCATCGCCCAGACCGGTGATGGAAAAACCGGCGCCGGCGCGCACTTCGTCCTGGGTTCTGTTCAGCAGGACCGCGAGCAATTCATTGGTCAGGGGGGCGACGGCCTCGGCCAGCCAAATGCCGTCGCCGGGTGTCGTCTCAACGAAATCAGCGATGGCAAAAGAGTGGACATTTTCCCTCTCCGAACCCGCCATCAACTCAACGGTGTGAGCCTCTACCGGCATCCGGCGAGTGGTCAGGCTGATCCGCAGTTGCTGCTCGCCGGCCTCGACGATGCGGATGTCGAAGGAGGTATTGGCTGTGGTCGCTCGCCAACCGAGCGACAGGCGTTCAAGCACTCGCCCCTGCTCCCTGACCGCATCGCAGCGCCCGCGCACTCGGAGCACTTCATAAAAGTTACCGTCCGTTGCACGCTCGCGGGTATAGATCGCGTCGATCTCAAGGTTACCGTTGATGCTGCCGGGCGTTTCCACTGTGCTGCTGACCTTGACTGTCGAGTAGTCGGCCGGCACCACCTTTTGTTGCAGGCTGGCCACATCACTGAAACGCCCGAATGTCATTGCCAGCAAAGTCGCCGTATCATCGTTGACCTTACGAAACAGCGCGTCGCGGGTTTCATGGATCTCGATGTCGTGCCGCGGCATCTGCCCGTCCAGGCTGTGCCGATTGGTGTAACAGACAGCCAGTCGATCATCTCGGGGATCACCGTCGCCCAGCGACACGACCGTCAGCCGTCCGTTGGACACGTCGTACTCGCAATCGCGTTTATGCAGCGACAGCGGCGCTGACCATTGGCCGTTCAGGGCGCTGAACGCAAGTTTGATCTCCAGCGACCACGGGGTCTGCACCACACCGTTACTGTCGATCTGACGATCACGCCACTCGCACCAGACCATTGCCGGCAGCCCGAGCCAGTTCACACAGCGGATATCGACGACGCTACCGGTTGTGGCAAGTTCGACCTTCTGCCACTCGCCCCAGGCGGCGGGGTTGATCTTGCGGCTGTCTTTGTCCAGCTCGACCTTCACACTGCGCAGGAAATAGGCGAATGGCGCCGTCCGCTCCTGGCCCACCAGGTAATAGCGGGCGTCCTGAACATTCTCGCCATCGATGTAGCCGCTGAGCACATCCAGATCGCACAGGCGCTGGAAAGCCTGGGTGTACTCCATCAAGCCCTGTTGCACCGACGCACTCGTCAAACGCATCTGGTTCAGGCTGTTTTCAAGGGCACGGAACAAGGTGGTTTTTTTCAGACGCAGCGAGGGCACGATGTAGTTTTCCGCCTGATCCTTGAGCAGCACATTGGCCGACCAGGTGCTGTAGTGGCTGAGAAACTGATACCAGTACTGCAAGTCGTCGTCTTCGAAATGGCTGTCTTCGTAACCCTTTTCCATGCCGCTGTATACCGACTGGATATGCTCTTGCAGGCAGCGCACGGTCGAGGATGTCCGGGTAGCTTGCAGCTGCGCGCTGTCACGGGTGTCGAGCATCAGATAGCGGCTCAAATCATCGGCGGTTTTCAACGTCACTGCACCGGACCAGAGTTTCTGTCCCAGCACCGCTTCCACCATGGCCGCCGTGTAGCGTTCTGTCAGTTCATTGATCTGCAGGTTTTGCATGGTTATCTCCCTGTCTCGACGCGATTGCGGGTAAGGCGGGTGACGGGGCGTTTGCCCAGCGTGCCTTCCAGTACCAGCGCCTCGTTCAGGCGATCACTGAAAAGACTCAGTTGAAAGCGGCCATTGCGGATGTTGGCGGTGCGGATATCCACCTGATAAGGGCTGTCTGTGAAGGTGAAACGCGTCGCCAGCGGTGGCGTGAAGGTCATGCCCAGTGCCTGGCTGGTGTACTCGGAACTCCAGCCCATCGCCCCCTCGCTGCCCCTGAGTTGCGAGGTGTCGAGCGGAGAAATCTCAAGGCGATAATGACTGTCCCTGAACAGGGTGAGTTCGTCGCTTCCCGGGATGATCGGCGTGCGGGTTTCCCCACCGGCCTCGATGACGACCAGCTCCACCTTCCATTGAAACGCTCGCAGTACCTTCAGCGTGAATGCCTGTTGTTTCCCGGCATGCAGCGTCAAGTCGGCGGTCACAATGAAGTCGCCTGCGCTTGCTGAATTGAACGGGAACACCGAACGCCCCTGAGCATCGGTGACAATCGTCAGTTCCTGCACAGGGTTGCTGTTGACCTTCCACTGCACCGGATAATTGGGCACCGGCTGCGCGTTCGCTGCTGCGGACTCCTTCACATCGACCCAGAGCAAAGTCGGGCGCGAAGCATTGGCGATCGGGTAGCGAATCACCTGCGAGAAGTCGTGGATCAGTGCATCACTGGCCACCCACACGCTGACTTCGACCACCGGGTCGCTGCCCAACTGCGCATAGACCGTTAATGCACCCACCGGCGGTTGCGCCACGGAAAACACCGAGTAGCCGTCCCCGTCACTCGGCACCTCAACCTTGTCCGCCGCCGCGCTGGTCCACCACATCACCTTCTCACCGTCGAGAGGTGCATCGTCCAGCGCAACCACCCGGCAGCGTACCGGCAATGCACGATTGACCAACGCCACCTCAGAGATGACCGGAGCGCTGAAAATCCGCGGTTTATCGGCAAACACGATCGGCCGACTGAAGGTGAAACTGTGATTGCCCTCGACATTGCCGACTGTAATGGATGCATTCCCCGGGCTCAGGCTGGAGATCCACACCCGACTCAGGCCATCCTTGTCGGTGTAGGTCTGGCTCGGACGAATGTCGCCAAGCGTCGTCGACCATGCCACTTGCCGATGAGCGCCGCGGTTGCCGTAATCGTCGATCAGCACCGCGTATATCGGCTGCTCCCACAGGCGTCCAGCCGGAACCGGATCACGTGGCGGCAAATCGCTCAACTCGGAGTTGAACTTCAGCGTCGCCTCATCACAGTCGATGGTCACCGACGGGGCGTGCACCGGTTTGTACATCAGCACTCTGTAATGCAGATGCGCGGTGCCGACCCGGGCCCCTGCCTGCAATTGCGCCCGGGCGCGCCCCATGTCATCCGTGCGGATAACTGGCGTGAGCACCGCGCCCAGGTCGGTTGCCACATCGAGAACCACCCCCTTGAGTGGTTCGCCGTAGAGATCGAGCAGGGTAATTTCGAACTCCGCGACCTCCTGTGACAGATTGGCAATCAGTTGCGGATTGTCCACTACACAGCGAGAAGTGAAACTCTGGCCGACTTCCGCCGAATCGTGCGACATACCCGTGGTGTTGAACCGGGCCAGACTTTCCAGGGCATTTTGCGCCGCCTCTGCGTACAGCGCCTCCGGATCCAGCGGGTTCAACGATCCCAGCCTGAGGGCGGCGGTGATGTCCATTCCGCTTCGAGCCAGGTCGAACGTGCGGTCAAGCAAATCCAGCTGCGCCAGATTGCGCAGGATCGGCCAGGCCGGATTGCCGTTGTCTTCGCTCTCATGACTGATGTGCCCGGCGCACTCGAGTACGTGACGGATACCGCAGCCCAGGTAGCTGGCCAGTTTGTCGGCCGCCGCGTCACGCGCCAGGCGCAGGCCGTCTTCACTCATGTCAGCGGGCAATTGATTGACCTGGGTAAGGTAATCGAGGATTTTTTCTTCAGGCTGTCGGGCCCGCGATACCAGGCGCCGATAGAACGTCAGGTAATACACCACACGGATCGAAATCTGGTACGGGTTCTCCAGGCTGAACCATTCATACTGCTCACCCGCAAGCAACGTCGCGAGCAGGGTTGGCGTCAGTTGCAGTTTTTCCGCAATCCGCCCGCGCCGTTCAAGCTCGGCGAGCATTTGCAGAAATGAATCCGGCTGCTCCAGTACCCGCGATTTTTTCAGGTTCGGCAGGCTCATGGCTTCTTTCAGGAAGTCATAGGCCTGGCCTTGAGCCCACGCCAGCACTTGCACGGTCAGTAACGCGTCGAGCTTCAAATAGACCGAGAGAGCGCTCTCCACCACAACCCGTTGCTCGTCGCGAATACGCAGCACAATCGTGAGCAGAAGGGTTTCCAACGGTTCACGCAGCAGCTGATTATCGGGTCTTGAATAGATCGTCTGCACGACATCCTTGATCAGAAAAGTGGCGCGTTCCAGGTACTCGGCCTGGGTTTCGCCAATACGGCCGATCACCAGGCCATCGCTGTCCACCAGGTTTTCCAGCGCCGCTGGCCAGTCGATGAGCTGTTGCCTGTCATCGCGCTGCGGCGCACCTTCCTCGAGCAGTGTCGCCGGCTCCAGCCGCACTGCCTGTACCTTGCTGCGCATCTGACGCAGCAACTGTTCCTGGGATTCGCTCCAGACCGTCGGTACGTAGACCGGATTGACGTTCCGCACCAGCCACAGCGGCGACAGATCCTGCTCTTGGCACCATTGGGTGCAGGTCATCAAACCGCGGATGGCACTGAGGGCGTCGGCACCATCCGTCGAGCCGTAACTGGATACTTGCGGTTTGCCCGCCAGTTGCGCCGCCAGGCCTTCTCCCGCGCTCAAGGTCTGCAGCAGCGCCGTCGACTCGATCGGCGTCAGGTCGAACATTCGACCGAGGAACACCAGGCGCCAGAAACTCGAGAGAATCTCCAGGCTGCGGCTCAAATGTGTTTTCAGACCAAATGCCTCGGCGATCACCGTGGCCAGATAACGATAGGTTTCGAAGTTGATCTCCAGCGCGCTGCAGATCTGATGCACCGTTTGTTGTTCGGCCGAGGTGAGTGGCACGATTGCAAACTCGCCGTTGTCGATGCGCAGCGGCTCTTCATATAACGCTGCACGGTTGTACACGCGGTCATAGTGCGACAGTTGCCCGTCCTGACCGTAGACCGACAGCACGTCGATCAGCGCCGCAAACTCTTCGGCCTTGCACCCGTAAGCACGATTGAGATCCTTGTACAGGCCAAGACAGCGCAAGGTATTGGGGCGGATCCACACAGACGGCTCGCCAGTGCCACGATGTTCGGCGCGCATCGCGGCGCTGAGCAACTGATCGACGTGATGTGCGGGCAGTCCCAGCATGCGGTCCAGTCGACACTTGCGATTGATCCGGTCCATACGGTGTTCCAACTTTTCGAACTTGGTCTCCCCCACATGTACCAGTTCAAATTTCCCACCGATATCCGCAGGCACCAGTCCGATAGCCGGCGATTCTGCGCCATGGATATATCGGGCGCCGGCCACCTCTCCCGTCAGCGGCGTATCCGGGTCACCCAGCGCGGGCGCGTTGGCCGACAATTTCGGCGTGAAGACGCCGCGCCCCAGCAGACAATCGACCTCATGCTGATCCAGACGCGTTGCATCCCTGAAGATCCATAGTATGCGCAGGCTATCGAGGAAGTTCGCCAGACTGCCAAAGTTGGCAGGATAAAAATCCTCCGCAGAACGCAGTGGATGTGGATCGACACGCCGCGTCAACGGATCCACTCTGCGCAGGGGCGCCGCGGCCATTTCCGCATTGAGCGGGAAGTACGGATCTTCCAGCAATAACGACAGATGCAGTGGCCCGATGTCGCTGTCGAGCTGCATCGCGACATCGGCGCGCGCCCCCCGGGCGCCGTCATTCTTGAAATACGGATAATCGACATCGACCCGGCGAATGATGCCGCCCAGAGCGCCATCCTTAAGCGCGGTACCGACGACATGGGCAATGCTCGCCCAGTCATGGTCGTAAGGCAGGCTGTTATGAAAGCGTATCGTGCGCAGGTACGATTTGACGTCGGGAAAAGGTCCGATCGGGCTGGCCAGAATCTGTGCTTCCAGCACCGAGTTGGCAATTTCCAGACGCGATTGCACGCGGGCAATTGCCATTTCATCAATCAACAACTCATCCACATCAGGTCGCCGCTCGGGCAACTTGATGGTCTGCGCCTTGTCACCGTATGGCTCGATGTTGTCGCGTATCCATTCACGTAACGCCACCATGTAGGCGGTGGTCGAAGCGCTGTGTTCGGGACTGCCAGGCGGCGCGGCGCCATCGACATCCGGCTGGAACATATCCATGTAGGAAGGCAAGGGCACCAGAGTATCTGCCACAGGCAGCGCCGGTTGCGGACGCAGGCTTTGCTCGCGAAACAGCCGGGCCATGTACAACGCCAGAGCGTTGCCACGGGTCAGCAATGTGCGTGTTTCTTTGCGTGTCAGGCCGAGGTCGTGCAATTGCGCCGGCCGCAGCTTGATCAGTTCGAATACGCTGGGATGCCGGTCGAGGTAGTCATCAAGGGGACGGGGCACGCTCGGGTCTTTCTCACCCAGCACAGCCCTGACCAATATATCGACCGGGCGATCGTCAGATGCATGCATAGCTGTATTTCCCCTTGGCAAAAAACACCTGCAACGACTCGCCCGGCGCGATGGCCGATGGCTGGCGTTACGTCGATTTAGCGCTGGATGCGCGAAACGCACCACTGTCATATCTGACAGTTTTTTTGACCGTCGGTCGTAAAGTGCGAATGAATAGGCCGGCAACACAGGCCCCTCGTCAGGGCCTGTGAACAGACTGCGAACAATCAACCGGCGTCGATGACGTTCAACTCGAACTCGGGAAGCGCTGGGGAGACAACGGTGCCCTTGTAAAGGCGCCCCCCCATCACGAAACGCCCCAGCGGCAAGGCTTCAGTCACAATCACCCATTGTCCTTGTGCATCAGCGATGCCCCGCCCCCATATCCTGGCGGGGTATCCCCATTGATACAGGCGCACTTCGCCACCTGGCATTGCCGTACCGCGAAACACCGCACGCGGCGATACTCCCGCCCCGCGCTGGGGGCTACTGACCACGAATAGCGCCAGCCTGTCATCGACTTTGAAGCTGGTCGTGGATGACCATTGCGACACCTGACCATCCATGCCATGCCTGGCCGAGATTCGGTATGGCGCCTCGCGTGGAAGTAAAGGGACTCGGGTGCGAACCGACCACTTGCCATCGGCATTCACTTGTGTAGCTGCCAACTGGGTTTCTTCATCATCATATTTGAAATAGATGCCCGCGCCCGGTACTCCCCTGCCAGCGAGCAGCGGTTGGCTCTCCAATATCTGATTGGCATCGTCGTAAGGCTCGTCGATGAGCGGACTCTCGAATCCCGCTTCAACCTGTGTCACCACCAGACTGCGATGCGGCAACAACCAGGCCGAAACGGCACCGTCGCGCGACTGGCGTACCGAGTAGACATAGGGCGTAGCGGAAACCGGCAACTGGATCTGCGAGTGCAGGGCCCAGCGCCCGTCGCGACCAACCCGGGTCCTGCCGAGTTCAGTTGCCACCGAACCTTCCTTGACGATCAAGACTTCAGCGCCCGGTTCTCCGGAACCTGAAAACATCGGATAGCGCCCGACCGACTGGCCGGCGAGCGGGTAATTCACACTGGGCGCCTCGAATCCGGCCGTCTTGCGCTCCACAATGAAGCGGGCACTCTCGAACCCTTCCGATCGGACACCGTTAAAGTTCTGACTTACCACCACACGCATGGGGCCTTCAGGTAGATCCTTGTTACCGACAACCGACCAGCGTCCATCGGTATCCGCAATCGCCGCCGGGGCCAGCACGTCAGCGGCGTTAGACCATGAGGCCACAGTGATGGTGGCCCCGGGTGTTGCCAGGCCGCTGAAAAGTGGGCGTACGCCAACCCAGTCGCCGGACAGTGGTTCGGTGAGGGACGGACGAGTGCCTAGCAAAGTGTAAGTGACGACCGGCGAAAGGGCAGAATTCAGACCTTGACCGGCAGAGGCCAACACATTGATGCCGTCCGTAGCGAGCAAGTTGTGAGCAACCGTTGCCGACCACGTTCCATCTGCCAATACCGGGGTCTGCGTCAACGTACTCGACACACTCCCGCGCCGATAGATGAGTATCGTGTCTCCTGCAAATCCGAATCCGGAAATTCGCAACTCACGCCCCAGATTCTCACCTGCCCGCGGTGTGTCGACCGAAGGTATGGCGGGCACCACAGTCACCACACGCTCAAGCGCATCACTGGCGTAGCCGCGCTGCCGCTGCCTCGCCTCCAGCGTCACGGGCCCGCCCGCCGGCAGCGTCACCTGCACCTGCCAGGTACCGTCGGCTTTCACTTCGATATCCTTGAGTAACGGCGTGTTCTGCCCCTTGATCGACAACTCGACGAAACCGGGAAACTGGCCCTCACCGGAAAACTGCGACACGCGCGCCGGTCTACCGTTTTGCACCGGCACCGTGATCCGCGGCTTTGGCACCCGTACCTTGACCGTGCGTGGAGTCGTCCGGTCAGAATGGTTGTTGCTGTCCCGAGTTTCTTGCTGGACAGCGTAGAAAGACAGATTCCCCGGCACCTGGTCTACCAGTGTGACCTGCCATTTCTTGTCCTGGTTTACGGCGCCGGCGCCTATCGACTGGTGAGTAGTGTTTGAATAAATCACCACCCAGCAGCCTGGATACCCCGTGCCCTCGATGATCGGGACCAGATCGACTTCGGCATTGGCGGCGGTGGTGATGCCCGGCTGCGGAGTTTTCACCGTGAACGTCCGGCTGGCGACCGTCGAGGTCCGCCCGCCAAAGGCTGCCGTTGCGGTGAGTGTGTACGTGGCAGGCGCCCACTCTTCAGCGGCGTTCCTTTCGAAGTTCCCACTATTATTGGCTGTCAGTGGCACATCGGGTTTGCCCGGAATCCTCAAAATGACTTGCGAACCGGGCCAGGCCGTACCACTGATTCGTGGACGCTGCCCGGAGGGCGTAACCGGTTCGAAAAACGACGGGGGCGGACACGCCACCGTCATGGAGAACACGGTGCTGTTGGCAGACCACTGATTGTTCACCCGTTGCCGGGCCGTCAGTTGGGCGTAATTGCCTGGAGGAAGGTCAGCGGTGGCAGAGGTTTCCCAGTTCAGGCTGGTCTGCACATTGGCCTTGGGCACATTCGCAAGGATTTCACCGTTGCTGAAGATGGAGACTTCAACTGCATTCGTCCTCCATTGATTACCCCGGCCCCTGAAAGTAGCTCGTTGCCCGCTGACCGAGACGGTGACTGATGTGGGTATCGGGGTCGGAATGTTGACTGTAATTTCACGCAGTATCCAGTCTGAGCTGTAGATCCGCCCGCTGCCACCATCGGAGACGCTTTGCCGGCCGCCGAAGCGGTAATTGCCAGGCAGCAGATCTGCTGGAATTACCTTCGACCAGTTGCCCCCTGAGACAACTGCATCGAGGTACGGTGTGGGGTCTCCGCTGAAATGTATGTCCATGCGTACACCGGTTCCGTTATACCCGGTACCTGACAACTCGACCCTGCCACCGACGAGTTTGGACTCGAGGGTCGGTTGAGGCGGTCGGACCAGCAGCCTGACGGGCACGCTACGCACCGACGGCACCGACGAATAAACATGACTGGCCGTCACGGTGTCGGGCCCCGGATTCAATATGATGGGTGCCGACCAACTCCCACTGGCCGCCACGTCCCCGCCTCCGAGTAATGTGTTGGTACTGTCTCTGTAGACGGAGACCCTCCCAGCTTTGAATGGATCGGCCAACGTGCCGCCTACGGTAATCTGCCGCTCCACCTGTTGATTGGCGGTGTGAGAAGTGAGGGGCGGAGCGCCAAGCAACTTGAAGGATTGTTCCTCAGACCAGTCATTCCTGTTCCTGTGGCCGGCGGTCATCCTGACCAGACCGCCGCGCGGGTAATAGCCTTGGTCGAACAGAGCCTCCCATGTACCGTTGGGACCAACGACGGCCGTCGCATGCTCGTGAGCTCCACCCGGCGTAAAAACCCCGATGGTTTCGCCAGAAATACCCTGCCCCCTCAAAGAAAACGGGCTACCGGCAGCAACAACCGCATTCTTGGCAGGTGAGTCGATGCGTGGCGCCACATACCATTTGATGGAGACGGGATCCGACCTTCCGGAGTTTTGACTGACGATGACTTGTTCGGCATAAAAGGACGTGACGCCAGATGGCAGAGAGATGGAGGTATCCCAGGCACCGTCGGCTCTGGCATCGACGGAGCCGAGCGAGTGCACATTGCCATTTTGCAGACATGACAAATGGATCCTGCCGTTCAGAAGTCCGTTTTTTCCGGAAACGGCAAAGGGCATCCTTTGCACTGAACCAGCCTGCGGTGTTTGTATGAGTGGCTTCTGTGCGGGGCGAATGTGAACTCCCCATCCCTCACCTGCACCGACATCATTATTCTTCCCGTCATAATTGACGCGAATAACCAGATACATATTGAAACCGGGGGCAGCAAGCGTGGAGTCGAGGTATTTCTCATGGTCGTGCCACCGGGTGTCTTGAATCAGATTGTCATCAGAGTTAACGCGTACATAACTGGCGGCGTTAAGGGCAATATCTATGTTGGCCCTGTCCCAATTGCCATAGCGAGTGGTCATCTTGTAGCGCAGCGTCCGCACAAATATCCGGCCACCCTCGAACTTGTACTGGCATTCCAGCTCGGTTTTCAGCGACGGGACGCGCGGATGGGTCTGATGAAGTGTGGTGGTGATCGCGTCACTCCAGAACAGCGCCGAAGATTGCTTACCCTCGCCCGGCTCTCGCAACAAGCCGTTCTGCTCTTCGGTGACCTGTGCAGAGCTGATCTGGACGTCTTCGGTATCCAGCCAGATCCTGCCTGTTTCACCATTTTCGACGAAATCTTTCATGTCAGCGATGCCCCGCGCAATGTAGGAATCAAGTTGTGATTCAAGATACGTAGCCTGATCGTGGGCAACCACTGTCATAACTGACAGGTTTAAAGAACCGTTCGGTCTAACAAGCCAGCCGCTAATTACTAAAAATCACCGTTGCGGCGCGCTAATTGTGAACACGCAGCATCTGAGCAAGACAGGCATGTTGGCGGAGCAGGTATTGGAGAGTAAGTGGCCGATTGTCGTAAGCGGAAAAGATCAAGAGATCGCAGCCTGCGGCAGCTCCTACCGGAGAGCAGGTTGCGATCTTTGCCTGTGTTGTGTCAGGCCGAGGCCGGCAATGGCTGGAAGCTGAAATACTGCTTCAACGCCCTGACCAGTTGCGCATATTCGGCAGGCGGTCGATGCAGGCTGAAACCGGCGTCGTAGTGTTGCGGGGTCGCGTCCTCATGGCACCAGAGGCAACATGCCGTAAGGTCGATGACCTGTTGACAGCCATCGCCCATGGGGATTTTCAGGCGCAGCTTGAAATCAACACCAATCATCATCGGCAACTGACTGATCAGCATCAGTCCGTCTTCGGACACGTTGCCGATGAAACCGATGGGTTTGTCGGTGACGCTGTTGAACACTCTGAGGAAATACGGCAATTGATGCCGTTCGATCCGGCGGTCGGTAAACATGCGCAGTTCGCCATGCAAGGCTCCATCACAGAGCCGCGCTGTGCTTCGGAACGAGCCTGTGGGCAGCCTCGCTCTCCCCGCTTCCGGTGTGCCGGTCGCTACGTCGCCGTCACTTGACCACTTGCCAGTCGCAGGTGTTGCCCCGGATCAGCGCCAATGCGCTGAAACCGGATCATTCGACTATAGCTCAGCCTGTACAGTCGGCCAGAGTTTGTATGACATCTGTCATCAGAAACGCGTCGGGCGTACCACGGCGGCTGCACTGCGGGTCGGGTAATGGCCCAGGCTTTCCAGGGTTTCCAGACGGGCCCGGGCGCGGTAGGCGTATTCGCTGTTCGGGTAAGAGGCCATGATGAACTGATAGGTCTGCGCCGCATCGACAAACATCTTTTGCCGTTCCAGGCACTGGCCGCGCATCATCGACACTTCCGGCCACACGTACGGGCGGGCGCGGCTGGCGCGTTCGACCTTGGACAGCTCGAGCATGACCTGTTCGCAATTGCCGCGATCATAGGCGCTGTAGGCGTTGTTCAAATGATGGTTCATCGACCAACGGGTGCAGCCCGTGACGGCGAGGACGCTGAGGGCAAGGGCGGCAATGGGTACGAATCGCATGAGGGTTCTCCTGTCTTGAGCAATGTATCGACCCAGGGTCGGAAATCTTCAGGCGCGTTTGTCCCAAAGTTGTCGCGTTCAATAAAGAAAGTATTAAGTAGTGCATTCGAACAATGACTACACCCCAAGAGCATAGTAGCCTTCGCTAGCGCTTGAACTCAGGAGTCTTTGCATGTCCGTCCGTCGTACCAAAATCGTCGCTACCCTTGGCCCGGCCAGTAACTCGCCGGAAGTTCTCGAACAGCTGATTCTGGCTGGTCTGGACGTTGCCCGTCTGAACTTCTCCCACGGCACCCCCGACGAGCACAAGGCTCGCGCGAAGCTGGTGCGTGACCTGGCCGCCAAGCACGGCCGCTTCGTCGCCCTGCTCGGTGACCTGCAAGGCCCGAAAATCCGTATCGCCAAATTCGCCAACAAGAAGATCGAGCTGAAGATCGGTGACCAGTTCACCTTCTCCACCAGCCATCCTCTGACCGAAGGCAACCAGCAAGTGGTCGGCATCGACTACCCGGATCTGGTCAAGGACTGCGGCGTGGGCGACGAGCTGCTGCTCGACGACGGCCGCGTGGTCATGCGCGTTGATACCCAGACTGACGACGCATTGCATTGCACCGTGACCATCGGCGGCCCGCTGTCCGATCACAAAGGTATCAACCGTCGCGGTGGCGGCCTGACTGCGCCGGCCCTGACTGAAAAAGACAAGGCCGACATCAAGCTCGCCGCGGAAATGGAAGTCGACTACCTCGCGGTGTCCTTCCCGCGTGACGCCGCCGACATGGAATACGCCCGTCAACTGCGCGACGAAGCCGGCGGTACTGCCTGGCTGGTGGCGAAGATCGAACGTGCCGAAGCCGTGGCCGACGACGAAACCCTCGACGGCCTGATCAAGGCGTCCGACGCGGTGATGGTTGCCCGTGGTGACTTGGGTGTGGAAATCGGCGACGCCGAGCTGGTGGGCATTCAGAAGAAAATCATTCTGCACGCACGCCGCCACAACAAGGCTGTGATCGTAGCGACGCAGATGATGGAGTCGATGATCCAGAACCCGATGCCGACCCGCGCTGAAGTGTCCGACGTGGCCAACGCCGTGCTCGACTACACCGACGCCGTGATGTTGTCTGCCGAATCCGCTGCAGGTCTGTACCCGCTGGAAGCTGTGCAGGCGATGGCGCGCATCTGCGTCGGCGCTGAAAAGCACCCGACCGGCAAGACGTCCAGCCACCGTATCGGCAAGGAATTCACCCGTTGCGACGAAAGCATCGCACTGGCGACCATGTACACCGCCAACCACTTCCCGGGCGTTAAAGCGATCATCGCGCTGACCGAAAGTGGCTACACCCCGCTGATCATGTCGCGCATCCGTTCATCGGTGCCGATCTACGCGTTCTCGCCGCACCGTGAAACTCAGGCGCGTGCAGCGATGTTCCGTGGCGTGTACACCGTACCGTTCGATCCGGCTTCGCTGGAACCGCACGAAGTCAGCCAGAAGGCGATCGACGAGCTGGTCAAGCGTGGCGTTGTGGAAAAAGGCGACTGGGTCATCCTGACAAAGGGCGACAGCTACCACACCACCGGCGGTACCAACGGCATGAAGATCCTGCACGTGGGCGACCCGCAGGTCTGAGTGACGCGCTGAAAAACAAGAGCCCCGGCATGTGAGTGCCGGGGCTTTTTGTTTTCTGATCCAGGAGATGTGTCGACTGATCCGACGCCATCGCGAGCAGGCTCACTCCTACAGTTGAAATGCATTCTCCTGTAGGAGTGAGCCTGCTCGCGATGGCGTCAATCCAGTCAGCGAACCTATCAATGCCGTTTGATAAACCCGGTCAACGCCGCCAACGCTTCCGGCGAGCGCAGTCTTTGAGTGAACAATGCGCCCTCCTCCTCGATCACCTTACGAATCAACTCGCGATCCGGCGCCCTCATCAATTGCTTGCTGATGCGCACCGCTTCGGCCGGTAACTCATCGAAACGCAGAGCCACTTCCCGTGCCTTGCGCAACGCCGCATCACCACTGCCCAACGCCTCGGTGGCAATCCCCCACTGCGCGGCCTGTTCACCGCTAAAACCTTCGCCGAGCAACAACAACTCCGCCGCTTTGGCCTGCCCGAGCAAACGCGGCAGGATCAAGCTGGAGCCAAATTCCGGGCACAAACCAAGATTGACGAACGGCATACGCAAACGCGCATCGCGGCTGACGTAGACCAGATCGCAATGCAGCAACAGCGTGGTGCCGATACCCACGGCAGCGCCCGCCACAGCGGCAACCACCGGTTTGCGGCACTCAAGCAGACTGAGCATGAAGTGAAACACCGGGCTGTCGAGGTCGCTCGGTGGTTGCTGGACGAAGTCGGCGATATCGTTGCCAGCGGTGAAGCACTCGGCGCTGCCGGTGATCTGCACGGCGTTGATGGCGGGGTCGCTGTCGGCCTGTTGCAGGGCTTCGGCGAGAAGGCTGTACATCGCACGGGTCAGGGCGTTTTTCTTGTCCGGGCGGTTGAGGCGCAGGGTCAGCAGACCGCGTTCGCGTTCAAGCAGGATGGCGTCAGTCATGGTGGCTCTCGCATCGCAAGTTCAGCGCTCAACCACGGCTGAGAAAGACGTCGGCCAGCAGTTGATTACGCGGTAATCCAGCCAGATACAGACGTCGGGCGAAGGCATCGACACTGGCGGTCGAGCCGCAGACTAAGGCCAGGGTTTGCCGGGAAACAAGGCGCAGTTGCGCCAAAGCGGCGGCTGACTCTGCCGTCGTCCACAGCTCGACGCTGAGGTTTTCGCGCTGCGCGGCCAGCGCGGCAAGGGGTTTGGCCAGATAGTGCTCGCGCTCGTCATGAGCCAGGTGAATGACGCGGATCGCGCCTTGGTGATCCTGCCGCAAGGCTTCGCGCAATACGCCGAACAAGGGGCCCAGTCCGGTGCCGGCGGCCAGCAGCCACAGCGGTCGCGTGTGCCAGTCGGGATCGTAATGCAGTGCGCCGCCACGCAGCTCGCCGAGGCGGATCGGATCGCCAATCTGCAAGCGCCGCGCGGCATCGCTGAATTCACCGGGCAGTCGGCAATCGAGGTGGAACTCGAGAAAGCGGTCTTCTTCCGGCAGGCTCGCCAGCGAATACGGCCGGGCGATGTGATCGATCCACAGCACCAGATGTTGCCCGGCGCTGTAGCGCAATGGCCGCTGCGGGGTCAGGCGCAAACGCAGGATGTTGTCACTGAGCCAGTCCAGCGCTTCGACGGTTGCCGGGCGACCGTCGGTGAGCGGGTCGAAGGTATGCAGCTGCAGGTCTTCGATGACCTGACACTGGCACGCCAGGCGCCAACCGTCCTGGCGCTGCTCGGCGCTCAAGGCATCCGGGCGACTGTCGGCGGGCGAACCTTGCACGCATTGCACCAGACAGGCATGACAACTGCCGGCGCGGCAACTGTAGGGGACGGCGACACCGTTCTGATTCAGCGTATCGAGCAGATTGGTGCCCGATACCACTGACCAGTACCGATCACCGACACGAAGTTCAGGCATCGATGTTCTCCCACGCCGCCGCACAGCGATTGCGACCGTCACGCTTGGCCCGGTACAGCGCCTGATCGGCGCGCTGCAAGGCATCGTCCAGGTCATCGCCCAGTTCCAGCAGGGTCATGCCGGCGGACAGGCTAAGGTTGCGCACATTCAGACCCACCAGTTCGACATCGGTAAAGGCAATGCGCAGACGCTCGCAACACGCGGTCAATCGGTCGGCATCGCAATCGGGCAGCAGCACCACGAATTCCTCACCACCATAGCGCGCCAGGACATCGCCGTCGCGCAGGCAGGCGCCGGCGACACCGGCGAAAGCCTGCAACACTTGGTCGCCAGCGGCATGCCCGTGCAGATCGTTGATGCGTTTGAAGTGGTCGAGGTCGATCAGCGCCAGACCATGAGCCACACCGTTGTCCATCGCATTCAGTTCGCGTGAAGCCAGACGCAGGAAATGCCGACGGTTGAACAGCCCGGTCAACTCGTCGGTGGCCACCAGGTCTTCGAGTTGGCGCATCATTCCGCGCAGGGTGTCCTGATGCGCCTGCAAGGCAAAACGACGCTGGCGCTGGCGTTGCCGCGAGACCTGCACGAAGCGCGCATAAAGCACCAGCCATGCCAGCACCATCGCCAGAATGCACACCTGCAACGCCGCGAGCGCAGGCTCCGGCAACAGAAAGTGATAACCGTCCCACAGGGTGATCGCGCAAAAGCTGAAGAACACCAGCAGCGCACAGCGAATGAATGCACGCCGAGTGAGGTGGAACAGGCCGAACAGCAGAATCAAAACATAGAAGACCAGAAACGCCCCGCGCGCTTCATCCAGATGGGCGATCAGCCAGGTCTGCCAGCCAAGCCCGAGGAGGACTTGCACTTCGGTCAGGCTGGGGTCGGCGAAGCGTTGGTTACGTCCGGTCCAGAACAGCACGAACAGGGTCGCCTGGCTGCTCACCACCAAGGCGCTGCCAATGGCCACGGAACTGAGGGTCTGGTCGTAATGTCCGGTAAAAAACGCCAGCCACAGCAGCAGCAAAGCCAATCCGTAGGTGGCTGCAGCGAGGGCAAAACGTTTTAGTAAAAGACGTTGAATGGCGTTATGGGTCAATCGTTGACTCACCGTGCGATAGGAGGCTGACTGAGTGTCCTACTCTACAGACCGGCTGCCACTTTAGAGGCGTAGTCGATAAATGACCACCGATTTTCGGGCTCGAAATTTGACGTCAAAAGTGTGGCCTGCGTATACCGCCAAAAGCCCCTCACCCTAGCCCTCTCCCAGAGAGAGAGGGGACTGACCGAGTTGTTTGCTGGCAATACGCCGACCTGAAATACCGAGCCGAACTCAGGTTAGAACAACATAAGATCGGCTCCCTTTCCCGAGCTGAACTCAGGTTTGAACAGCACGAAGATCAGCTCCCTTTCTCGAGTCGAACTCAAGTTTGAACAACATGAAGATCGGCTCCCTTTCCCCCTCGCCCCCTTTGGGGGAGAGGGTTGGGGTGAGGGGGTAGATCTTGAAGTGCAAACCCGCTGTCCGATATTCGCCCACCCATGCGACCAACGAATGACTGCCGGCGCGTGTACGCCCCATCGAGGCGGGGTATACTGCCGCGCCTTTTTAGCGTCGCGCCAGCAGCCCCGGCGTGCCTTGAAAGGTGCTTGCGACCGACCGATGTACCCAAGCCGCAGGCACCTTATTGAATGTTCCCGTCTTTTAGAGGAGCGCGACTCATGACCGTGATCAAGCAAGACGACCTGATTCAGAGCGTTGCCGACGCCCTGCAGTTCATTTCCTACTACCACCCCGTGGATTTCATCCAGGCGATGCACGAAGCCTACCTGCGCGAAGAATCGCCAGCGGCCCGTGACTCGATGGCGCAAATCCTGATCAACTCGCGCATGTGCGCCACCGGCCACCGCCCGATCTGCCAGGACACCGGTATCGTCACCGTGTTCGTGCGCGTCGGCATGGACGTGCGTTGGGATGGCGCCACCATGGGCCTGGACGACATGATCAACGAAGGCGTGCGTCGCGCCTACAACCTGCCGGAAAACGTCCTGCGTGCCTCGATCCTCGCCGACCCGGCGGGCGCTCGGAAAAACACCAAGGACAACACCCCTGCCGTGATTCACTACTCCATCGTCCCGGGCAACACCGTGGAAGTGGACGTGGCGGCCAAGGGCGGCGGTTCCGAGAACAAGTCGAAAATGGCCATGCTCAACCCGTCCGACTCGATCGTTGACTGGGTACTGAAGACCGTTCCGACCATGGGCGCCGGCTGGTGCCCGCCGGGCATGCTCGGCATCGGCATCGGCGGCACCGCCGAGAAAGCCGCTGTGATGGCCAAGGAAGTGTTGATGGAATCCATCGACATCCACGAGCTGAAGGCCCGTGGCCCACAGAACCGCATCGAAGAAATGCGTCTGGAGCTGTTCGAGAAGGTCAACCAGTTGGGCATCGGCGCCCAGGGCCTCGGTGGCCTGACCACCGTGCTCGACGTGAAGATCATGGATTACCCGACCCACGCCGCCTCGCTGCCGGTGTGCATGATCCCGAACTGCGCCGCCACCCGTCACGCGCACTTCGTGCTCGACGGTTCCGGCCCGGCTTCGCTGGAAGCACCACCGCTGGACGCCTACCCGGAAATCGTCTGGGAAGCCGGCCCGTCGGCCCGTCGCGTCAATCTCGACACCCTGACCCCGGAAGACGTGCAGAGCTGGAAGCCGGGCGAAACCGTCCTGCTCAACGGCAAAATGCTCACCGGTCGCGACGCCGCGCACAAGCGCATGGTCGAGATGCTCAACAAGGGTGAAACCCTGCCAGTGGATCTGAAAGGCCGCTTCATCTACTACGTCGGCCCGGTTGATCCGGTCGGTGACGAAGTGGTTGGCCCGGCTGGCCCGACCACCGCAACGCGGATGGACAAGTTCACCCGGCAGATCCTTGAGCAGACCGGCCTGTTGGGCATGATCGGCAAATCCGAGCGCGGCCCGACTGCGATCGAGGCGATCAAGGACAACAAAGCCGTGTACCTGATGGCTGTCGGCGGCGCTGCTTACCTGGTGGCTCAAGCGATCAAGAAGTCGCAAGTGCTGGCGTTTGCCGAACTGGGCATGGAAGCGATCTACGAGTTCGAGGTCAAGGACATGCCGGTCACCGTTGCGGTGGACAGCAAAGGTGAGTCGGTGCACATCACCGGTCCTGCGATCTGGCAACAGAAGATCAGCGAAAGCCTGGCGGTAGAAGTGCAGTAAGCGTTTCGCCGTTTTGAGAGGCCAGCCTGTCACGCGACAGGCTGGCCTTTTTTGTATTCGCATCGGCAAAAAAACCGCCAATCAATGCTGCTGGAATTCATAGATCCCAGCATAAAGCACCTGTCAGATCTGACAGGTTACCAACTCCCCTTATCTTGATAGCGTCTATCCACCTGCGCCCCCGCATTGTGCATTGGATCAGATCATGGCCGATCAAGAGTTGAGCATCGTTACCCCATCGATCGAGAAGAGTTCGACGATCGCCACCATCGGAAAAAGCTGGGGCGCGGTAGGTCCGACCGGTGCGGCGTCGTTTGAGCTGCCTATCCCTGCGTCCGCCGGGCGTGGTTGGGACCCTCAACTGTCATTGACCTACAGCAGCCAGGCCGGTAACGGCCCCTTCGGTATCGGCTGGAATCTGGGCATTGGCCAGATCAGCCGTCGTACCCATAAAGGTGTGCCGCGTTATACCGATCACGACGAAATCATCGGTCACGACGGCGAAGTGTGGATGCCCGAACTGGACGCTGCAGGCGAACTGAAGTCGCGCACCGAGTCGAGTTACAACGGGGTCGACGTCGGCCCGCACACGGTCGTGCGTTACTGGCCTCGGGTCGAAAGTGACTTCGCTCTGCGCGAACGCTGGCAAGCGGATCCAGATCTGCCGCCGTTCTGGTTGATACACGGCGCTGACGGCTCATTGCATGTTTATGGAAAAACCGCGGCCAGCCGCCGTGCGGACCCGGACCCGGCCCCCGACAAAGCACTGCGAGTCAGCAGTTGGTTACTCTGCGAAAGCATGAATGCGCGCGGCGAGCACATCTGCTTTGAATACCTGAGCGACGATGATAACGCCGACCCAGTGCATGACTACCGCGCCCAGCGCTATCTGCACCGGGTGCTCTACGGTAACGCCAGCGCCAGTGCAGACTTGTACGCGTGGAGCAACGACAATCCTGCTGACTTGCACTGGCATTTTCACCTGTTGTTCGATTACGGCGAGCGCAGTCGCGACCTGAGCGAAAAACCCGTGTATGACGGCATCGAATTGCAACCCTGGCTGCAACGCGGTGATCCGTTCTCGACATACGGCCAGGGATTTGAAATCGGCACCCGCAGGACTTGCCAACAAGTTTTGATGTTTCATCACTTCACGCAAGAAACCGGCTCCCCCCCGACACTCGTCCGACGCTTGTTGCTGGAGTACCGCAACGTCGAACCGGGATGGACCTACAGCCAGATCAGCGCCGCTCACTATCAGGCCTGGGATGCCGATGGCAGAGTGGAAAATACCCCACCGGTCGAATTCGATTACACAGCGTTCGAGATCAACAAGACCGCGACACGCCTGTTTGCAACGGACACCATGCCTGGCATCGATGATGGCGCTAACTATCAATGTGTCGACCTGTACGGCGAAGGCGTTCCGGGGTTTCTCGCACGGTTTGACCAGTGCTGGTACTACCGCGAACCACAACGCGGCGAGTCAAGCCCGGAAGCCATCGATTATGGCCCTTGGACAGCGCTGCCGGCAGTGCCTGTCGCCAATCGCAGGCAGCCGGTGCAGCAATGGCTGACCGATCTGACCGGTGATGGACGTCTGGACTGGATCAGCGCGCAACCGGGCAACAGCGGCTTTTTCACATTGAGCGCCGAGCGCAAATGGGCGCCGTTCAGCACATTCACAACGGTGCCAGTGGAGCTTACCCATACCCTTGCGCAGTTGGGCGATCTGGTCGGCGACGGACTCAGCTCACTGGCGCTGATAGGCCCACGCGCCGTGCGCCTGTATGCCAATCAACGTGAGGACGGCTTTGCCCGTGCCGAAGACGTCGCCCATGAAATCGATGACGACCGTCTGCCAGTGTTCAGTAACTCAGCCACGGAGCTGGTGTTTCTGGGCAACATGCTCGGCAGTGACATGAGCGAGCTGTGCCGGATTCGCTACAACGAAATCAAATGCTGGCCCAACCTTGGACACGGCAAGTTCGGCAAAGGCCAGGTGATCAGCGCCCTGCCCTTTACGTATGCCGGGTTCAATGCGGCGCAGGTGCGAATAGCCGATCTCGACGGGTCTGGCGCACCGGCTCTGATCTACCTGAAATCCGACGCTTTCGAGATTTACCGCAATCACGGTGGTAATGGCCTGGAGCAAACACCGGTGATTGTTCCGTGGCCGGAAGGCATTCGTTACGACCCGTTGTCCCGAGTGACGCTGGCTGATGCACAGGGCCTGGGCTGCGCCAGTCTGATTCTGAGCGTTACGCACATTGAACCGCAGCACTGGCGTTATGACTTTGTCGCAGCCAAGCCTTATCTGCTCAATGCCACCAATAACAACATGGGCTGCAGCACTCGTGTCAGCTATCGCAGTTCCGCACAGGCATGGCTTGATGAAAAAAGCGAACGACTGGCAAAACAACCGCTTGTCGCTCCTGCCTGCTACCTGCCTTTTCCCGTGCAGGTGGTCAGTCAGCAATTGCAGGAAGACGAGGTCACCGGCAACCGCACAATGCAAATGACCGAATACCGTCACGGCGTCTATGACGGTCGGGAGCGCGAATTTCGCGGCTTCGGCCGGATCCAGCACACCGACAGCGAAAGCGCGACGGGAAATGATGAGGTCGGCTTCACCGCGCCGGTCCGGGTGTGTACCTGGTTTCACACCGGGCAATCCATGACCGCACCCCGCGAAGGCTACTTCACGGAAGATTCCGAGGCCGTGGCACTGGGTGGCACCTTGTACAGCCGCTACCACCACGGCGATGAATACGATGAGCCGGTGACCCCGCCCGACGCCGATACCGAATATGAAATTGCCCGGGCACTGGCGGGGTCGATCATCCGCAGCGAAACCTATGCCGCCGACGATGATTCGCTCCTGCCATATACAGCCCAAGAGCATCGCTATCTGGTGCGTGAAGTACGCCCCCGAGGTGAGCATGATCCCGCAGCCGTGCTGTTGCCGCTGGCACTGGAACATATCAGTTATGCCTACGATCGCTTCATCAACGACCCACAATGCCGGCACGAGATCACCTTGCGTCGTAACCGTTACGGCCTGCCGACTCATGCTCTCACGGTCAGTTATGCACGCCGCCGCGACCCGACGGATACGCCGCCCTTTACTGACCCGGATGAACAGCAATGGTGGCTCGATGCGCATGATCAGGCCCAGCAGTCTTACTACCTGAGCGAGGCCCGCGCACGCTACATCGACCTCGATGCAAACCCGCAGCAATGGCGGTTGGGGATGCCGTGGCAGCAACGCAACAATGCCCTGGTATTGCCCAAAGGGGAGCTCCCCACAGGCCTGAACCCGCAACAGATCGGTTACGAGGCGTTGAACGCGCATCTGGACTCAGTCCACTGGAATACCGGGCGAGTACTGACGATGCAGTCAATACAGCGTTATCTCAAGAGCGCAGACATGTCGCCGCTGCCCGAGGGGCAGAGTGATTTCGAAGCGCTGGTCGCGCCGCTGGAACTGGCACAGATGGACAGGACCGCCCTGGACGCTTACGGCGATCTGCCAGACTTCGACATTCGGGCGGCGTTGAAGGAAATCGGCTACACGGCGATGACGCCCCTGTTCGAACCTGCGCCCCTGCCGGAGGCAGAAGAGAATCTCTGGTCCTCGCATTACGGCTACGCGCAATACGCAGGTCCCGACAGTTTCTATAAAGTCCTCAAGTACCGTGAAACCCTCAGCCACGGCTGGACGACGGCGCAATATGATGACTACTGCCTGGCAATCAACCGCGTCGAACTGCCGGACAAGTGCACGACCCGGATCATCTATGACTATCACGCGTTACAGCCGACCTGCATCGTCGATGCCAATGAAAACCTTCAGGAAGCGCTTTACGAACCGTTCGGCCAACCGCTGGCCACCAGTTTTCACGGCACCGAAAACGGCATTGCCGTTGGTTTCCATTCCCTGAGCGAATACCTGCGCCCGGTGGATTATCGCCCGGACGCAGCAATCGAGAACCCGGCGGCGGCCGTGCAAAAAGCCGCCAGCACTTTGCGCAAGGATCTGTTCAGCTGGATGGGCCAGCTCCCGCCTGATACAGAAGAGGCAAGCCAATGGATTGCGCAAGGTTACATTCTGCCCAGCGGACATATTCGTGCCAGAGCGCGCCAGCGCCTGCAACACAGCGCAGGCCTTTCCCGCGCAGAACAAGTCTTGAGCCAGCTCGTTGCCAGTGCTCGCCGTGAACCGGTGCACAGCGTTTTGCTGAGTGCCGACCGCTATCCCCATGACGACGTCCCGGCACAGATACAGATCATCAAGGCTTGTGTGGACGGTTTCGGCCGCGCGCTGCAAACCCAGCAGCTTGTCGCTCCTGGCCAGGCGTATGAGGTGACCGACGAGGGCGCGCTGACACTTGATCGCGGTGAGCTGCGCGAGGTCTTTGCCGAGTCGCGCTGGCGCATCAGCCAACGGGTCGAATACAACAACAAAGGCCTGGCAGTGCGGCAATTCCGGCCGTTCTTTGCCGATAGCCATGGCTACGTCAACGATGTTTCCCTGCGCGAGCACGGCTATTTCGATCAGCAGTTCTATGACCCCATGGGCCGGCCGGTCAAACTGATCAATGCCAAGGGCGACTTTTCCCGTGAGACCTATCATCCCTGGTATCAGACCAGTGAAGACTTCAACGACACCGACGGGTCGGACGCATGATCGCCAGTGTCGCCTGGCGTACGCCATCACTCATCGTCAGTGATGGCTGCGGCTTGCCGGTGCGACAGATTGCTTACTTGCGTACGTTTGCCGATGACACGGCCGAAGTGCTGGTTTCGCGTCGCCAGCATGACTTGAATGGCGAACCGCTCGATGTCCGAAGCGTCGATGCTGGCAGGCGCCTGACATTGCCCGGGCTGGCCGGTGAGGCGCTCGAGCGTTGGGATGAGCGCGGCAACCATTGGCGAAGCACGCAACTGCGTTACGACGTTGCCGGACAGCTCAACTTCAATGAGGCCGAGGAAGGCTTGTCATCGCTGAAACTGGCGAAAATCCACAGCCCCCTTGATGAACTCGATGCGATGGTCACGCGATTGACCGCAACCACCAACACCGCGTTTGCCGAATTGGGGATCAACGAGTTTTACGATGAACAACTCGCAATGCGCGGCTACATGATCGATCTGGCACTGAACCGGGTCGGCACGGCAAAGGCGAGAACATTACGCCAGTCTGACGCGGCGCGGATTGCGGCAAACGCCCGCGATAGCGTTGGGGGCGCTCGAGATCTGCTGAGCCTGTATCAGACGAAAGTCCCCGCCATTCGTAATCGGTATCGGGGCAAATGACTTGCACAGTGCTGATGCCCGCCGGGCATGGGGCGTCTGACATGAGCGCCAGCCCCCACTGGCGTACTCCGCGATTGCACGTCATCGACAACCGCGGCTTGCCAGTGCGTATCGTGGAGTACTTGCGCACTGCGGCAGGCAAAACCAGTCAATCGCTCATCACTCGCCAGGTGCATGACCTCAACTCACGGATATCGGCACAGTGGGATCCGCGTCTGTTCGGCATCGCGTCGAAAGCCAACATCCACACCGTTCATGGGCTGGCCGGCAGCCCGCTGAAAATCGACAGCGTCGATGCCGGCTGGCGCGTGAGCCTTCCCGGGCTGGCAGATGAAGTACTGCAAAGCTGGGATCAGCGCGGCAACCACTGGCGCTACCGCTACGACGCGTTGCTGCGGCCGGTTGAAGTGATCGAGAACGGAAAAATCGAACGTGAACAATTCACCTATGGCGATCACAACGCCAACGCCGCACATAATCTGCGTGGGCAATTGCTGACATTGCAGGAACCTTGCGGCCTGTCGACCTGGCCGAGTTTCAGTCTGCTCGGCCAACCGCTGGTGCAGATCAGGACCTTCGACGATGGCATCGGGTATTGCAGTGCAGAGACTTACGGCCCACTGAACCAGACACTGACGCAAACCGATGCCGGTGGTCATCGACAAAACCTGCACTATGACCTTGCCGGGTACCTCAGGCAGGTGACGCTTTTGCGCCACGGTGAAAGCGAGCTGCAGCCAGTCTGGCTGGATATGCAGTACAACGCGGCCGGACAGCTCATCGAACAGCGCGCCGCCAGTGACATGCTCAGTTGCTGGCATTACGACCCGCGCGATGGACGGCTGAACCGCTCACACGCTTCGATTCCCGGACAGGCTGCGCGGCAACATCTGGCGTATGCCTATGACCCTGCCGGAAACGTATTGCACATCAAGGATCTGGCCTTTCAGCCCGTGTACTTCGCCAACCAACTCATCGACGGCGAGCGGCATTTCGAATATGACTCACTCTACCGCTTGATCCGCGCCAGCGGCCATGATGCCTCTCCGGCCAGCGAACTGCCCGGTCGTCCGCTGCCAAGCGACCCGCAAAACCTGCGCAATTACACCCAGCACTTTGATTACGATCAAGGCAATAACCTGACTCGACTGGTGCACGCGCGCGAAGTCGGCGGCTACACGCGGCAGATGCTCATCGATCCTGCGAGCAACCGTGCCCTGCGTTGGAAAGAAGCAGATCCACCCCCCGATTTCGCCACGTTTTTCGACGCCCACGGCAACCAGCGAAAACTCCAGCACGGTGCAGCTCTGCTCTGGAACACGCAAGACCAGTTATGCCAGGTGACACTGCTCGAACATGCCAATGGACTGGCGGATGATTGTGAAGTCTATGTCTACAGTCAGGGCGAGCGCGTCGGCAAACGCCACGAAACCCATACCGCCCGTGCAACGCATTATCTTCAGGTGCGTTACCTGCCAGGCCTGGAAATTCGTACCCGCGATAACGGCGAAGAACTGCATGTCATTTCCCTGCCCGGCAACGTGCGCTGTCTGCACTGGCGGGAAAAACCTCCCGCCAGTGTCGAAAACAATCAGCTGCGTTACAGCCTCGACGATCATCTCGGTTCAAGCATGATCGAGGTTGACCAACTCGGCCGGCTCATCAGCCGCGAAACCTACTATCCGTTCGGCGGTACGGCGCTTTGGCTACCCGTTTCAAGCACGCTGGTGGACTACAAGACTGTGCGCTACAGCGGCAAGGAAATGGACGTCAGCGGCCTGTATTACTACGGCAGGCGCTATTACGCCCCCTGGCTGCAGCGCTGGATCAGTGCCGACCCGGCGGGAGATGTCGACGGACTGAATTTTTATGCGTTCGTGGGCAACGATCCGATCGGCAACATTGACCTTGAAGGAACCAACAGGTGGCCAAGCAAGGCGGCACTGGATGAAGGGCTGCGCAAAATGGCCGCCTCGAGTCTCGAAGGCGATGAACGCCGGCGCCAGCGCAACGCCCCCGGCCGGGCCAGACAATCACTTTCAAAAGCGATCGATCGACACCTGAATATCCTCGCCATCTCGCTGCGGCGTGGCGTCGATGCGCAACAGCAGATTCTCAATCACCGCTCGAGCGCCGACTTCGCGGTTTCGTCCTTGCGTCGGGGCGCTGTACACCTCACCGGACAAGTCGTTTCCTATGGTGCCGGAATTGCCGTCGGCATCGGCGCCCAGGCCTTGGGGGCTGTCGCTCCGGGGGCGGGAAATGTGGTGGGGATCGCCATGGGATTCGGCGCGAAAAAAATCGTCAGTGCCCTATGGGATTATGCGGCGGAACGCACCGGAGCCAGTGCCTCGATCAAGTTCAAGGCCAGCCGCGTATCGATGGAAAAAATCATCCTGAAAGCCGAATACAAAACCATGTCAGCCATCGATTACATCCAGCAGAAATATTCGAAAATGCTGCCCGACACTCGAAAAGGCGGATTGAAGGGCCTCAAGGAAGCAACTGGCACGGCCATCGGTCTGGCAGCCAAATCATTAGCGCCCAACGCAGCGAGTGAAATCAGCGCGACTGCCAGTACCGTGCTCGGCGCCGTGGAAATATTCCATGAAATGGCAGGGGGCAGTGGTGAACTTTCGGCAGAGAAAATCGCCAAGGGCGATCGTAACCTGACAAACCTGATCGGCGCGTTGAATAGCAATCTGGCCGAGATTACCTCGCAATTTGCCACGACAGGCGTCAGCGCCATGAACACCTTCAGTTTCTTCGGCGAGAGCGCTGGCGATTCGGTCGAAAGCCTGACCCAGGCGACTCGCTCGGTGATCAGCGAACTGACCTACGCGCGAACGATGCTGCGTTCCCACTCGCGAAAATTCGCTCAGGTCTGATCGGCTAACGAGTCATTCGGGAAGGATCGCCGGCCCCATGCTATCGTGCCGGCCCGTCCCTTTATCCATTAGCCCAGCATGCTGCCGACTTCCCGTACCCTGCGTCTGTCGTTGTACACACTGCTGATTGTCGCCGGTGCGGCGCTTGCCGCAACACTTGCGATCCGCCACGCCGAACGTCAGGCGTTGGAGGAAGACGCGGCCCGCGCCAACCAGCAACTGGCGTTGTATGCCAATTCCCTGCACACCCTGATCGATCGCTACCGTGCGCTACCCGCCGTGCTGGCCCTGGATCCGCAATTGCGCTCGGCACTGGCCGCCCCGGTCGATGCAGAAGAACAGACCACGCTTAACCTGAAACTGGAAAAGATCAACGGTGCGGCGCAGTCGTCGACTCTTGAACTGCTCGATCACACCGGCCTCGCCGTGGCCGCGAGCAACTGGCGCTTGCCCAGCAGCTACGTCGGCCACAACTACGGTTTCCGCCCCTACTTCAGCCAGACTCGCACCCAGGGCACCGGCCGTTTTTATGCGGTGGGCGTAACCAGTGGCATTCCCGGCTACTTTTTGTCCAGCGCGGTACTCGGCGACAACGACGAGTTCCTCGGAGCCATGGTGGTCAAGCTGGAGTTCCCGGAACTGGAACGGGAGTGGAGCCAGGGTAACGACACGCTGCTGGTCAGCGATGCGCGCGGGATCATCTTCATCGCCAACCAGCCCGGCTGGCGCTATCGCGCGTTGCGGCCGCTGAGCGCCAGCGACATGGCCGAGATCAAGGCCACGCGACAGTACGACAAACAATCACTGCAACCCTTGACCCATTTGTCGCTGCGCAGCTTCGACGACAACAGCGATCTGCGCCGCGTCGAGGGCCCCGAGGGCACAGCAGACTATCTATGGGAATCGATGCCGCTCACCGCCGAAGGCTGGACCCTGCACCTGCTGCGCCACCCGCAAGTGGCCTTCGAAGATCTGCGCAACGCCGGCCTTGCCGCCGCCGGAGTGTGGCTGGCGCTGGTGTTTCTGCTGCTGTTTCTCAACCAGCGCTGGCGCCTGTCGAAGATCCGCCAGCGCAACCGCGAAGAACTGGAACAGTTGGTGGAAGAACGTACCCGCGACCTGCGCACGGCACAGGATGGTCTGGTGCAGTCGGCGAAACTCGCCGCGCTCGGGCAGATGTCGGCCGCGCTGGCTCACGAAATCAATCAGCCACTGACCGCTCAGCGCATGCAACTGGCGACATTGCGCCTGCTGCTCGACCATGGTCGCGTCGACGATGCCTATAAAGCTTTGAAACCGGTCGACGAAATGCTCACGCGCATGGCGGCCCTGACCGGCCACCTCAAGACCTTCGCGCGCAAAAGCCCCAGCGGTTTGCGTGAGCGGCTGGATCTGGCGACGGTGGTCGATCAGTCCCTGCAGTTGCTGGATGCGCGACTGCGCGACGAACAGGTCAGTCTGGTGCTGCATCTGACGCGTCCGGCCTGGGTGCGTGGCGATGCGATTCGCCTCGAACAGGTACTGATCAATCTGCTGCGCAACGCCCTCGATGCGATGCAGGGCAAACCCTGCAAGCGTCTGCAAATCCGCCTGGAGGCCGATCAGCAATTGTGGCACCTGAGCGTGAGCGACAATGGCGGCGGTATCGCCGAAGAACATCTTGGCCAGGTCTTCGATCCATTCTTCACGACCAAACCTGTGGGTGACGGCCTTGGCCTCGGGCTGGCAGTATCCTTCGCCATCGTGCATGAATCCGGCGGTCGTTTGAGCGCCGAGAATGACGACAGCGGCGCGGTGTTCAGCCTGACTCTGCCGATCGATCTGGAGGCACACATCTGATGCTCAATTCGGTAATGCTGGTCGATGATGAAAGCAGCATTCGCAGCGCCGTTGAACAGTGGTTGAGCCTGTCCGGGTTCGACGTACAGCTATTCAGTCGCGCAGAAGAATGCCTTGCCGCCCTGCCCGTACACTTTGCCGGAGTGATCCTCAGCGACGTGCGCATGCCCGGCATGGGCGGCCTGGCGTTATTGGCCGAAGTGCAGAAACGTGATGCTGATCTGCCGGTGATCCTCCTCACCGGCCATGGCGATGTACCGATGGCGGTCGAAGCGATGCGCGACGGCGCCTACGACTTCCTCGAAAAGCCGTTCAGCCCGGAAAGCCTGCTCGGCAGTTTGCGCCGGGCCTTGGATAAACGACGTCTGGTCCTCGAAAATCGCGCGCTGCACGAACAGGCGGATCACCGTGCGAAGCTCGATGCGACCCTGCTCGGCGTGTCTCGAGGCTTGCAGACGTTGCGTCGGCAGGTGCTGGATCTGGCGGCGCTGCCGGTCAATGTGTTGATTCGTGGCGAAACCGGCAGCGGCAAAGAGCTGGTTGCACGTTGCCTGCACGATTTCGGCCCGCGTGCCGACAAGCCGTTCGTGGCGCTGAACTGTGCAGCGATCCCCGAGCAGTTGTTCGAGGCCGAGTTGTTCGGACATGAGAGTGGTGCATTCACCGGCGCCTCCGGCAAGCGTATCGGCAAACTTGAGTACGCCGATGGCGGCACGCTGTTTCTCGATGAAATCGAAAGCATGCCGCTCGCCCAGCAGGTGAAATTGCTGCGGGTGTTGCAGGAGCAGAAGCTTGAACGCCTGGGTTCGAACCAGAGCATTCGCGTCGACTTGCGCATCGTTGCAGCAACCAAACCCGACTTGCTCGACGAAGCACGGGCCGGACGTTTTCGCGAGGATCTGGCGTATCGCCTGAACGTCGCCGAACTGCGCTTGCCGCCGTTGCGCGATCGTCGCGAGGACATTCCATTGTTGTTCGAAACCTTTGCGCAGAGTGCCGCCCAACGCCTGGGCCGGACCTTTCCGCCGCTCAACGGCGCACAGTTGAGTCATCTGCTCAGCCACGACTGGCCGGGCAACGTGCGCGAACTGGCCAACGTTGCTGAACGCCAGGTGCTGGGGCTGGATGAGCCGGCACCGGGGATTGATCCGGGACAATCGCTGGCGGCGCAGCAGGAGGCGTTTGAAGCGCAGTGTTTGCGTGCCGCGCTGACCCGGCACAAGGGTGATGTGAAAGCGGTGCTTGAAGAACTGCAACTGCCGCGCCGCACGTTCAATGAAAAGCTGCAGCGGCATGGGTTGAGTCGGGAGATGTTTCTGAGCGAGTGAGGCGGGTTTGGGATTTTCGGTGTGGCTGAGATCTTTCCCCCTCACCCCAGCCCTCTCCCCCAGGGGGGCGAGGGGGAAGGGAGCCAATCTCCATGCTTTTCAAAACCTGAGTTCGACTCGGTATTTCAGGTCGGTGTAACTCGAACAATCCACTCGGTCAGTCCCCTCTCCCCCTGGGAGAGGGTTAGGGTGAAGGGCTTTTGATCTTCGCCCCAATAAGCGGAAATCCGCTCATCAAACCAAATCCTTCGGCGATATCTCGCTCACCCAACCCCATCCCCCCCCTCTAAACCGGCCCTCTCCCCGTTGGCACAGCTCCTGCTATAGCCCCCGCAGGCTGCGTTTCAACGCGCTCCACAAAAACAATTAAATGAAGGATCCTTCAATGGATAACTCCAACGCCCTGCCTCTTGGGTCGGCTGCCGCGCCCGCCAAAGAAAGAACCACCGCCAGCCGGATCAAATCGATCTTCAGCGGTTCCGTCGGCAACATGGTCGAGTGGTACGACTGGTACGTGTATGCCGCCTTCTCGCTGTACTTCGCCAAGACCTTTTTCCCCGCCGGCTCCTCCACCGCACAATTGATGAACACTGCCGCGATCTTCGCCGTGGGCTTTCTGATGCGTCCGATCGGTGGCTGGCTGATGGGTCTGTACGCCGACAAGGTCGGACGCAAGAAAGCCCTGATGGCCTCGGTCTACCTGATGTGCTTCGGCTCGCTTTTGATCGCCCTCAGCCCGAACTACGAAACCATCGGCATCGGCGCGCCGATCCTGCTGGTGTTTGCGCGACTGCTGCAAGGCCTGTCGGTGGGTGGCGAATACGGCACCTCGGCGACCTATCTCTCGGAGATGGCGACCAAGGAACGTCGCGGCTTCTTCTCCAGCTTCCAGTACGTGACGCTGATTTCCGGTCAGCTCATCGCGCTGGGCGTACTGATCGTCCTGCAAAACGTGCTGACCACCGAACAGCTGTACGCGTGGGGCTGGCGTATTCCGTTCGCCATCGGCGCACTGTGCGCAGTGGTTGCGTTGTACCTGCGTCGCGGCATGGAAGAAACCGAGTCGTTCACCAAGAAGGAGAAGTCCAAGGAAAGCGCGATGCGCACCTTGATGCGCCATCCGAAAGAGCTGTTGACCGTGGTCGGCCTGACCATGGGCGGCACCCTGGCGTTCTACACCTACACCACTTACATGCAGAAGTATCTGGTGAACACCGTCGGCATGAGCATCTCCGACTCGACCACCATTTCCGCCGCCACGCTGTTCCTGTTCATGTGCCTGCAGCCGATCATCGGCGGCCTCTCGGACAAGATCGGCCGTCGTCCGATCCTGATCGCCTTCGGCGTGCTGGGGACGATCTTCACCGTGCCGATCCTGATGACCCTGCACACCATTCAAACCTGGTGGGGCGCGTTCTTCCTGATCATGGCGGCGCTGATCATCGTCAGCGGCTACACCTCGATCAACGCCGTGGTGAAAGCCGAGTTGTTCCCGACTGAAATCCGCGCCCTGGGCGTCGGTCTGCCGTATGCATTGACCGTATCGATCTTCGGCGGCACCGCTGAATACATCGCGCTGTGGTTCAAGAGCATCGGCATGGAAACCGGTTACTACTGGTATGTGACGGCGTGCATCGCGGTGTCGCTGCTGGTGTATGTGACCATGAAGGACACCCAGAAGCATTCGCGTATCGTCACTGACTGATCGTGATTTCACAGCCACTGCAACGGTGGCTGTTCTGGCCTCATCGCGAGCAGGCTCACTCCTACATTTGAAATGCGTTCCCCTGTAGGAGTGAGCCTGCTCGCGATTGCGGTCGCCGCATTATTCAGCCCTGCATGAAAAACCCGTCACCCACGCCAACTCGTGATTAATCGCGAATTAATGCTGGCGAAGCATCCTGCCCCTACCTGATCGATAACCTGCGCGACGTTCGCTGCGACGACCAAAGCGATTTAAACACGCCGCCCTTAATATCAAGTTAATCGATTGTTTTTAGCATTAATTTGCGCTTTTTAATCAATTTAGTTGGCGTAGCATGAAACCCATGCAAGACATACCCGCCAACGAATCTGGAGTAACCGACATGAAAACCAAACTGATCATCGCCCTGACCTTGTCCGTACTGGCCGCCAACACCTTCGCCGCCGACGGTTCGGACAGAACCAAATCCGCCGACTTCATCAACGGCGCCAGCGCTGCTATCGAAACCAGCCACACCGGCACTTACGCTGCTGATGGTTTTGATAAAACCAATCTGGGTAAAACGGTCGCTGCTGACGGCTTCGATAAAACCGGCACTGCTGCTGCCATCAGCTAACACAGCGCAGTTCCTCCACAGCCCGGCCTTGGCCGGGCTTAGTCATTTCTGGGGGATGAAGATTTCTTAGTTCCACACAACCCCCTTGTAGGAGTGAGCCTGCTCGCGATAGCGGTGGGGCAGTCAAACTTCTATCAACTGACACACCGCTATCGCGAGCAGGCTCACTCCTACACGGGGTTTTGCGTCTGGCTGGAAATATGCGGGGCGTCCTTGCACTATGGCTGCATCCGAAACGCAGCCTCAGGAATTCACCCACCATGCCCGATGACATCCACTTCTACGAACCCGCCAACGGCCACGGCCTGCCCCACGATCCGTTCAACGCGATCGTCGGCCCGCGTCCCATCGGCTGGATTTCCTCGCAGGATGCCAATGGCCAGTTGAACCTGGCGCCGTACAGCTTCTTCAACGCCTTCAACTACATTCCGCCGATCATTGGTTTTTCCAGCGTCGGACGCAAAGACAGCCTGAACAACATCGAGCAGACCGGTGAGTTCGTCTGGAACCTCGCTACCCGCCCGCTGGCCGAGCAGATGAACCAGAGCTGCGCGATGGTTGCGCCCGAGGTCAACGAGTTTGAATTGGCAGGGTTGACGACCGTGGCGTCAAAAGTGATTTCGGTGCCACGGGTCGCCGAAAGCCCGGTGTCCTTCGAATGCAAGGTCACCCAGATCATTCAGTTGCAGCGTGCCGATGGCGAAACCGTGCCGAGCTGGCTGATCCTCGGCGAAGTGGTCGCCGTGCATATCGCCAAGTGGCTGTTGAAGGACGGCATCTACGACACCGCCGCAGCAGAACCGATTCTGCGCGGCGGCGGGCCGGCGGATTACTTCCAGTTGGGGCCTGAGGCCCTGTTCAAGATGTGGCGTCCGGGCGCCAACCAGTAACGCGTCTACCAGATCAACTCGGCGTCGTCAGTGACGCCTTTGAGGTTATCCAGCTCATTGATGGCGGCCTCGTCGGCGGCAATGGCGCCGGGGAAGACCTGATCATTCAGCAGTTTATGAAAGCGTGGTGCACCGCCATCGACCAGGGCCTTGACCGCGATTGCCGCGTGATAGCCCTTGTTGCCGCCCAATTCGACGGGGACGACTGCGGAGACTGCTTCGAAGTGTTCGAACTCTTTACGTGCCATGTCACACATCCCGGCTCAGACAAATAAGCCGGACATTAAACCCTCAACCGACGAGTTTGTGTACCGGCGCCGGACATTGACCGAGGGCTTGCGCCGCCGACACGTCCTTGAAGGTATGGAAGTCGAGGCTGTTGACCACCAGCTCCTGCACCAGCTCGGCGAAGATTTGCATCGACGGGCTGTTGAAATAGTTGGTCATCATTTGCTGACTGCTCCAGAACCCGCAGACCAGCCACAACTGGGGATCACACTGTGAATGCTGCAAGGCAAAGCTCAGGCAACCGGGGGCGGCGCGGGATGGCTCGATCAACGCGCTCAGGCGCACACCGAGTTCCGCCGAACGCCCGGCGCGCGCTCGAACGAAGGCCATATGACTGACGGGAATCTGCTTGGACATGTTCAACCCTCCCAGGGAGTCGCGTGGCAGCCGGGGGCGGGCTGCGACAGGATCAAAGGTTAAGGGCCACGCCCCAGACGCCGTTAGTCGATTCCTGCCGCCGTGTTGCACAATCCTGCGAAACTTGTCTGAACCTGAGTTCACACACATCCCCTGTAGGAGCTGCCGCAGGCTGCGATCTTTTGACCTTAAAGACAACAATCAAAAGATCGCAGCCTTCGGCAGCTCCTACAGTCCGGCGTCGCGTCGGTGTTGAGCAATAGCGCTGTGCAGAATCAGGCAAGCATTTCGCAGGATGTGTCTACCGCTGGCGCTTGCACAAACATATGCTCTGCTCCATTCCACCTCCCCTGCCGAGGATGCCGTGCATGACGTCATTCGATCGTTTTCAAGCCGAACCCAGCGCTGACATGGAAAAACAGCGTGCGGAACTGGCGGCGATCATCCGCCGCAACACCACCGACGATGGCAGCTACGAGACCGCCATCGGTTCGCTGTACATGTCGCGGCACACAAAATCCCACGACTTTGCCCCGGTGCTCGCACAACCGGCGCTGTGCATCATGGCGCAGGGACGTAAAGAGGTGCGCCTGGCGGACGAGTTCTTCAATTACGACCCGTTGAATTACCTGGTGGTGTCGGTTTCGATGCCGCTGAGCGGGCGCGTGGTCAATGTCTCGCCCGAGGATCCGATCCTCGCCGTGCGCCTGGATATCGACCCGACAGAAATCACCGCACTGATCGCCGACGCCGGCCCGATGGGCGTACCCACCCGACCGACCGGGCGTGGTTTGTATGTCGAGCAGATCGACAGTTCGATGCTTGATGCGGTGCTGCGTCTGGCACGTTTGCTCGATTCACCGAAAGACATCGCCATGCTCGCACCGCTGATTCGCCGGGAGATTCTTTATCGCCTGTTGCGCAGCCCGCAGGGCCATCGTTTGTATGAAATCGCGATTGCCAACAGTCAGAGCCATCGCATCAGCCAGGCGATCAAATGGTTGAACGGCAACTTTGAACAGCCATTGCGCATTGATGATCTGGCCAAGGAAGTGAACCTCAGCGTCTCGACCTTGCATCACCGCTTCAAAGCGATGACGGCGATGAGCCCGTTGCAGTATCAGAAGCAGCTGCGTTTGCAGGAGGCGCGGCGGTTGATGCTGGCCGAAGGGCTGGAGGCTTCGGCGGCGGGATATCGGGTGGGGTATGAAAGTCCATCGCAGTTCAGCCGCGAGTACAGCCGCTTGTTTGGTGCGCCGCCGTTGCGGGATCTGGCGCGGTTGCGGCTTTCGGTCTGATTCGGAAGCTACGGTGTGGCGGCTGGCCTCATCGCGGGCAAGCCCGCTCCCACAGGAATCAATGCCGTGCATAAATTTTGTGTACAACCATAAACCTGTGGGAGCGGGCTTGCCCGCGATGAGGCCAGGCCAGCCAATACGCCTCTGTGATCAGGCTGCCCGAATCACATGCTTGATTTCCTGAAACGCGGCTAGGCCCCATGGCCCCAATTCGCGGCCAACGCTGCTCTGCTTGTACCCACCCCACGCCGCCTGCGGGAAAATTACTTGCGGCGCATTGATCCACACCATCCCCGCCTGCAAGGCATTGGCCACGCGGTCCGCCGCTGCGGCATCGTTCGTCACCACACTGGCTACCAAACCAAACGGCGTGTCATTGGCCAGCGCAACCGCCTCGGCTTCACTGCTGAAACTGCGCACGCACAGCACCGGCCCAAAAATTTCTTCACACCACAGCGCGCTGTCCAGCGGCACATCGGTAAACACTGTCGGCTGCAAGAAATAGCCGCGCGGCAGGTCCGCCGGACGATTGCCGCCGCAGATCAATCGCGCACCCGCGCTCAAGCCACGATCGATATGCCCAAGCACTCGCTGATACTGCGCCTGATTGACCAGCGCGCCCATTTCCACCTCTGCATCGAACGGATCGGCCACACGAATGGCCTGCGCACGTTTCTGCAAACGAGTCAGGAATTGCTCCTCCAGTTCCTCAGCAACCAGCACGCGACTGGTGGCCGAACACATCTGCCCGGCGTTGAAAAACGCACCGCCACAGGCCAGTTCAACCGCCAAGTCGATATCAGCATCCGCCAACACCAGCAGCGAGGATTTGCCGCCCAGTTCCAGGCTGACACCCTTCACCGTTTCCGCCGCACGCTGCATCACTTGCACGCCGACCGCATTGCTGCCGGTAAAGGAAATCTTGGCAATGCGCGGATCCGCCGACAACGGCGCACCGACTGCCAAACCCGTGCCGCAAACCAGATTGAACACGCCATTCGGCAGCCCCGACTCCGCGATGATCGCCGCCAGTTCCAGCTCCGGCAGCGGCGTCACTTCCGAAGGCTTGAGCACCACGCAGCAACCGGCCGCCAGCGCAGGTGCAAGCTTCCATGCCGTGGTGACCATCGGGAAATTCCACGGCACGATCAACCCGACCACACCACACGGCTCGCGACGCAGGCGTGCGCTGAAATCATCGCTGGGCAGCGGCACGTCGCTGTCCTGTTTTGCGTCGAGGCCTTCGGCGAGTTCGGCGTAATACTCGAACGTGGCGATCACGTCATCGACGTCGATGGCCGCTTCGAACTGCGGTTTGCCGTTGTTGCTCGATTGCAGGTTCATCAAGTGCTCGCGACCATTGCGCACACCGTTGGCGATGTTGCGCAGGATCGCGCCACGCTCGGCCCCAGTGGTTTGCGACCAGCTCTTGAACGCTTCGCTGGCAGCGGCGACGGCTTGATCGACCGCGTGCTCGCCACCGCCATTGACCGTGGTCAGCAGCGCTTCGGTGGCCGGGTTGATCACCCGCAGATGTTCGCGGCCGGCGGACCATTGGCCGTTGATGTAGAGACCATCAAGTGTGGTTGGGAAACTGATCATTGCGCCACCGCCTTCATCCATTGGGTCTGATCGATTTCAATCAGGGTCGGACCCTGACGATCGCTTGCACTACGCAACGCGCTGCGCAATTGTTCGATGCTGCTGATCGCTTCGGCCGCGCAGCCGAGCCCCTTGGCCACAGCGACGAAATCCGGGGTGTAGATGTCCACGCCGACGGGCTCGATGGCGCGGTTGACCATGTACTTTTTGATCTCTTCGTAGCCCTGGTTATTCCACAACAGGACGATCACCGGCACCCGTGCTTCGACGGCGCTGGCCAGTTCCGGCAGGGTGAATTGCAGGCCGCCATCGCCGATCAGGCACACCACCGGAGGGCGCGCACCTTGGTCGAGTTGGCCGCCGAGCCAGGCGCCAATCGCCGCCGGCAAGGCATAGCCGAGAGTGCCGTAACCGGTCGATGCATTGAACCAGCGGCGCGGGTGATCCGGGTTGAACGTGAGGTTGCCGGTGTACACCGGTTGCGTCGAGTCGCCGACGAACACCGCGTTCGGTAATTCATCGAGCACGGTGTCGAGGAAACGCGTTTGCGCGAGGGTCGGCGCATCCCAGCTCGCGGCCAGTTCAGCGCGCAGCTTGCCGGCACGGGCGTGGCCCCAATCGCTGCTGCGCTCGTCGAGTTTTTCCTGCGACAGCGCGTTCAGCAAGGCTTGCGCAGCGTTGCGCGCATCGGCCACCAGCGCCACATGTGGCGGATAATTGCGCACGGTCTGATCGGCGTCGATATCGATGCGCAGCAGTTTGCCGGGGATCTCGAAACCACCGGCGAAGGTGACGTCGTAATCGGTCTCGGCCAGTTCGGTGCCGATGGCCAATACCACGTCAGCATCGGCGACCAGCGCGCGGGTGGCGACCAGCGTCTGGGTCGAACCGATCAGCAGCGGATGATTGCCCGGCAGCATGCCTTTGGCATTGATCGTCAGCGCTACCGGCGCGTCGAGCAACTCGGCAAGTCGGGTCAGTTCCGGCGCTGCGTCGATGGCCCCGCCACCGGCGAGAATCAGCGGGCGCTTGGCCCCGGCAAGCCAATCGCTCATGCGTTTGACCGCACTTGGCGCCGCACCGGCGCGGTCGATATTGACCGGCACGCTGGCAAGCAGGTCATCGGCGTTTTCGACCAGTACGTCCAACGGAATTTCGATGTGCACCGGACGTGGACGGCCAGCCTGGAACAACGCAAACGCACGCGCCAGCACCACCGGCAATTCAGCGGCGGACATCAAGGTGTGCGAGAACGCCGCAACACCGGAAACCAATGCGCTCTGGTTCGGCAATTCATGCAGCTTGCCGCGCCCGCCGCCCAACTGACTGCGCGATTGCACACTGGAGATCACCAGCATCGGGATCGAATCGGCGTACGCCTGGCCCATGGCGGTGGTGATGTTGGTCATGCCCGGGCCGGTGATGATGAAACACACGCCCGGTTTGCCAGCGGTGCGCGCGTAGCCGTCGGCCATGAAACCGGCGCCCTGCTCATGCCGAGGCGTGACGTGGCGAATGCTCGAACGCGCCAGCCCGCGATACAGCTCCACGGTGTGCACCCCGGGAATGCCGAACACCTGCTCGACCCCATAACCTTCGAGTAACTTGACCAGTACTTCGCCACACGTCGCCATGTCGATTGCCCTTCTTGTTCGCTGAAGACACAAGGCTCCTATGCAGGAGTGAGCCTGCTCGCGATGGCGTCTTCTCATTCACCATTGCGGTGACTGATTCACCGCTATCGCGATCAGGCTCACTCCTACATAAAGGCCCTTCATGGCTTCATTGAACGGTCGGCAGGTAGCCGCAACAATCGATTAAAAGTCATACTAGCCATGTCCTCACGTCATACCTTGGATCCCCATGAAGCGCCTGCCTCCCCTGCCCGCCCTGCACACCTTTCTGATCACGGCGCAGTGCTGCAACTTCACCCGCGCCGCCGAGCAGTTGCACATCACCCAAGGCGCGGTGAGCCGGCAGATCGCCGGGCTGGAAGCGCATCTCGGTTATCCGCTGTTCATCCGAATGGCCCGTGGCCTGGCGCTGACCGCCGAGGGACGGGAATGGCTACCGCGTGTGGAAAAAATCTTCGGCCTGATCGGCGAAGCGACCGAGCAGATCGGCCTGCAGCGTGAAACCCTGCAACTCAAAGCGCCGAGCTGCGTGATGCGCTGGCTGCTGCCGCGCCTGCTGCAATGGCAGAAAGAACGCCCGGACGTGCCGGTGAAACTCACCGCTTCGCTGCAACACGGCGTGGATTTTCAGCGCGAACAGTTCGATGCGGCGGTGATCTACGGCGCGCCACCCGATAACTCGCCGGGCGCCTTGCACCTGTTCGACGAGCAACTGACGCCGGTCTGCTCGCCGCTGCTGCTCAAGGGTTCGCCAGCGCTGAATTCACCGACAGATCTGCAACAGCATCTGTTGTTGCACCCCACTCACGATATTCAGGATTGGTCGGTGTGGCTCAACGCCGCTGAGCTGCGGCTGAACAACATCGGCAGCGGCCAGCATTTCGAAACGCTGGATCAGGCGATGTCGATGGCGTCCCACGGAACGGGGGTGGCGATCGGCGATTGGTCGTTGATTGGTGATGACCTGCGTGCGGGGCGGCTGGTGATGCCGTTTGATTTGAAGGTGAAGACGGGGCTGGCGTATTACGTGGTGTTGCCTGCGGGAACCGAGCCTTCGCCGCAGCTGGAAGAATTGATGATCTGGTTGGTTGAGCAGGCACATTTGCGGTGAGGCCTTTCCCCTCACCCTAGCCCTCTCCCAGAGGGAGAGGGGACTGACCGGGGGATATTGAAGAGGTTCAGCGACCTGAACGATTGCCTTTGAATCCATAATCGACTGGATTTTTCATGTCGATGTACAGCGCCAGACACCTCGGTCGGCTCCCTCTCCTTCGGGAGAGGGCTGGGGTGAGGGGCGAGGTTTCACTCAATACCCAACAGTAAACCGCTGACGCGAATGCTTCGGCGTTTCCACTTCGTCGATCAACGCAATCGCGTAATCGGCAAAGGTAATCCAGCTACGCCCTTCAGCGCTCACCAGCAAGTGATCCTGGCCGACACGAAACTTGCCACTGCGCTCCCCTTCAACAAACTCTGCCGACGGCGACAGAAAGGTCCAGTCCAGATCCTGCTCCTGACGCAACGCCTCAAGAAACGCCGCACCCGCACTGGCTTCAGCTTTGTACTCCGCCGGGAAACCCGCACTGTCGATCACTCGCGTATCGTCCGGCAGCAACAGCGAACCGGCACCGCCGACCACCAGCAAACGCTTCACCCCGGCCTGCTTCACCGGCCCGACAATCGCCGCCGCTGGCACGGTGGCGAAATGCGCGGCGGTGATCACCACATCGTGACCGGCCACCGCGTCTTGCAATTCGGCCGAATCCAGCACATCGACATTCTTGCTGACCACACCGGCACGCGCGCCGATCTTTGAGGTGTCGCGGGCAATAGCGGTAACGCTATGACCACGACGCAGAGCGTCTTCCAGCAACTGGCTACCGGCACGACCGGTGGCCCCAATGATTGCGATCTTGCTCATGACATTCTCCAGTTGGCTTGAGAGTGCTGCGATTTCAGGTTCGGCTTACCACTGCATTTCGCCCTTGGCGACTTTCGCGCTCAGTTCCAGCGAGCTTTCCTCACCCAGTTTCGGGTAGCGTTTTTTCATCGCTGCAATCAGTGCGGCAGAGTCTTCGGCCTTGGCGGTTTCAGCGTCGAACGTCTTAATGTAGTCGGCGGTGAATTTCACGCTGGCCAGCGAACGGCTGCTGTTGCCGAGGTAATGACCTGGCACCACGGTGTTCGGCTTCAGGGTTTTGATCGAGTGCAGGGTTTGCAGCCAGTCGGCGTGGGATTGCGCGGTTTGGGTGTCGGCCATCCACACATGGATGTTCTCGGCGACCACCACACCACCGACCACGGCTTTGAGCGAAGGAATCCATACGAAACTGCGATCCGGTTGCTTGCCGTCAAGGCCGACCACCTGCAATTTCTGCCCTTCGAGCATCAGGCTGTCGCCCTTGAGCACACCCGGCACGATGGTCTTTGCTGGTACGTCGGCGCCCATTTTCGGGCCCCAGAAAGCCAGTTTGCCGGCGACGGTTTTGTTGATGTGATCGACCGTTGGCTGCGAGGCCAGCACCTTGGCGTCAGGAAACGCCTGGGTCAGGGTGTCGAGGCCGAAGTAGTAGTCCGGGTCACCATGGCTGATGTAAATGGTGGTCAGGTGCTTGCCGCTGGTGCGGATCTTTTCCACGACTTGCTCGGCCTGGGATTTGCCGAATTGCGCATCGACGAGGATTGCGTCCTTCTCGCCGCTGACCAGCACCGACGTGACCGGGAATATCGCATCAGTGCCAGGGTTGTAGACATCGAGGGTCAGGTTGGCTGCGGCGGCATGTGCTGCAAAACCCAGTGCAGTGCTGGCGAGTAAAACGCGTTTGATCAAGGTGAAGCCGATCATCTGTTGCTCCGGTGTCCGAATGCCTGCTTGGCGATGGAACAGAGCTTAGTTGCCTGGCTCGGTACAAAAAATGCGATGCTTGAACATAGTTTGTTTCTGAAAGCGGGCAAATCATGGATCGTCTCCAAGCAATGCGGGTCTTTGTCACCGTGATGGATCTGGGCAGCCAGTCAGCCGCAGCGGATCACCTGGACCTGTCGCGACCGGTGGTTTCGCGTTATCTGGCGGAGCTGGAAGACTGGGTCGGCGCGCGGTTGATGCACCGCACCACGCGTAAATTGAGCCTGACCGCCGCCGGCAGTGAAATTCTCCCGCGCTGCCGGCAGATGATCGAACTGTCGAGCGACATGCAGGCTGCCGTCAGCGAACCCCACGATACGCCGCGCGGCCTTCTGCGCATCAGCGTCAGCACCTCGTTCGGTCAGGCACAATTGGCCGATGCAATGGCCGCGTATGTAAAACGCTATCCGGGGGTGAGCATCGATATGCAAATGCTCGATCGCACGGTGAACCTGGTGGATGAACGCATCGATCTGGCGATTCGCACCAGCAATGATCTCGATCCAAACCTGATCGCCCGGCGCCTGACCGTTTGTCGCTCAGTTGTCTGCGCTGCCCCGGCTTATCTGCAAGAACAGCCGATGCCTTTACGGGCAGAAGATCTGAGCCGGCACAACTGTCTGACTCACTCGTATTTCGGCAAAAGCCTGTGGCATTTCGAAGAGGGTGGCGAACCGGTTTCGGTGCCGGTGCAGGGCAACATCAGCGCCAACGAAGCCAGCACGTTGTTGCGTGCAACGCTGGCTGGCGCCGGGGTGGCAATGCTGCCGACCTATCAGGCCGGGGTGCATATTCACAGCGGTGAACTGGTGCGCCTGCTACCCCATGCCGAGCCGCGGCAGTTGAACATCTACGCGGTCTACGCCTCGCGCAAACACATGCCGGCGGCGCTGCGCAGCATGCTGGATTTTCTGGTAGAGCGCTTTCCTGAAAATCCGCAATGGGACGTGGGATTTTAAAAGTCAAAAGATCGCAGCCTTTGGCAGCTCCTACATGGATCGGTGTAGGAGCTGCCGAAGGCTGCGATCTTTTGATCTTGTTCTATGCTGAAAGTAATACCGCAGGGTATGCGTTCAGAGGTCTACGCCATGAACATCAAAACAAGAAGGTACTTCGCGATTTTCATCACCTGCGCCGCCACGCTGGCGCTGTACGGCACCGCTGCCTGGCGGGTCGAACAACTGCGACAGCTGCCCCGCGAATACGCGAGCTGCAATTTCGAGCGCTGCATTCCGCATAACGCCACGCTTAACGCGTTGCGCTGACCTTGCAGGAGTGAGCCTGCTCGCGATAGCGGTGTGTCAGTCAGATAGATTTTGACTGATACACCGCTATCGCGAGCAGGCTCACTCCTACAGGGGGCTGCGGTGTTAATGGACTACTGTTCGGCCTTGAGGCGGTCGCGGAACGCCTTTGGCGATATCCCCACCCGGCGCCGAAACAGGCGCGTGAAGTTGGTCGGATCGGAAAATCCCAACAACTCCGACATCTCGTAAATGGTCATGCTGGTGTAGGTCAGCAAACGCTTGGCTTCCAGTAACTGACGTTCATGCATGATCTGCAACGCCGGCTGCCCCGCCAGTTCACGGCACGTGCCGTTGAGGTGCGATACCGAAATGCCCAGGCGATGCGCCAGATCCTCGACCTTCACATGCTGGCGATAAGTCTCTTCTACCAACTGTATAAAACCGTTGAGGTATTCGCGCTGGCGCTGCGGGCGCTGACTGGCCTTGTGGCGCACGATGGCTTGGCGACTGACCCAGACCATGATCACGCTGACCAGCGAATGCATGAGCATTTCCCGCGCCGGTTGATGGCCGTTGTATTCAGCCTGCAACGCCATGAACAGACTGTTCAGATAATCGCCGTCCTGTCCGGCCGGGTAACTTTCCGCGCAGGCCAGTGCCTGCACCGATTCGCCCAATTGCGCCTGCAAGTGGCTGATCAGCGGCGTGGCGAGGGTAACGATAAAGCCTTCAACGTCTTCGGAAAAACGAAAGCCATGCACCGACAACGGCGGCAGGACTTGAATCGCGGGTGTTTGGAGTTGCGTGCGCTGACCTTCGATCTCAAGCTCTGCCTGACCTTTGAAGACGAAGAGCAACTGGCACAAATCAGCGTGGCGGTGGGGTTTGATTTCCCATTGATGTTCGCGGCTGCGTGAGGAAATGGTTTCACAGTGCAGCAAGTCAGGGGTCGGCCAGTCCAGGCTTTCACCGTAGAGCTTGAACACCGGAATCGAGGACAGCTCAGGCTTGTTCATCACTTCAATCCAGCCTCGGGGTTGTGGGGCGATAATCGCACCGATTGGCAGAATGTACAGGTATCGGCTCAGTTTTCACCTTCAATTGACAGACCCGCGAGGGAAAAATGCAAGCACTCGATCCATAAAAACATTCGCCGGCATTTGCCGCGTGAAGCTTGCGAGTCATAAAAACAATGAAAACGCTGAAAACCCAAGTCGTCATCATCGGCGCCGGTCCGTCCGGTCTACTGCTCGGCCAGTTACTGCACAACGCCGGCATCGACACCCTCATCCTCGAACGTCAAACCCCTGACTATGTGCTCGGGCGCATCCGTGCCGGCGTGCTTGAACAAGGCATGGTAGAGCTGTTGCGTCAGGCTGGCGTGAGTCAGCGCATGGACGCCGAAGGGCTGGTGCATGGCGGTTTCGATCTGGCGCTGAACGGACGTCAGGTGCACATCGACCTTCACGGGCTGACCGGCGGCAAGACCGTGATGATCTACGGCCAGACCGAAGTCACCCGCGACCTGATGGCCGCTCGTCGGGAGGCCGGAGCAACAACGATTTATTCAGCGAGCAATGTCGTTCCTCATGGCATGAAAAGCGACGAAGTTTTTGTCACCTTCGAAAAGGACGGCGAAACATGGCGCGTCGATTGCGACTACATCGCCGGGTGCGACGGTTTCCACGGCGTCGCTCGACAGTCGATTCCGGCCGATTGTCTGAAAGTGTTCGAGCGGGTGTATCCGTTTGGCTGGCTGGGCATTCTCGCCGATACGCCGCCGGTGCATGAGGAGCTGGTCTACGCCCGACATGAGCGCGGCTTTGCCTTGTGCAGCATGCGTTCGGCGACGCGCACCCGCTATTACCTGCAAGTGCCGGCGGATGAAAACGTCGATGACTGGAGCGATCAGCGTTTCTGGGACGAGCTGAAAAACCGCCTGCCTGCGCAGCTTGCGGAAAAATTGGTCACCGGGCCATCGATCGAAAAAAGCATCGCGCCGCTGCGCAGTTTTGTCGTCGAGCCGATGCAGTACGGGCGGATGTTTCTGGTTGGCGACGCCGCGCACATCGTGCCGCCCACCGGCGCCAAGGGGTTGAATCTGGCCGCGAGTGACGTCAGCACGCTGTTCAATATTCTGTTGAAGGTCTACCGCGACGGTCGCACCGACCTGTTGGATAAATACTCGGAAATCTGCCTGCGCCGGGTGTGGAAAGCCGAGCGCTTTTCCTGGTGGATGACCTCGATGCTGCACCGCTTCGACGATCACGATGCGTTCAGCCAGCGCATCAGCGCCTCGGAACTGGACTATTTTGTCAGTTCAGAAGCGGGGCGAAAAACCATTGCAGAAAATTACGTCGGACTTCCTTATGAGGCTATCGAATAGCCTGCTACCGACTTACACTGGCGAGCATCCCCGCTCGCCAGACGATCTGCGGGACTCTCACTGCCCGCAGGTTTTGCCCGTGACCAATCTCAATCACCCCGAAACGCCCAAACCGGCCATTCGCAGCGTGCTGGTCGCGCTGATGATGGCGATCTTTCTCGGTGCGCTGGATCAGACCATCGTCGCCGTGTCGATGCCGGCCATTTCCGCCCAGTTCAAGGATGTCAGCCTGCTGGCCTGGGTGATTTCCGGGTACATGGTGGCGATGACCGTGGCCGTGCCGATCTACGGCAAGCTCGGCGACTTGTACGGACGGCGCAAACTTATGCTGTTCGGCATGGGCCTGTTCACCCTCGCTTCGCTGTTCTGCGGCATGGCGCAAAGCATGGAGCAACTGGTGCTGGCGCGGATCCTTCAGGGCATCGGCGCTGGCGGGATGATTTCGGTAAGCCAGGCGATCATTGGCGACATCGTTCCGCCGCGTGAACGCGGCCGTTATCAGGGTTACTTCAGCAGCATGTACGCGGTGGCCAGCGTCGCCGGCCCGGTGCTGGGTGGTTACATGACCGAATACCTGTCGTGGCGCTGGGTGTTTCTGATCAACCTGCCACTGGGTCTCGGTGCCTGGTGGGTGGCGCGGCGCAATCTGCGCGGGCTGCCGATTCCGCAACGCAAACCGATCATCGACTACCTCGGCACGCTGTTGATGATCATCGGCCTGACCGCGCTGCTCTTGGGCATTACTCAAGTCGGCCAAGGCCATTCCTGGCGCAGCAGCGAAGTGCTCGGCTTGTTCGCTTGCGCGGTGGTGGTGCTGGCGGTGTTTGTCTGGCATGAGCGTCGGGCACGGGAACCATTGCTGCCGATGCATCTGTTCGCCAACCGCAATGCGTTGTTGTGCTGGTGCACGATTTTCTTCACCAGTTTCCAGGCGATTTCGCTGATCGTGCTGATGCCGCTGCGCTTTCAGACGGTCACCGGTGCCGGCGCCGACAGCGCAGCGTTGCACTTGCTGCCATTGGCCATGGGCCTGCCGATTGGCGCATTTTTCGCCGGCCGGCGCACGTCGATCACCGGGCGTTACAAGCCACAAATCCTGACTGGCGCGGTGCTGATGCCGATCTCGATTCTCGGCATGGCCTTCAGCCCGCCAGAAGCGACATTGCTCAGCGGTTTGTTCATGTTGCTCTGCGGTATTTCCAGCGGCATGCAGTTCCCGACCTCACTGGTCGGCACACAGAACTCGGTGGAGCAACGCGACATCGGCGTGGCCACCAGCACCACCAACCTGTTCCGCTCACTGGGCGGCGCGGTGGGCGTGGCGTTGATGTCGGCGCTGCTGCTGGCGCTGCTGCAGGATTCGAATTTCGCCCATCTGGCGAGCAGTTCGCTGATGAGCGAAGGGCATAGCGGCAATGTGTTGCTCGATGGTCTGAACGCGGCACCGGGGGATGCGCAAAACGCCTTGCGCGCGGAGTTGCTGGTCACGTTCCGGCATTTGTTGTGGGTAAGCGCGGCGGTGTCGTTGCTCGGGTTGGCGGCGGCAATTGCGATGCCGAACAACTTGCTGCGCGGGCGTGAGCACGGCGCCAAATAATCCTTTCACACGATCGTTCCCACGCTCGGCGTGGGAATGCAGCCCGGGACGCTCTGCGTCCCATCCAAAGCCGAACGCAGAGCGTCCATTGAGGCGTTCCCACGCGGAGCGTGGGAACGATCAGCGCTGGGATTCAAGGACTGTAGTAACCCACCGCCACAAGGAAATGCCCGACCTTCTTCAAGTAGGCATGTTTGTCTTCGACCTTGCCGGTCACGGGGTTCTTCCAGCGGTATTCATATTCACCCTCATCCTGCTTGCCGATAAGCGCCAGAATCGGCTCACCCACCGGTTTGCCTTCCGGGTCACTGATCTTGCCGAAGTCGGTATTGATCAGGCGCAGGTTGGTACCGTGGGCGACGTAGCGCTGGGTGTTCAGGTCGACCACGAATACATACAAGTCGTCCTGCAGGTAGCCACCCTTGAGCGAATTGATCGCCGTGAGCGTGCCTTTCTCGTCTTTGCCCAGATCAGCCGACGCCTTATCCAGCAGGGTTTTGGCCTGCTCGGCCGAAGCCCGCGGCAAGTAGTAACCGACCGCCAGAATGCGCTGACCGATGCGCTGATAGAACACGTGCTTGCGCTCGACCTTGCCATCGGCCCAGTTCTGCCAACGGTATTCAGCCTGCTGAATACCGTTGCCTTCCGGCACCATCAAGGCTTGCTTGAACGCTTTCTGCAAATCCGGCCCGAGCACTTCGCTGACATCGCGGCCAATCAGGGCCGAAGAAGGCCCACCGCTGGCGAGCATCACACCTTTGGTGTCGACCACGAACACATAACGATCCTTGTCGACAAATTCGCCCTGGCGGCTGAAGGCGGCAAATGCCTTGTCGCCGTTGTCGTGGTAATAGGCCAGCGCTTTTTCCAGCAGGGCGATGGCGGCCTGGCTGTCGTCTTTGGTGGCGGCGCTGGCCTGGCCGAGGCTGGCCAATAACAGCAAACAGAGACAGGCGAATTTATGCACAAACCCCATGACGCATCCCTCGTTCTTGTTGGTGTTTCAAGAGCGTAGACGGCTTGGGCTGATGCATGGATATTCAGAGGGTTTCTGAAAGTGTCGGGAGTTGCGGTGGCGAGGAATCCTTCACCACCGCTGCCGACGTTCAGGGACGCGCGTTGATTTGCTGCTGCAGGTTCTGGATCTGCGCCTGCAAGGTGTTGAGGTTGCGAGTCATCTGAGCGCGAAACGCATCAAACTCAGCAGTATTGGTGGCGCCCCCCTGAGGCGTTGCCGGACGATTGTCCTGCTGGCTTTTGAGGACAACGATGTCCTGCTCCAGACGGTCGATGGCCGCGCCTGGATTGCCCTGTTTTTTCAGTGCGGCAATGTCAGCGCCGAGGCTCTTGAATTGCGCGTCGAAAGCCTTGAGCTGGGCGTCGACCTTACTGGTATCGGCCGGGGTGCTTTTCACCGTCGCCAGCTCTGCGGTCAAGGCTTTGACCTGCGCCTGCAACTGGGTATTGGCGTTCTGCTGCTCGGTGGTCTGCGCGCTCATCTGTGCAAGACGCTTGTCGAGATCGCTGGCCTGACCGGCCACGCCCTGCTGCTCCTTGCTCTGATCGAGCAACTTGCCTTCAAGTTGTTTGATCTGCAGCTTCAAGGCTTCGCTGTCGCTGGTTACATTGCTCTGACTGGCCACCACCTTGCCGGAAATATCCTGCAGGCGTCCGGCCGCCTCTTCGCTGATGCGGGCAAAACTTTCCTGGGTCGCAACCAGTTGCTGCTCCATCAGTGAAATCTGCTGGAAACTCCACCATGCCAGGCCGATAAAGGCGAAAAACAAGGCACCGACCAGTGCCCACAATGGCCCGGTGCTCGCCGCCTTGACCTTGACCACAGGCGGTGTACGCGAATGCACGGAAGTGCGCGCGGTGGTCGGAATGTCATCGTCGTCGAAGGTATCGGCACGCAGGCTCGGGACATCATCGAAATCGTCGTGGGCATCATTACGCATGGACATTGAGGCAACCTTTGTGAAACGCGGTAATGGCTAAATGCTGCGAAGTATAACCGGCGCAGCCGCAGGCATTGACCCTCAACCTGCGGTGCGGTTCATTGCCGGCTGGCCGATTCGTTTCAACGAGTTTCAGTGAATCTCCTGCGCTTTCCACCAGGCGCAGAACTCATCCAGCGCCGACCACAGGCTGACTTTCGGATCGTAGTCCAGATAATGCCGGGCGCGACTGATGTCGAGGGTGAAATTTTTTTTCATCACCTGCATGCCCAGGCGCGACAGCGTAGGTTCCGGCCGGCCCGGCCAGAGTTTGCATACACCTTCGTTGAGCGCCGCGACACTGTAGGCCAGACCATAGGAACGGTACTTGGTGACCTGTGGGACTTCCATCCTGCGCATCACGTAATTGACCACATCCCACAGCGGCACCGGCGCACCGTTGCTGATGTTGTAGGCCTTGCCCAACGCGGAGCCGGCGGCCAGCAGACTGCTGAGCATGGCTTCGTTGAGGTTCTGCACGCTGGTGAAATCGACCTTGTTGAGGCCATTGCCGATGATCGCCAGACGGCCCTTGCGCTGCATCCTGAGCAGACGCGGGAAGATGCTCATGTCACCGGCACCGGTGACGAAGCGCGGGCGCAGGGCGATGGTTTCAAGACCGAACTCCTGCGCGCCGAAGACCTTTTGCTCAGCCAGGTATTTGGTCGCAGCATAGTGATGTTTGAAGCGCTTGGGCACTTGCTCTTCGGTCAGGCCCAAATGATCGCGGCCGTCAAAGTAGATCGATGGCGACGAAAGATGCACCAAGCGGCGGACGCGCTGCTTGAGGCAGGCTTCAACGACGTTTTCGGTGACCTGCACGTTGCCCTGAAGAAAGTCCTGATAACGGCCCCACAGTCCGACGGCACCAGCGCAATGCACCACGGCTTCGACGTCGGAACACAGTTCGCGCACTAAATCAGGATCGGTCAGATCGCCAGGTACAAACTCGGCACCCCGGCGCACCAGATGCTCGACGCTTTCGGCCCGGCGACCGTTGACCCGCACATCCAGGCCCTGCTCCAGGGCGAAACGCGCAAAGCGTCCGCCAATGAAGCCGCTTGCGCCGGTGACCAGAATTTTCATGTAAAGCTCCAATGAAACCAGCTGCGAGCTTCAAGCTTCGAGCTGCAAGTTTAAAACGGTGAGCGGCGCTAGACTTGCCGCTGCAGCTTGACGCTCATGGCTGTTTCCAAGGCACCAGCCATTGCGCTGAAGCGCGCACCAATTGCTCGGTCAGCAAGCCCAGCAACTGACCGCCATTGCGCCAATGATGCCAGTACAACGGCACATCGATCGGTTTATCTGGCAACAGTTCGCGCAATTCGCCGCGTTGCAACTGCTCGCGCACTTGCAGTTCCGGTACCAGGCCCCAGCCGAGTCCGGCTTCGGTCAGGCGGATAAAACCTTCCGAGGACGGGCATAAATGGTGTTCGAAACCACCATCGACCCCTAGCGATGCGAGGTAGCGATGCTGGAGGAAGTCGTCCGGGCCGAACACCAGCGCCGGGGTGCGCGGCAACTGCTCGGCACGCACGCCATTCGGGAAATGCCGTTCGATGAATACCGGGCTGGCCAGTGCGCGATAACGCATCGCGCCGAGCAGCACACTGCGCGCGCCGGCCACCGGTCGTTCACTGGCACAAAGGCACGCGGCCACTTCTCCTGCGCGCATGCGTTTGAGGCCGACGGTCTGGTCTTCGACGATCAGATCGAGCAACAAATGTTGTTCGGCGCAGAAGTCGCCCACCGCTTGTGCCCACCATGTGGCGAGGCTGTCAGCGTTAAGCGCAATGCGCAGGCGCTCCGGCAAACCCTCTTCATCCAGGGCTGGGACCAGGGTCTGCAAGTCGCGCTCAAGCAAACGCACCTGCTGCACGTGGTTAAGCAGCCGCCGGCCAATCTCGGTTGGCGACGGCGGCGTACCGCGCACCAGCACCGGTTGGCCGACCCGTGCTTCGAGCAGTTTGATCCGCTGCGAAATCGCTGATTGCGACAAACCCAGCACCTGCGCGGCCCGCTCGAATCCGGCCTGCTCGACCACGGCGGCCAGAGCGGAAAGCAATTTGTAGTCGAACATCAGTTTTCCTAATGAGCGATCAGCACTATTGGTTTTTCTTATACAGGTTTCGATCGGAGAATAGCCAGCAAGCACTCTTTCTCAAGGAACACTGCAATGGCTGGCGAAACCTCACTCACGACCCTGTTGCGCAGCATGAGCCCACAACTCAACGCCGGCGAATACGTGTTCTGCACCCTGCCCGTCGGCCAATTGCCGAGCGGTGTGCAAATCATCGGCAGCTTCCGCGAAGAGGAAGGCTTGACGGTGATTCTCGAACGTTCCGACGCCGAACAGGCCGGTTTCAGCTTCGACTACGTGGCCGCGTGGATCACCCTCAACGTGCATTCGGCGCTGGAAGCCGTTGGCCTCACCGCCGCCTTCGCCACGGCATTGGGCAGGGCCGGGATCAGTTGCAACGTGATTGCCGGTTACTACCACGATCATTTGTTCGTCGGACAGGCCGATGCCGAACGCGCCATGCAAGTGCTGCGCGATCTGGCAGCCAACGCGGAGTAATTCTTATGTGGCAAAGCTATGTGAACGGCTTGCTGGTCGCGTTCGGGCTGATCATGGCGATCGGCACGCAGAACGCCTTTGTATTGGCACAGAGCCTGCGCCGTGAACACCATTTGCCGGTAGCGGCGCTATGCGTGGTGTGCGATGCGCTGCTGGTCGCCGCTGGCGTGTTCGGGCTGGCGACGATCCTGGCGCAGAACCCGACGTTACTGGCGGTTGCCCGCTGGGGCGGCGCGACATTTTTGATCTGGTACGGCAGCCAGGCGCTGCGCCGAGCTTGTTCGAAACAAAGCATGGGTCAAGGTGAAAACCAGACCGTGCGCTCGCTGCGCGCGGTGATGCTCAGTGCTCTGGCAGTGACACTGCTCAACCCGCACGTTTATCTGGATACGGTGTTGCTCATCGGTTCGCTCGGCGCGCAGCAATCGGTACCGGGCGCTTATGTGGTCGGTGCTGCGAGTGCTTCGCTGTTGTGGTTTTTCACCTTGGCGTTGGGCGCTGCCTGGTTGGCGCCGTGGCTGGCACGGCCAAGTACCTGGCGGATCCTTGATCTGGTGGTGGCGTTGATGATGTTCACGGTCGCGGGGCAGTTGATAATCGCGAGCTGATTTATTCCAAACAGCTAAGGGGATGCCCTCACTAAATGACGGTCGCGCCGCCGCCCCGTAAAGCGCAAGACTAGGCGTGAGGAGCGTGGTTTGGCGGGCCAAATGAGCGACGAACAACGACGGATTGCGCTTTACGGGGCGGCGGCCCTTCGGGTTGGAGCTGTGATCGTGCCAAGCGGCGTTGCAGGACTCGAAGAGGCAAAAAGCATCCTCTTCGTCCCGCGCCTTGCTTGGCACGATCACAGTTCCAACGCGATCCGTCATTTAGTGAGGGCATCCCCTTGAACCTCTATCCCACACAGTTGTTGCGTGGTTATGGCGCAACCCCGGTGCTATGATCGAAACCCTGCGCCGCAAAGAGTAAAAACTCGCCGGTGCATTTCTGGCCGCCCGTGATCGGCCTTGCGCTCACCGCAACAGACCTGATTAGGAGAATCATCATGGCTTTCGAATTGCCGCCGCTGCCTTACGCACACGATGCCCTGCAGCCGCACATTTCCAAGGAAACCCTGGAATACCACCACGACAAGCACCACAACACCTATGTCGTGAACCTGAACAACCTGGTGCCAGGCACCGAGTTCGAAGGCAAGACCCTGGAAGAAATCGTCAAGACTTCCTCGGGCGGTATCTTCAACAACGCCGCTCAGGTCTGGAACCACACCTTCTATTGGAACTGCCTGGCGCCAAACGCCGGCGGTCAACCAACCGGCGCGCTGGCTGAAGCCATCAACGCAGCGTTCGGTTCGTTCGACAAGTTCAAGGAAGAGTTCAGCAAAACCTCGATCGGCACCTTCGGTTCCGGCTGGGGCTGGCTGGTGAAAAAGGCTGACGGTTCCCTGGCTCTGGCCAGCACCATCGGCGCCGGCAACCCGCTGACCAGCGGCGACACCCCGCTGCTGACCTGCGACGTCTGGGAACACGCTTACTACATCGACTACCGCAACGTTCGTCCTAAGTATGTCGAAGCGTTCTGGAACCTGGTCAACTGGAAGTTCGTCGCTGAGCAGTTCGAAGGCAAAACCTTCACCGCTTAAGCTGCGCGCCAGTCAAAAAACCCGGCTTTTGCCGGGTTTTTTTATGCCTGTGATTTATACGCACGGACGAAACCTGCGAACACTCAACGCTTTTGACTTCCTGTAGGAGCTGCCGAAGGCTGCGATCTTTGACGTATTCAAGTACGCCGAAGATCAAAAGATCGCAGCCTTCGGCAGCTCCTACATTGGGGTCGGTTTTTTCCCACTGCTTTGGCTTGCTGCCGCCGTACAGAGGGCTAACATCAAAACAGCGGAAAAAATGCTGCGAACCGCTCAAGTTGAGGGGCGAAACTACCGACATAGTACAAATTAGGGCTAATACTCCAGACAGCAGCATTTCGGCCAGGGCCACAGGCAAATTATCCTGGGCCTGATTGTCCCTTTGACTGCCAACTCGGGATTGCCAATACTCATGGCAAACTGACGCTACCCGCACGGAACAAGGAATAACCCTTTGAAGCTGGAACTCAAGAACAGCTTGTCGGTGAAGTTGCTCCGGGTCGTGCTCCTGTCGGCATTGATCGTCGGTGTGGTCTTGAGCTGCGCGCAGATTGTTTTCGATGCCTATAAAACCCGTCAGGCGGTCGCCGGCGACGCTGAACGAATCCTCGACATGTTCCGCGATCCGTCCACCCAGGCCGTGTATAGCCTGGACCGGGAGATGGGCATGCAGGTGATTGAAGGCTTGTTCCAGGACGACGCGGTGCGTCAGGCTTCCATCGGCCACCCCAACGAAGCCATGCTCGCGCAGAAATCCCGCGACCTGCAGCACTCCAACAGCCGCTGGCTGACCGACCTGATCCTCGGCCAGGAGCGCACTTTCACCACGCAATTGGTGGGACGCGGCCCGTACAGCGAATATTACGGTGACTTGAGCATCACCCTCGACACCGCCACCTATGGCGAGGGTTTTATCGTCAGTTCGGTGATCATTTTCATTTCTGGCGTATTGCGCGCACTGGCCATGGGCCTGGTGTTGTATCTGGTCTATCACTGGCTGCTGACCAAACCGCTGTCGCGGATCATCGAACATCTCACCGAGATCAATCCCGATCGCCCCAGCGAACACAAGATTCCGCAGCTCAAGGGCCACGAGAAAAACGAACTGGGTATCTGGATCAATACCGCCAATCAGCTTCTCGAATCAATCGAACGCAACACCCATCTACGCCACGAAGCGGAAAACAGCCTGCTGCGCATGGCTCAGTACGACTTCCTCACCGGCCTGCCGAATCGCCAGCAATTGCAGCAACAACTGGACAAGATTCTGGTCGACGCCGGCAAGCTGCAGCGCCGGGTCGCGGTGTTATGTGTAGGACTGGATGATTTCAAGGGCATCAACGAACAATTCAGCTACCAGACCGGCGACCAGTTGCTGTTGGCGCTGGCTGATCGCCTGCGCGCCCATAGCGGCCGCCTCGGTGCCCTCGCCCGTCTGGGTGGCGACCAGTTCGCCCTGGTGCAGGCCGATATCGAACAGCCTTACGAAGCGGCAGAACTGGCACAAAGCATTCTCGATGACCTGGAAGCGCCGTTCGCCCTCGAGAATCAGGAAATCCGCCTGCGTGCGACCATCGGCATCACCCTATTCCCGGAGGATGGTGACAGCACCGAGAAGTTGCTGCAGAAAGCCGAACAGACCATGACTCTGGCCAAGACTCGCTCGCGCAACCGCTATCAGTTCTACATCGCCAGCGTCGACAGCGAGATGCGTCGCCGCCGCGAACTGGAAAAAGATTTGCGCGATGCCTTGCTGCGCGATCAGTTCTACCTCGTCTATCAGCCGCAGATCAGCTATCGCGACCACCGCGTAGTGGGCGTCGAGGCGCTGATTCGCTGGCAACACCCGGAGCACGGTCTGGTGCCGCCGGATCTGTTCATCCCGCTGGCGGAACAAAACGGCACGATCATCGCCATCGGCGAATGGGTGCTCGATCAGGCCTGCAAGCAATTGCGTGACTGGCACGATCAGGGCTTCGCCGATCTGCGCATGGCGGTGAACCTGTCGACCGTACAACTGCACCATGCCGAGTTGCCACGGGTGGTCAACAACCTGATGCAGATGTACCGCCTGCCGCCACGCAGCCTGGAGCTGGAAGTCACCGAAACCGGCCTGATGGAAGACATCAGCACCGCCGCCCAGCACTTGCTGAGCCTGCGTCGCTCCGGCGCACTGATTGCCATCGACGACTTCGGTACGGGCTATTCGTCGCTGAGTTATCTGAAAAGCCTGCCGCTGGACAAGATCAAGATCGACAAGAGCTTCGTTCAGGATCTGCTCGATGACGACGACGATGCGACCATCGTTCGCGCGATCATTCAACTGGGTAAAAGCCTGGGCATGCAGGTGATTGCCGAGGGGGTGGAAACCGCCGAGCAGGAAAGCTACATCATCTCCGAGGGCTGTCATGAAGGTCAGGGTTACCACTACAGCAAGCCGTTGCCGGCGCGTGAGTTGAGTGCCTACCTCAAGCAGGCGCAACGCAGTAACGCGGCCATTCTCTAGAAGGTCAAAAGATCGCAGCCTGCGGCAGCTCCTACATTTGGAATGTGTTCCCCCTGTAGGAGCTGCCGCAGGCTGCGATCTTTTGATCCTGGTGCGTGAATAAGAAATATTTCCAAGCACTCCCTTTACACATAATGCGAAAGATTTGCATTATGTCGCAGTTTTGCGCACCCCCAGCGCGAGTCCACTCAACTATCGAAGCAGGATGTTCGCCATGATTCGTATGCCTCTGGCTACCGCCAGTCTGCTGGCCATCGCTATTTCCCTCGCCGGTTGCGGCGAAGGCAAAGACAAGGCCGCCGCTCCGGCCGCACCGACGCCAGCCGCCAGCACCACCGCACCAGCGGCGGCGCCTGCCGCTGCCGGTAAAGTCGACGAAGCCGCCGCCAAGGCTGTGGTCGCGCACTACGCCGACATCGTCTTCGCGGTTTACAGCGATGCCGAATCCACCGCGAAAACCCTGCAGACCGCCGTCGACGCATTCCTCGCCAAGCCGAACGCCGACACCCTGAAAGCTGCCAAGGCTGCCTGGGTCGCCGCGCGCGTTCCGTACCTGCAGAGTGAAGTGTTCCGCTTCGGCAACACCATCATCGACGATTGGGAAGGTCAGGTTAACGCCTGGCCACTGGACGAGGGTCTGATCGACTACGTCGACAAGTCCTACGAGCACGCACTGGGTAACCCGGGCGCTACCGCCAACATCATCGCCAACACCGAAGTTCAGGTCGGCGAAGACAAGGTCGACGTCAAAGACATCACCCCGGAAAAACTCGCCAGCCTCAACGAGCTGGGCGGTTCCGAAGCCAACGTCGCCACCGGCTACCACGCCATCGAATTCCTGCTCTGGGGCCAGGACCTCAACGGTACCGGCCCTGGCGCTGGCAACCGTCCTGCTTCGGACTACCTCGAAGGCGCCGGCGCCACTGGCGGTCACAACGATCGTCGTCGTGCCTACCTGAAGTCGGTGACCCAACTGCTGGTCAGCGACCTGGAAGAAATGGTCGGCAACTGGAAGCCGAACGTGGCTGACAACTACCGCGCCACCCTGGAAGCCGAACCGGGCGAAACCGGTCTGCGCAAAATGCTCTTCGGCATGGGCAGCCTGTCCCTTGGCGAACTGGCGGGCGAGCGCATGAAGGTTTCCCTGGAAGCCAACTCCCCTGAAGACGAGCAGGACTGCTTCAGCGACAACACGCACAACTCGCACTTCTACGATGCCAAAGGCATTCGTAACGTCTACCTGGGCGAGTACACCCGTGTTGACGGCACCAAGATGACCGGCGCCAGCCTGTCGTCGCTGGTGGCCAAGGCTGACCCGGCTGCCGACACCGCGCTGAAAGCCGATCTGGCTGCCACCGAAGCGAAGATCCAGGTCATGGTCGATCACGCCAACAAGGGTGAGCACTACGACCAGTTGATCGCAGCCGGCAACACCGCTGGCAACCAGATCGTTCGCGACGCGATCGCATCGCTGGTCAAGCAGACCGGTTCGATCGAAGCCGCTGCCGGCAAACTGGGCATCAGCGACCTGAACCCGGACAACGCTGATCACGAGTTCTGATCAAACGCGTCCGCGTCAAAAAAGGCGACCTTCGGGTCGCCTTTTTCATACCTGCCAAACACGGTCCTTTGTAGGAGTGAGCCTGCTCGCGATAGCGGAGTGTCAGCCAGAAGTTAGTCGACTGACACTCCGCTATCGCGAGCAGGCTCACTCCTACAGGGGTTTTGCATTGCTCTTCAGATTTGCGCTGTATCAAGCAAACGATAATTCCTCTTATTCAAACCCCCTCGCCCTGTTAGACTTTGCGCCTTTATTTTCGCCCGTCCGCAGGATGTCTGATGCCCTCGCTGCCTCTTCGCTTGTCCGCACTGTTTCTGGCCTTGGGCCTGAGTGCCTGCGATGACGCCCCGCGTTTCACCAAGGCCGAGCCCGGTGAAGCACGTTCCGGCGGTGCGGCGACCGTGCGCAAGACCGATCAGAATGCATTCTCCCTGCCCTCTGCCAACCTGCCGCCATCGCGGCGGGTGGATTTCAGCGTCGGCAACAGCTTCTTTCGCAGCCCGTGGGTGATCGCCCCGTCGACGACTACCGCACGCGATGGCCTCGGGCCGTTGTTCAACACCAACGCCTGTCAGGGCTGCCACATCAAGGACGGTCGCGGTCATCCGCCACCGCCGGATGCGCCCAACGCCGTGTCGATGCTGGTGCGTCTGTCGATTCCCGATGCGCCGGAGTTTGCCAAAGTCATTGAACAGGTCGGCGTGGTGCCGGAGCCGGTGTACGGCGGTCAGTTCCAGGACATGGCGGTGCCCGGTGTCACGCCGGAAGGCAAAGTGCGCGTTGAGTACACACCAGTGCCCGTGCGCTTCAAGGACGGCACCGAAGTCGAACTGCGCAAACCGCTGTTGCAGATCACTCAACTCGGTTACGGCCCGATGCACCCGGACACGCGCTTCTCAGCCCGAGTTGCCCCGCCAATGATCGGTCTCGGCCTGCTCGAAGCGATCCCCGAAGAAGCCATCCTCGCCAACGCCGCGGCGCAAGCCAAAGCGAAAAACGGCATCCATGGCCGGCCCAATCAGGTCTGGGATGACGCGCTGCAAAAAACCGTCATGGGCAGATTTGGCTGGAAAGCCGGGCAACCGAACCTCAATCAACAGAATGTTCACGCGTTTTCGGGTGATATGGGCCTCACCACCAGCCTGAGACCCTTCGATGACTGCACCGACGCGCAAACCGCCTGCAAGCAGGCGCCGAACGGCAATGGTCCGAACGGCGAACCGGAAGTCAGCGATAACATCCTGCGTCTGGTGCTGTTCTACAGCCGCAACCTCGCCGTGCCTGCACGCCGTGGCGTTAACGATGCTGACGTCATCGCCGGCAAGAACCTGTTTTTCCAGGCCGGCTGCGATTCCTGCCACACGCCGAAATACACCACCGCCGCCAACGCCGCCGAACCTGAACTGGCCAATCAGGTTATTCGCCCGTACAGCGATCTGCTACTGCATGACATGGGCGACGGCCTGGCTGACAACCGCACTGAATTCCAGGCCTCTGGCCGCGACTGGCGCACCCCGCCATTGTGGGGGATTGGCTTGACGCAAGCAGTCAGCGGTCATACGCAGTTTTTGCATGACGGTCGCGCACGCAATCTGCTCGAAGCGGTGCTCTGGCACGGCGGCGAAGCGACAGCGGCGCAGCAACAGGTTTTATCCTTCAATGCCGAGCAGCGTGCCGCGCTGCTGGCGTTTCTGAATTCACTTTAAACATTGATAAAGAATCGGGAGCCCGACATGTTCCGTCCCAAGCTACTGTTCACCAGCCTTGCCGCGCTCGCCCTCGGCGCCTGCTCGCCGCAGGATCCGCAAGCGGTCACCTCGGCGGCCATCGCCAAATCGGTGATCCTGCCGACCTACACCCGCTGGGTCGAAGCCGACAAGCAACTGGCGGTCAGCGCCCTCGCCTACTGTCAGGGCAAAGAAACCCTGGAGACCGCCCGCGCCGACTTCCTCCACGCGCAGAAAGCCTGGGCCGAGCTGCAACCGCTGCTGATCGGTCCGTTGGCCGAGGGCAATCGTTCGTGGCAGGTGCAGTTCTGGCCGGACAAGAAAAACCTCGTCGGCCGTCAGGTCGAGCAACTGGTGGTGGCGCAGCCACAGATCGATGCCGCCGCACTGGCCAAATCGAGTGTTGTGGTGCAAGGCCTGTCGGCCTACGAATACATCCTGTTCGACGCCAAGCCGGACGTCGCCAACGCCGAGCAGAAAGCCAAGTACTGCCCACTGCTGATCGCCATCGGCGAGCGTCAGAAGCAACTGGCCGAAGAGATTCTGCAAAACTGGAACAACACCGACGGCATGCTTGCGCAGATGACCAAGTTCCCCAACCAGCGTTATGCCGACTCCCACGAAGCGATCGCCGATCTGCTGCGTGTGCAAGTCACCGCGCTGGACACCCTGAAGAAAAAACTCGGCACGCCAATGGGCCGCCAGAGCAAAGGCGTGCCACAGCCATTCCAGGCCGACGCATGGCGCAGCCAGTCTTCGCTGACCGCACTGGAAGCCAGCCTCGCGGCGGCGAAAACCGTATGGGAAGGCGTCGACAACAAAGGCCTGCGCGGTCTGTTGCCGGCTGAGCAAAAGCCATTGGCCGACAAGATCGACGCCGCTTATGCCGCTTCGCTGAAACTGTTCGACAGTACTCAGCGCTCGCTCGGCGAAATGCTCGAAGACGACGCCGGTCGCCAGCAACTCAACGATATCTACGACAGCCTCAACGTCGTCCATCGCCTGCACGAAGGCGAACTGGCCAAGGCGCTGGGCATCCAGCTGGGCTTCAACGCCAACGACGGTGACTGATGAGGGCAAGTGCCATGCTGCGACGCCAGGTTCTGACTTTAGGTAGTGCACTGCTGGGAGCAGTGACGCTGGGCGGCTGGACGCTGTTCAAACGCAAGGATCAGAGCCCGCTGTTGCTGTCGGCGCGCGACGATACCGACGGCAAGCACTACGCCGTCGGTTATCGGCTGGACGGCACGCGCGTGTTCGCCACCGAAGTCGGGCAGCGCTGCCACGACATCATCAACCACCCGACGCAGCCGATTGCGCTGTTCGTCGCACGGCGTCCGGGCACTGAAAGCTATCTGATCGACCTGCGCGACGGCGCGCTGTTGCAGACCGTGACCTCGCAGCCGAACCGGCATTTCTACGGGCATGCCGTGGTGCACAAGGATGGTGAGTACCTGTACGCCACCGAGAACGACACGACCGATCCTGGCCGTGGTTTGCTCGGCTTATACAAGTTCGAAGGCGAACGGCTGGTGCACACCGGCGAGATTTCCACCCACGGTCTCGGCCCGCATCAAGTGTCGTGGATGCCCGACGGCGAGACGCTGGTGGTGGCCAATGGCGGGATTCGTACCGAGGCGGAAAGCCGCGTCGACATGAACCTCAACGCCATGGAGCCGAGTCTGGTCTTGATGCAACGCGACGGTACGTTGCTGAGCAAGGAAACCCTCGCCCAGCAGATGAACAGCGTGCGCCATCTGGGCATCGCCAGCGACGGCACCATCGTTGCCGGTCAGCAATTCATGGGCGCCTCGCACGAGCGTTCGGAGTTGCTGGCGATCAAGCGACCGGGGCAGCCATTCGTGGCGTTCCCGGTGCCGGAGCATCAGTTGCAGTCGATGGGGCATTACACCGCCAGTGTTGCGGTGCATAGCGATTTGCGTCTGGTTGCACTGACGGCGCCACGTGGCAACCGCTTCTTTATCTGGGATCTGGACAGCGGTGAAGTGCGCCTCGATGCGCCGTTGCCAGATTGCGCGGGCGTGGGGGCGGTGCAGGACGGTTTTGTCGTGACCTCCGGTCAGGGTCGTTGCCGCTATTACGATTGCCGTCAGGATGAACTGTTGGCCAAGCCGCTGGAGTTGCCGGCGGGGCTCTGGGACAACCATCTGCATCTGATGGCCTGAAACAGCCTTAAAAGATCGCAGCCTTCGTCAGCTCTTACATTGGAATACACTCCTCTGTAGGAGCTGCCGAAGGCTGCGATCTTTTTGCGCCCCCTTGTAATAACTGCCAGTTGGAATCCCCCCTGTACTCGGAGTAATGTGCCCGCCTGTCTCACCTGATTTATCCAAGGAACTGGAAATATGCTGCGTCGCCGCATGCTGATCATGTTGGGTGTTGTGTTACTGATCGTCCTGGTGCTGGGCGGGTACAAAGCCTTTTCGATCTATACGATGATCCAGGGCTTTTCCAAGCCAAAGCCGCCGATCAGTGTCGCCGTGGCCAACGCGACCGAACAGCCGTGGCAGATGCGCCTGCCCACCGTCGGCACGCTCAAGGCGCTGCAAGGCGTCGAGCTGAGCCTGGAAGTCGCCGGCACCGTCACCGAACTCAAATTCGAATCCGGACAGAAGGTCAAGGCCGGGCAACCGCTGCTGCAACTCGACAGCGCCGTCGAAACCGCATTGCTGGAAACCGCCAAGGCTGATCTGGGTCTGGCGCAACTGGACTTCGGCCGTGGCAGTCAACTGGTCGACAGCCGCGCGATCTCCAAAGGCGAATACGACCGCCTCTCCGCCGTGCTGCAAAAGAACAAAGCCACGGTCAATCAGCTCAACGCTTCGCTGGCGAAAAAACGCATCCTCGCGCCGTTCAGCGGCACCATCGGCATCCGTCAGGTCGACGTCGGCGACTACCTTGCCAGCGGCACCAAAATTGCCACATTGCAGGATTTGAGCAGCCTCTACGCCGACTTCTACCTGCCCGAACAATCGGTGCCGAAACTGGCCATCGGTCAACCGGTGCAAATCTCGGTCTCCGCTTACCCCGGGCAAAACTTCGCCGGCAAGATCAGCGCGATCAACCCGATCGTCGAAAGCACCACGCGCAACATTCTGATCCGCGCCACCCTGGGCAACCCGGACGGTAAATTGCTGCCTGGCATGTTCACCAGCCTTGAAGTGCTGCTGCCCGATCCGCAGAAACACATCGTCGTGCCGGAAAGCGCGATCACCTACACCCTTTACGGCAACTCGATCTACGTGGTCGGGCAGAAGAAAGCCGAGGACGGCAACGTCGAGAAAGACGACAAAGGCCAACCAGTACTGATCGCCGAACGCCGCTTCATCGAAACCGGTGAACGCCGCGACGGCTTGGTGATGATCAACAAGGGCGTGCAGAGCGGCGAACAAGTGGTGACGGCCGGCCAGATCAAACTGGACAACGGCGCACACATTGCCATCAGCGACGACAAGACCCTCGGCGAGCAGAACAGTCCGCCTCGCGCTGACTGATCAAGGAATCCCCATGGCTTTTACCGATCCGTTCATCCGCCGCCCGGTGCTCGCCACCGTGGTCAGCCTGTTGATTGTGCTGCTGGGTTTTCAGGCCTGGAGCAAGCTGCCGCTGCGCCAATACCCGCAAATGGAAAACGCCCTGATCACGGTGACCACCGCTTACCCGGGGGCCAACGCCGAAACCATTCAGGGTTACATCACCCAGCCGATGCAACAGAGTCTGGCCAGCGCCGAGGGCATCGACTACATGACCTCGGTCAGCCGGCAGAACTTCTCGGTGATCTCGATTTATGCGCGCATCGGCGCCAACACCGACCGTTTGTTCACCGAATTGCTGGCCAAGGCCAATGAAGTCAAAAACAAGCTGCCGCAGGACGCCGAAGACCCGGTGTTGAGCAAGGAATCCGCCGACGCTTCGGCGCTGATGTACATCAGCTTCTTCAGCAAGGATTTGAGCAACCCGCAGATCACCGACTACCTGTCACGGGTGATCCAGCCAAAACTGGCGACGCTGCCGGGCATGGCCGAAGCGGAGATTCTCGGCAATCAGGTGTTCGCCATGCGCCTGTGGCTCGACCCGGTGAAACTCGCCGGTTTCGGCCTCAGCGCAAGTGATGTGACCAACGCCGTGCGCCAGTACAACTTCCTCTCCGCCGCCGGCGAGGTGAAAGGCGAATACGTGGTCACCAGCATCAACGCCAACACCGAACTGAAATCCGCCGAGGCGTTTGCGGCCATTCCGCTCAAGGTCAGTGGCGACAGCCGGGTGCTGCTCAGCGATGTCGCGCGGGTGGAAATGGGTGCGGAAAACTACGATTCGATCAGCTCGTTCGGCGGCACGCCGTCGGTGTACATCGGCATCAAGGCGACGCCGGGCGCCAACCCGCTGGACGTGATCAAGGAAGTGCGCAAGCTGATGCCGGAGCTGGAAGCGCAACTGCCGCCGAACCTGAAAAGCGAGATCGCCTACGACGCCACGCTGTTTATTCAGGCCTCGATCGATGAAGTGGTGAAAACCCTGTTCGAAGCGGTGCTGATCGTCATTGTCGTGGTGTTCCTGTTCCTCGGTGCGCTGCGTTCGGTGGTGATCCCGGTGGTGACCATTCCGCTGTCGATGATCGGCGTGATGTTTTTCATGCAGATGATGGGCTACTCGATGAACCTGCTGACGCTGCTGGCGATGGTGCTCGCCATCGGTCTGGTGGTCGACGATGCAATTGTCGTGGTGGAAAACATCCACCGGCACATCGAGGAAGGCAAGACGCCGTTTGAAGCCGCCCTTGAAGGCGCACGGGAAATCGCCATGCCGGTGGTCTCGATGACCATTACGCTGGCGGCGGTGTACGCGCCGATCGGTTTTCTCACCGGACTGACCGGGGCGTTGTTCAAGGAGTTCGCCCTGACGCTGGCCGGGGCAGTGGTGATTTCCGGCATCGTCGCGCTGACCCTGTCGCCGATGATGTGCGCCTATCTGCTGCGCCATGAGCAAAACCCCAGCGGCCTCGCCCATCGTCTCGACCGCATCTTCGACGGCCTCAAGCGCCGCTACCAGAGCATGCTGCACGGCACGCTGAACACGCGGCCGGTGGTGCTGGTGTTCGCGGTGATCGTGCTGTGCCTGATCCCGGTGTTCCTCAAGTTCACCAAATCGGAACTGGCGCCGGACGAGGATCAGGGCATTATTTTCATGATGGCCACCGCCCCGCAGCCGACCAACCTTGATTACCTGAGCACCTACACCGACGAATTCATCAAGATCTTCAAGGAATTCCCGGAGTACTACTCCTCGTTCCAGATCAACGGCTACAACGGTGTACAGGCGGGCATCGGCGGCTTCCTGCTCAAGCCATGGAACGAGCGCAGCCGCACGCAGATGCAGATCCTCCCCGAGGTACAAGGCAAACTGGGTGCGATCCCGGGATTGCAGATTTTCGGTTTCAACCTGCCCTCCCTGCCCGGCACCGGTGAGGGCCTGCCGTTCGAGTTCGTGGTCAATACGGCCAACGATTACGAACTGCTGCTGCAAGTCGCCGACCGGATCAAGAAGCGCGCCATGGAGTCGGGCAAGTTTGCCTTCGTCGACCTTGATCTGGCGTTCGACAAACCCGAAGTCGTCGTCGATATCGACCGCGCCAAAGCGGCGCAGATGGGCGTGTCGATGCAGGACCTCGGTGGCACCCTCGCCACCCTGCTGGGCGAGGCGGAAATCAACCGTTTCACCATTGATGGGCGCAGCTACAAGGTGATTGCCCAGGTTGAACGGCCCTATCGCGACAATCCGGACTGGCTGAACAGTTACTACGTGAAAAACACCCAGGGCGAATTGCTGCCGTTGTCGACGCTGATCAAAGTCAGCGACCGCGCACGACCGCGCCAGCTCAACCAGTTCCAGCAACTCAACGCGGCGAAGATTTCCGGCTTTCCGCTGGTGAGCATGGGCGAAGCCATCGACACCGTGCTACAGATCGCCCGCGAAGAGGCACCGGCCGGGTTTGCCTTCGACTATGGCGGTGCATCGCGACAATTCGTCCAGGAAGGCAGTGCCTTGTGGGTGACGTTCGCCTTGGCGCTGGCAATCATCTTTCTGGTGCTGGCAGCGCAGTTCGAGAGTTTCCGCGATCCGCTGGTGATTCTGGTGACGGTGCCGCTGTCGATCTGCGGGGCGCTGATTCCGCTGTTCCTTGGCTGGTCGAGCATGAACATCTACACCCAGGTCGGGCTGGTAACGCTGATCGGTCTCATCAGCAAGCACGGGATCCTGATCGTCGAATTCGCCAACCAGTTGCGCAAGGACAAGGGGCTGACCGCACGCGAGGCGGTTGAGGAAGCCGCGGCCATTCGTTTGCGCCCGGTGTTGATGACCACGGCGGCGATGGTGTTTGGCATGGTGCCGTTGATTCTCGCCACGGGTGCCGGTGCGGTCAGCCGTTTTGATATCGGTATGGTGATTGCCACGGGGATGTCGATCGGCACATTGTTTACGCTGTTTGTGCTGCCGTGCGTTTACACCTTGCTGGCGAAACCTGATAAGCCTTGAAAGCAAACGATCGCAGCCTTCGGCAGCTCCTACACCGATCCATGTAGGAGCTGCCGAAGGCTGCGATCGTTTGATCTTGCTTGCATAAAAAAGGCCTCGCGTCTGCGAGGCCTTTTATGTGGGCTTCAATCGGTTCAACTCTGCGGCCTCATCCCTTGGGAAAGTCCGAACATGAACAGCAACAGATCATGATCGGGTTTGGTCGCCACGGAGGCTTTCGCCACCCGCGGTACTGCGCAGTGGGCGTCGTCGAACGACGCACCCACAACCTGCATGCGGGGCTGCTCCCAGGCTGCCACCGCCAATGATGCAACTGCCAAGGCTCCAACCAGAAACAAACCTCGTGCAATTTCTAGTTTCATCGCTATAAACCTTTGATAGCGCTGCCAAACGCCGTCTCATAAAAATAGACGAGTTTTTTCCAGTCTGTTTCGCTGAACGACGAATGGCGGCGCAATTGCTTCATGTCGTGGGAGGCGGCGCGATGAGCGGTCAGACGCTGGCGGCATTTCTCCAGATCGATCAGCGCAACTTCGACCTTGGCCGAATCGCCTTCGCCAGTGACCCGCACGAACACGTGTTTGATATAGATGCAGCTGTGCTGCCAACGACCCTTGTGCATGCGCGCGAGGTTTTCGGCGAGGTCTTTCAATACGCGTTCGTAAACGGCTTCACCGTATTGCGCACGCCCGCCTGCCGCTTCCCACTTTTCCAGCTCATCAAAGCCATCCAGCGACTTGGTCACCAACAGCGCCCGCCACTTGTACTGCGGATCAGGCTGAGCGCCGCAGAAAACGATTTCCGGCACCCGCACCCCGATTTTGCTGACGCCGGTCAGGGCATCCAGCTCACGCAATACCGTCGGGCGACCGAAAGGGTGCAACCAGCTGCGATAGATATGCCCGGTCTGGCGCTTTGCATACAACAACTGGCCGTCACGTCCCATGACCCGTTGCACACCACTTTCGCCACCACGGCGGACGTTGGGCTCTTCTACCCACTCACCGTGCTGGTTCCAGTAATAGTCAAAGCGATCCTGCGGAGCGACGCCCGTTTCTGCTGCAAATTGCACTGCCATCCCACTACCTCTTGCGTAATACGTAAACCCGCCACATGGCATAGAGCGGGATGAAATCCAATTGTTCCTGAATGCGGAACCCTGCGGCCTCGAATTCTTTCTCGACCGTAGCGGCCGGTAACACAAAACGGTTCTGGTAACCTTCCTGCCCACGCTTGGCCTCGGCCTTTTTGCGTTTCCAGGCCTTGAAGTTGCCATCCACCCACAACGAAATGATCACGCTGTCGCGGGTGACGCGCTCGAACTCACGCAGAATGGCCCGTCGATGCTCGGCTTCACCGATGTGATGGAGCAAACGCATGCAGAAAATGCTATCGACGGCATTATCAGGCAAAGCAATGTCGAACGCAGATGTGTGCAAGGGTTGTACCCGCTTCACCACATCGGCCGCTTGCGCCTGCATCGCCGTCTTGATCATCGATTCGGAGTTGTCCGCGCCAATGATCACCCGATTCGGTTTTTCTGCCAGTAGTGGCCAGAAACGCCCCGCACCGCACGGCAAATCCAGCACCAGCCCTGGTTCACCGGCCAACGTCAGCGCTTTTCGGGCCAACTGTTCGTCACGCCAATGGGACAACCGCCGACCGAGATTGGCTTGATGCTTGCGCAAATATTTTTGCGCGTGCTTGTCGTCGTACTTTTCGGAAAAATCGAGTTTGATCGGGCCGGCCATCACCAGGACTCCTGAATTGCTGTTGTCACCACCTTAGGGAGCAGCGTGTCAGCGTCAGGTCATCCATTTGTGAAAAAATTGTTGGGTAAACCGCCAAACTATTTCAAGGTTATACAGGATTTAGACAGGTTGGCGGGAGTGGCTGGGTGCCACCACCGCCTCTCAGGCTTTGCCCAGATCAACTTCGAAGCGACAGCCATTGGGCTCCATGGTGCTCAAGGACACCGTCCAGCCCTGGTCTTCGCAGATGCGCTGTACCAGTGACAAGCCCAGCCCCAATCCCTCTCCCCGCTTCTCACTGCCACGGACAAACGGCTCGAACATCGCCTCGCGTTTTTCTTCGGGGATACCCACGCCCGAATCCTCGACCACAAACCCGTTGGCATTGAGCGCCAGGCGAATGAAGCCCTGCTCGGTGTAATGCAATGCATTGCGCAACAGGTTGCCCATGACAGCATTCAACAGGGTCGCGTTATAACGGGTATCCCGCAGACTGCCCGGCTCATAAAGCAGTTTCAGACCTTTGCTTTGAATGGGCCCGCGCCACAGACAAAGCAGGTTTTCGGCTACTTGGGCAAGGTTTTGCTGAGGCGCCATGCCAGCGTCTTCATGCTGAGCGCGAGCAAGCATGAGGAAAGTCTGTACCAGCTCGCGCATCTCTTCGCTGGCACGAGCGATGCGCTCAACCTGAGAACGTCCACGCTGGTCGATGCCCGGGTTTTCCAGTAACAATTCACAGGAGCTCGCCAGCACCATCAGCGGCGTTCGCAATTCATGGCTGACGTCACTGGTAAACAAGCGCTCGCGGGTCAGCGCCTGACGTAAACGTCCCAGTGTGGCATCGAAAGCCACCGCCAATTCACCGACTTCGTCAGCCGCGTAATCGGGCGCCAGCGGTGGCGCCAATCCGAGCAGTTGATCACGATGGCGCACTTGCCGTGCAAGGCGTACAACCGGCGCCATCACTTTGCGTGCCAGCACCCAGCCAAGGAATACCGCCAGCGCCAGACTGAGCACAAAACCCACCAGCACTACGGCAAACAAAACACGCTCGCGCTCTTCGAAATCGCTTTGATCCTGCAGCAGCACATAACGGCGACCGTCGACGATTTCGACCATTGCGTGATACGACAGCTGCTCGCGAAAGACTTCGTGGAAACCCGAATCGAGGTGACGCAGATCCTTCGGCAGTTCGAAATCGCCCGGCCCACCACTGAAATAGAACAGTTGATCGGGCTCCGGCCGGTGGCTCCAGTCCGAGACGTTGTCCATCAAAAGCAGACGCTGCAGGTCACCGCCCAGCCCCGCCGAAATCAGCTTTTCTTCCACCAGATGCACGGTCGCGACGATGCCCATGGCGAAGGCGCCAGCCACCAGCGCACTCATCAGCGCGAAGGCGATGATGATCCGTTGGGAAAGGCTCTGTCTAAACTCCATTACGCATCGGCCAGGCGGTAACCCACGCCGTGCACGGTATGCAGCAGTGGTTTGGCAAAAGGTTTGTCGATCACTTGGCGCAGCTGGTGCACATGGCTGCGCAGGCTGTCGCTGTCCGGGCAATCATCGCCCCACAGCGCTTCTTCGAGGACTTCACGGCGCAAGACGTGCGGGCTTTTCTGCATCAACACGGCCAGCAATTTGAGGCCGACCGGATTAAGTTTGAGCAGCTTGCCGTCGCGCGTCACTTCCAGCGTATCAAGGTCATAGCTCAAATCCGCCACTTGCAACGCCCGTCGTCCGCCGCCCTGTGCACGGCGCATCACCGCTTCGACGCGTGCCGCCAGCTCGGACAAGGCGAACGGTTTGATCAGGTAATCATCGGCACCGGACTTGAAACCCTGCAAACGGTCATCAAGCTGATCGCGGGCGGTGAGCATGATCACTGGCGTGTCGCGGCGGGCATCTTCACGCAGACGTTTGCACAGGGTGTAGCCGTCGATCCCCGGCAACATGATGTCGAGCACGATCAGGTCGTAATGCTCGGTGGCCGCCAGATGCAGTCCCGACAGACCGTCCTGGGCACAATCGACGGTATAGCCCTTGAGGCCCAGATAATCGGCCAGATTGGCCAGGATGTCGCGGTTGTCTTCGACCACTAGGATTCGCATGGGCACCTCTTCCGTACACGGTAACGGCCGTCTTGGCCCGCGCAGCTTAAGGCCAAGTGTGGCTTACCGCTAGGCATGTGTTGGGTTGTTTGCGGAGAAAATCGTTCATTGTGCCGGGCAACGTTTTTTTCACTTTCGATTAACAAATCCTCGACGCCGGCACGCGCAGACTCCCCGCGGCTGCGCTCCTCAGAACACACTTACCGACCAAGGAATCATCATGGTGTCGACCTCTGCCCGTCCCGTTTCCAGGCCGCTGAATTTCTGGTGGTGCCTGGGATTACCTGCCATTGCGGCGATCATTCTGGTACTGCTCGAACTCACCGATCTGGACATGTATCTGGCCAGACTGTTTTACGACCCGGTCGCGGGCGACTTTATCGGGCGCCACAGTTACTTTCTCGAAGACATCCTGCACGACCGCGCCAAAGAACTGGTAATCGCCTTTTCGGTGTTTGCGATCCTCGGTTTCATCGGTGCGTTCTTCATTGAGCGGCTGAAACCGTTCAAGCGTGAGTTGGGTTGCCTGGTGTTGTCGCTGGGGCTGGCGACGTCTTTCGTCACGCCAGTCAAAGCCGTGACCGCCGTGCAGTGCCCGTGGAGCCTTGAGCAATTTGGCGGCCATGAGACTTACAGCAAGCTGATGGAGCATCGTCCGCAGACCGACAAGCCTGGTCGTTGCTGGCCGGGGGGGCATGCGGCTACCGGGTTCACCTTGTTTGCGCTGTTTTTTGTGCTGCGTGACCGCCGTCCGCGTCTGGCCAGACAGGCGTTTATCTTCGCCTTTGCACTGGGCTCGGTGTTTTCGATCAGCCGGATGATGCAGGGCGCGCACTTCTTTTCACACAACGTGTGGACGGCGATTTTCTGCTGGTTGATTTGCCTGGGCTCGTATTACTGGGTGCTGTATCGCCCGGCGGTTAAGGCTGAGGCTGTGGGCAGAACGCAACCGGTCAGCGCCTGATCTGACGCCTTCGCTGGCAAGCCAGCTCCCACAGGGATTCAAGGTGTTCACACAATATTTGTTTCACCTTGGACACTGTGGGAGCTGGCTTGCCAGCGATAGCCGCGCCTCGATGTCGAAACAACACTAAATCGAAGGCAATAAAAAACCCCGCTGACTCGCGTCAGCGGGGTTTTGCGTTACAGGGGTAAGGCAGGCTTACATCATGCCGCCCATGCCACCCATGCCGCCCATGTCTGGCATGCCGCCGCCAGCGCCGCCATCTTTCTTCGGCGCGTCAGCTACAGCTGCTTCGGTGGTCAGGATCAGACCGCCGATCGACGAGGCTGCTTGCAGAGCCGAACGGGTCACCTTGGTTGGGTCCAGGATGCCCATTTCGATCATGTCGCCGTACTCGCCAGTCGCAGCGTTGTAACCGAAGTTACCTTTGCCGTTCTTGACTTCATTGACCACAACGCTTGGCTCGTCGCCGCTGTTGGCAGCGATCTGACGCAGCGGAGCTTCGATTGCACGGCGCAGAACAGCGATACCTACGTCCTGATCGGCGTTGTCGCCTTTCAGGTCAAGGATGGCTTCCAGTGCACGGATCAGCGCAACGCCACCGCCAGGTACCACGCCTTCTTCAACGGCTGCACGGGTAGCGTGCAGGGCGTCTTCAACGCGGGCTTTCTTCTCTTTCATTTCAACTTCGGAACCAGCGCCAACCTTGATCACTGCAACGCCGCCGGACAGTTTGGCCAGACGCTCTTGCAGTTTTTCACGGTCGTAGTCCGAGGAAGTTTCGGCAACCTGAGCGCGGATCTGAGCGATACGCGATTCGATGTCGCCTGCAACGCCAGCACCGTCAACGATGATGGTGTTTTCCTTGGAGATGGTCACGCGCTTGGCGCTGCCCAGGTTTTCCAGGGTAGCGGCTTCCAGGCTCAGGCCGATCTCTTCGGAGATAACGGTACCGCCGGTCAGAACAGCGATGTCCTGCAGCATGGCCTTGCGACGGTCGCCGAAGCCTGGCGCCTTGACGGCTGCGACTTTGACGATGCCACGCATGTTGTTCACAACCAGAGTCGCCAGGGCTTCGCCTTCAACGTCTTCGGAAACGATCAGCAGTGGACGGCCGGCTTTGGCAACGGCTTCCAGTACTGGCAGCATTTCGCGGATGTTCGAGATCTTTTTGTCGACCAGCAGAACCAGTGGGTTGTCCAGTTCGGCAACCATGGTTTCCGGCTTGTTGACGAAGTACGGGGACAGGTAGCCACGGTCGAACTGCATGCCTTCTACAACCGACAGTTCGTTTTCCAGGCCAGTGCCTTCTTCAACGGTGATCACGCCTTCTTTACCGACTTTTTCCATGGCTTCGGCAATGATGTCGCCGATGGAGTTGTCGGAGTTGGCCGAGATGGTGCCTACCTGAGCGATAGCCTTGGTGTCAGCGCATGGCTTGGACAGGTTTTTCAGCTCTTTGACGATGGCGATGGTCGCCTTGTCGATGCCGCGCTTCAGGTCCATCGGGTTCATGCCGGCAGCGACGGCTTTCAGGCCTTCGTTGACGATCGACTGAGCCAGAACGGTAGCGGTGGTAGTACCGTCACCAGCGTCATCGTTGGCACGGGAGGCAACGTCTTTGACCAGCTGCGCGCCCATGTTTTCGAAGCGATCTTCGAGTTCGATTTCTTTGGCGACGGAAACGCCGTCCTTGGTGATGGTCGGAGCGCCGAAGCTCTTCTCGAGGATCACGTTACGGCCTTTCGGGCCCAGGGTCGCTTTTACTGCGTCAGCCAGGACGTTGACACCAACGAGCATTTTCTTGCGGGCGGAATCGCCGAATTTAACTTCTTTAGCAGCCATGATCGATATTCCTTAAATACTTTGTAGTAGCGGGAAAATGAACGGGGGTATCAGCCTTCGATAACAGCGAGGATTTCGTTCTCGCTCATTACCAGCAGGTCTTCGCCGTCGACTTTCACAGTGTTGCTGCCGGAGTAAGGACCGAACACAACCTTGTCGCCTTCCTTGACGGACAGTGCGCGCACTTCGCCGTTTTCCAGAGCTTTGCCCGGGCCTACAGCGAGAATCACACCGTGGTTGGCTTTTTCAGCAGCCGAACCTGGCAGGACGATACCGCCAGCGGTTTTCTTTTCTTCTTCGCTGCGACGGATTACGACGCGGTCATGCAGAGGACGAAGCTTCATTGTCGATCTCTCCTAATTGTGGTTTTCATCGGCCGGTGTATTCCCGGCGGGTTTAACAAATCCGGCCTGCGCCGGTTGCGGCTCGTCAAGCGAGTCGCGGAAGACTGACTGGCTCAAATGCCAGAAACCTTTCGGTGACCGATACATAAGGGCGCATAAGCTTATTACAAGGGCGAGGCGAAAAATTTTTCACCGATGTTCTGCACAAAAGCAGCCCATAAATGAACACGGCACCCGAAGGTGCCGTGTCGATATCGCCGTTACTTGGTGTCGCGGTGTTCGAACTCGCCTTCGATCACATCACCCTCGCGGCCCAGAGGCTCGCGCGGCGCAGGACCGCCACGGGGTTGCAGATCGTCGGCGAACGCGCGTTGGCGCATGGCCTGTTCTTCGGCGCGCTGGCGCATTTTGTTCGCCAGCAGACGACGGGAGAACGGCAGCAGCATTACCAGACCGACCACATCACTGATGAAGCCCGGCAGGATCAACAGGCCACCGGCCAATGCCAGCATCAAACCTTCCAGCATGGTTTGCGCAGGCAGTTCGCCGCGGTTCAGGCTTTCACGGGCACGCAAAGCAGTGGCCAGACCGGCGACGCGCAGCACGAAAATGCCGAACATCGAGCCGACAATGATCAGCAGCAGGGCCGGGAAAAACCCGATAGCCCCTGCCACTTTGACGAATACGAACAGCTCCAGCACCGGAAACAGCAGAAAGAGCAACAGAAAAGGGCGCATCAAAGTTTCCTCAACGCAAGAAATGCCTTGCAGTAAGCCTTAGATGACGTCGACCTTTCGTGAATTCAAGCGTCGGCCACCTCATTTTTTGGCCAGACCTCGGCGTGAGCCAGAGAAACCAGGGCTTCGCGCACTTGTGTCGGCGTATTACAAAGCGCCGGGAACGGCAGCCAGTACAACGCCTGACCGATGCGCAGGTGCATGCCCTCGGTGTCGATCCCGGCCAGTTGTGCCGGCACGGTTTGCGGCAGACCCGCGAGGTCGACGTAGTGCGCGATGGCTTTGGCGTGGTCGCTGTTCATGTGTTCGACCATGCTGATTTCAGCCTTGCCGGCGAACGGATTGGCCAGGGTCAATTGATCAACCCAATGAATCGCGCCGAAACCGCCGATGTAGCGATGGCGCACCGGGGTCAGCACCCAGAAATCGAAATCGTGGGCTTTGTGGTAATTCTGCGAATCCGGGAAATAACGGTAATAACGCCCGGCGGCGGACTCTATCGCAGCGGCGTCTTCGATCTTTTGCGCTTCAGCCAGATAGGTCAGGCGACCAACGGCTTGCACGTCGTCAGCCTCGCGCTCGCCGACAAGCAATGAGCACTTCGGGTCTTTTTGCAGGTTGTGGGTGTGCTGGGCGATGCGGCTGATCAGGATCAGCGGGCGGCCCTGCTCGTCCAGGCAGTACGGCACCACGGAGCCAAAAGGAAAACCGGGCATCGATTTGGAGTGGGTCGACAGCACTCCACGGTATTCCTTGAGAAGCAATTCTCGGGCATTCTTGGCCACTTCAACGCTCAATTTATGACTCCTTAAATAGAATCCGTCGAAAAAACGGACAGGCGCCGGGATTCAAGTCCCAGTCACGCCTTGAGGCAATTCTCATGTGCAAACCCGCCACGGCCGGTGCAGATCGGGAGTCGCTTACAACAATAACTACTCAGACCTGCTATCGGGGCATGCGAATGCAACTCAACGACAAAGTAATCATTATCACTGGCGGTTGCCAGGGTTTGGGCCGCTCGATGGCCGAGTATTTCGCTGGCAAAGGCGCGAAACTCGCGCTGGTCGATCTGAACCAGGAAAAACTCGACGACGCGGTTGCGGCTTGCAAGGCCAAGGGTGTCGAGGCGCGCAGCTATTTGTGCAACGTTGCCAATGAAGAGCAGGTCGAACACATGGTCGCTCAGGTCGCCGCCGATTTCGGTGCGATCCACGGTCTGATCAACAACGCCGGGATTTTGCGCGATGGCCTGTTGTTGAAGGTCAAGGACGGTGAAATGACCAAGATGAGCCTGGCACAGTGGCAGGCCGTCATCGACGTCAACCTGACCGGCGTGTTCCTCTGCACCCGTGAAGTGGCGGCGAAAATGGTCGAGCTGAAGACCAGCGGCGCGATCATCAACATTTCGTCGATCTCGCGCGCCGGCAACGTGGGCCAGACCAACTATTCCGCCGCCAAGGCTGGCGTTGCAGCAGCAACGGTGACCTGGGCCAAGGAGCTGGCGCGTTATGGCATTCGCGTGGCCGGCATTGCCCCGGGTTTCATTGAAACCGAGATGACCCTGAGCATGAAACCGGAAGCGCTGGAGAAGATGACCTCGGGCATTCCGCTCAAGCGCATGGGCAAGCCGGAAGAGATCGCTCATTCGGCGGCGTACATCTTCGAGAACGACTATTACACCGGGCGGATTCTGGAGATGGATGGCGGGTTGCGGATCTAACTGACAACACAAAACAAATGTAGGAGTGAGCCTGCTCGCGATAGCGGATTAACATTCAACAAATGTGTTGAATGATCGACCGTTATCGCGAGCAGGCTCACTCCTACAGGGTTATCGGTGTTGCGGATGCATCAATCGTCGCTGATGGTGATGTTCGGCATCGCCGGGGTAGCGGCTTCCTGCAACACGATCCGCGCGCCGACGTGGCGGGCGAGTTCCTGATAGACCATGGCAATCTGGCTGTCCGGCTCGGCGATCACCGTTGGCTTGCCGCCATCGGCCTGCTCGCGGATCAGCATCGACAGCGGCAGCGAAGCCAGCAGTTCCACACCGTACTGGGTCGCCAGCTTCTCACCGCCGCCCTCACCGAACAGATGCTCGGCATGCCCGCAGTTCGAGCAGATGTGCACGGCCATGTTTTCCACCACACCCAGCACTGGAATGTTGACCTTGCGGAACATTTCCACACCTTTGCGCGCGTCGAGCAGGGCCAGATCCTGCGGGGTGGTGACGATCACGGCACCGGCCACCGGGACTTTTTGCGCCAAAGTCAGTTGAATGTCACCGGTGCCTGGCGGCATGTCGATGACCAGATAATCCAGATCCCCCCATGCGGTTTGCGTGACCAGTTGCAGCAGCGCGCCGGAAACCATCGGCCCGCGCCAGACCATCGGCGTGTTGTCGTCGGTCAGGAAGGCCATCGACATGACTTCGACACCATGCGCTTTGAGCGGCACGAACCACTTCTGATCCTTGACCTCCGGGCGGGTGCGTTCGGGGATGCCGAACATGATGCCTTGGCTCGGGCCGTAGATATCAGCGTCAAGAATGCCGACCTTGGCGCCTTCGCGGGCCAGCGCCAGTGCGAGGTTGGCGGCGGTGGTCGACTTGCCCACACCGCCCTTGCCCGAGGCCACGGCGACCACGTTCTTGACGTTGGCCAGCCCCGGAATCTGCGCCTGCGCCTTGTGCGCGGCGATCACGCTGTTGACTTCAACCTTGGCGGTCACCACGCCGTCGAGGTTTTCGATGGCCAGTTGCAGGAGTTGCGCCCAGCCGCTCTTGAACAGACCGGCGGCGTAACCGATTTCCAGCTGCACATTGACGCGATCACTGACGATTTCGATGTTCTTCACGCATCCGGCGCTGACCGGGTCCTGGTTCAGGTAAGGGTCGGTGTATTGGCTGAGGACGGCTTCCACCGCTGCGCGAGTGACGGCGCTCATGGGCAACTCCGATAACAAGACTGGGAAAAGATGGCGGGTATCGTACCTGAAAAGATTGCAGCCTTCGGCAGCTCCTACCGGGGATTATGTGTAGGAGCTGCCGAAGGCTCGGGCCGCGTTCGGACGATCTGTTGATCTTTGCTGTTTCTCATCCAGTGAAACAGGTGCACAGGGTGAAAAATATGCGCCAGCGCTTTATAGTGGCCGACCTCCGTTTCATCAAGTAGCGAAGCCCCACATGTCCGAACCACGCAAGATCCTCGTCACCAGCGCCCTGCCCTACGCCAACGGTTCGATTCACCTTGGCCATATGCTGGAATATATCCAGACCGATATGTGGGTGCGCTTCCAGAAGCATCGTGGCAATCAATGCATTTATGTCTGCGCCGACGACGCCCACGGTTCGGCGATCATGCTGCGTGCAGAAAAGGAAGGCATCACCCCGGAACAACTGATCGCCAACGTGCAGGCTGAACACAGCGCCGACTTTGCCGAGTTCCTGGTTGATTTCGACAATTTCCACTCCACTCACGCCGAAGAAAACCGTGAGCTGTCGAGCCAGATCTACATCAAGCTGCGTGACGCCGGGCACATCGCCCAACGCTCGATCACCCAGTATTTCGACCCGGAAAAGAAAATGTTCCTGGCCGACCGCTTCATCAAGGGCACCTGCCCGAAATGCGGGACTGAAGACCAGTACGGCGACAACTGCGAAAAATGCGGTGCGACCTACGCGCCGACCGACCTGAAGGATCCGAAGTCGGCCATCTCTGGCGCCACTCCGGTGCTCAAGGACTCCCAGCACTTCTTCTTCAAACTGCCGGACTTCCAGGAAATGCTGCAGGCCTGGACCCGCAGCGGCACATTGCAGGACGCCGTCGCCAACAAGATCGCCGAGTGGCTGGACGCCGGCCTGCAACAGTGGGACATCTCCCGCGATGCGCCGTACTTCGGTTTCGAGATTCCGGGCGAGCCGGGCAAGTATTTCTACGTGTGGCTGGACGCGCCGATCGGCTACATGGCCAGCTTCAAGAACCTCTGCGACCGCACGCCTGCGCTGGATTTCGACGCGTTCTGGGGCAAAGACTCCACCGCCGAGCTGTACCACTTCATCGGCAAGGACATCGTCAACTTCCACGCGCTGTTCTGGCCAGCGATGCTTGAAGGCGCGGGCTACCGCAAGCCGACCGGTATCAACGTACACGGCTACCTGACCGTCAACGGCCAGAAAATGTCCAAGTCGCGCGGCACCTTCATCAAGGCGCGCACCTATCTCGATCACCTGTCGCCGGAATACCTGCGCTACTACTACGCGGCCAAACTGGGCCGTGGCGTCGATGACCTCGACCTGAACCTCGAAGACTTCGTGCAGAAGGTCAACTCCGACCTGGTCGGCAAAGTGGTCAACATCGCCAGCCGTTGCGCCGGGTTCATTCAGAAAGGTAACGCCGGCCTGCTGGTCGACACCAATGCTGCGCCTGAGCTGACCGAGGCCTTCCTCGTCGCCGCACCAAGCATTGCCGACGCCTATGAAGCCCGCGACTTCGCCCGTGCCATGCGTGAAACCATGGCCCTGGCCGACCGCGCCAACGCCTGGATCGCCGACAAGGCGCCGTGGTCGTTGAACAAGCAGGAAGGCAAACAGGATGAAGTCCAGGCGATCTGCGCCACCGCCATCAACCTGTTCCGCCAACTGGTGATCTTCCTCAAACCGGTGTTGCCACTGCTGGCCGCCGATGCCGAGGCGTTCCTCAACGTCGCCCCGCTGACCTGGAACGACCACACCACCCTGCTGGCCAACCATCAGCTCAACGAATTCAAGCCGTTGATGACCCGCATTGACCCGGTAAAAGTGCAAGCCATGTCCGACGCCTCGAAAGAAGACCTGACCGCCAGCCAGACCGATACCGGTGCTGCTGCCCCGGCCGGCAATGGCGAACTGGCCAAGGATCCACTGTCGCCGGAAATCGACTTCGATGCATTCGCCGCGATCGACCTGCGCGTCGCGCTGATCGTCAAAGCCGAACACGTGGAAGGCGCCGACAAGCTGCTGCGCCTGACACTGGATATCGGTGACGAGCAACGTAACGTGTTCTCGGGCATCAAGAGCGCCTACCCGGATCCGTCCAAGCTCGACGGTCGCCTGACCATGATGATCGCCAACCTCAAGCCACGGAAAATGAAGTTCGGTATTTCCGAAGGCATGGTGATGGCGGCCGGCCCTGGCGGCGAAGAGATTTACCTGTTGAGCCCGGACAGCGGCGCCAAGCCGGGTCAGCGCATCAAGTAAGCGACAGCAATAAAATCGATCCCACCGACGTGCCCCGCATGCCGGTGGGATTTTTCATATCTGGGCGGATACTGCCTAACCTTAAGAGACACCTGCCCGTTTCGCCGACAGAACCATGACTGAACTCATGCTTACGCTTATCAGTGCTGCGCTGCTCAACAACTTCGTGTTGCACTGGCCGCTGGGCGCCGATCCGCTGTTGGCGGGCAGTCGTCGTCAGGTGCACGCGCTGGGATTGGCGACGCTGTGCCTGACGCTGGTCGTCGCTGTAGTCGGTTACGTTATCTGGCACTGGTTGCTGGTGCCGTTTCACCTTGAAGCCCTGCGCCTGTTGGTGTTTCTGCCGTTGAGCGTTTTGTTGATTGCGCCACTGCTGAAACTGTTGACGCGCTGGCTGCCGAATCTGCCCTTCGAAGGTTTATGGCCACTGTTACTCGGCAACGCAGGTGTACTCGGGGTCGCATTGATCAATACACTCAACGATCAAGGTCTGCTGCAGGCAACCGCCCTGAGTCTCGGTGCCGGGCTCGGCTTCTGGCTGGTGCTTGGCCTGTTTACCGACTTGCGCGAGCGCACGGCCGACAATGATATTCCCCTGCCCTTTCGCGGCCTGCCGATCGACCTGATCGGTGCCGGCCTGATCGCGGTGATTTTTCTCGGATTCAGTGGACTGATCAAAACATGAGTCTGATTCAACGCATCGATGCCCTCTTGCCGCAAACCCAATGCGGCAAGTGCGGCCATCCTGGATGCAAGCCATACGCTGAAGGCCTCGCTGAGGGCGAGGCGATCAACAAGTGTCCGCCCGGTGGTGATGAAACCATCGCGGCATTGGCCGAGCTGTTGAAAGTGCCGGTACTGGAACTGGACATCAGCCGTGGCTCGGCACCGCCGCAGGTCGCCTATATCCGCGAAGCCGAATGCATCGGCTGCACCAAGTGCATCCAGGCCTGCCCGATTGATGCCATCGTCGGTGCCGCCAAGTTGATGCATACCGTGCTGATTGACGAATGCACCGGTTGCGATCTGTGTGTCGCGCCGTGCCCGGTCGACTGCATCGAAATGCATCCACTGCCGCCGGGCACATTGCCCGTGGTCGGAGGTCTGGCACTCAGTCTCGAAGAACACCGTGCACGCGCCGCCAAGCGCGATCATGCACGTCAGCGCTTCGAGCAACGCAATGCCCGCTTGCAACGCGAAGAACAACAGAAACAGGCTGAGCGAGAGGCACGGGCCAAACGTGCGGCGCAACCCGAAGTCAACACGCTTGATCCAGTGCAGGCTGCGCTGGAACGTGTGCGTGCACAGAAGACCGCCAGCGCGGACGCCGCTCTGAAGAAAGCCAGGATCGATGTCGCAATGAGCCGCGCACAATTGCATAAGTCGCTGAAAGCCTTCGGCCATCCACCGACGTTCGATCAGCAATCGCAATTGATCGTGTTGCAGCAACAGTTCGAAGCCGCCGAACAGGCGCTGGCAAAACTCGAAAGCGACACACCGGCAACTCCCGCCGTGACAGTGGCCACTGCGTCGGACGCCGATCTGAAACGTGCAAAAATCCAAGTGGCCATGCGCCGTGCCGAACTGAAGAAAGCGCAAACCGCCGAGGCTTTGCCGGAGCAAATCGCAGCTCTGGAGCAAGCGCTGCGCGACGCCGAGCGTCAGGTGCAAGCACATGCAGCCCCTTGAAACGCCGGATGATCGTCTGCAACAGGCGATGAAGCTGGTGTTGCTCGCGGTACTGCCGGGGCTGCTCGTGCAGTTCTGGTTGTACGGTTGGGGCGTACTGATCAACCTGATCCTCTGCATGACGAGCGCACTCATCGTCGAAGCCGGCGTCGCACGACTGCGCCGGCAACCGTTACACCCCTCACTGAGCGACGGCAGCGCAATGGTCAGTGCGGCATTACTGGCTGCCGCCCTGCCGGCTTATTGCCCTTGGTGGCTGACGACGACAGCGATTGCCTCGGGCCTGTTGTTCGGCAAGCACTTGTACGGGGGCATTGGCAAAAACCCGTTCAACCCGGCAATGCTTGGTTTCGCTTTGGTGATGGTGACGTTCCCGCAACCGATGACCCTCTGGCCCGCGCACGGCATGGATCTGCTCGCCGCCGTGCAGCAGGTATTCAATCCGGCTCAGGCGCCGGATGCGTGGGTGCAGGCCACAGCTCTGGACAGTCTGCGCATCAACAAGAGCCTGACAATGGATGAGTTGTTTGCCAGCAATCCAGCGTTCGGCCGCTTCGGCGGCCGCGGCGTGGAATGGATAAACCTGGCTTTCCTCTCCGGCGGGCTGTTCTTGCTGCAACGGCGGGTCATCGCCTGGCACGCGCCGGTCGGCATGCTCGCGAGCCTGTTCGTCGTCAGCCTGTTGTGCTGGAACGGCTCGGGATCGGACTCGCATGGCTCGCCACTGTTCCACCTGCTGAGCGGTGCGACCATGCTGGGTGCTTTCTTCATCATTACCGAACCGGTCTCAGGTGCAAAAAGCGCCCCCGCCCGCCTGCTGTTTGGTATCGGCGTCGGCTTGCTGACTTATCTGATTCGCACGTGGGGTGGCTACCCGGACGGGCTCGCGTTCGCGGTGCTGCTGATGAATCTTGGCGTGCCGGCACTGGAACGTTTCGCCGCCAGGCGACAGACGCAGGTGACCCCATGAACCGCACAGCGAATGTCGTCATCGTGCTGGTCCTGACGATCAGCGGTGTTGGTGTGACGTATCTGGTACAACGCGCCAATGCACCGCAGATTGCCGCCGAGCTGCGCCGGCTCGACAATCGCAAACTGCTCGACGTGCTCCCAGCCGAAAGCTACGACAATCAACCGCTGGAACAGCCGTTGCCGCTGGTCGATGTCGCTTTGCCCCACAGCCGTCTGCTCGGCGCTTATCGCGCAACCAAGGCCGGACAACCGGTGGCGCTCGTGCTGCGCAGTGAAACCGAGGGTTACGCCGGCACCCTCCAATTGCTGATCGCCGTTGATACCCGCGGCAAGCTGATTGGCGTGAAAACCCTCAGGCAAAACGAAACACCGGCACTCGGCGGACATCTTGGCGACTGGCCAAACACTTGGCTTCAGGCGTTTGCCGGCAAGTCACGCAAAGAACCCACCGATAACGGCTGGGCACTGAAAAAGGATCAGGGCCAATTCGACCAGATGGCGGGGGCCACCATCACCTCTCGTGCGGCGCTCAATGCCATCCACGATGCATTACGCTATTTCGATGAGCATCGGGTAGCCATGCTGGGGAGTGGTACATGAACACATCGGTGAAGCTGTCGAACTCAATGGTGCTGGTGCTGCTGCTCGGCACCAGCAGCTCGCTCGCCGAAGCTTCAGGCATGCTGTTTATGTCCGTGATGGTGGTGGGCGTGTATGGCGTCTGCATGTCGTTGCTGCGCCCGCGCCTGATGCCCTTGAGCACGTTATTGACCAGTGTGGTACTCGCCGCCACCCTCACCGCTTGCGCCGAGATATTCGCGCAACGCTGGTCTGTGCAATGGCATCAGGCTCTCAGTCTGTATACCGGGATGATCGCTCTGCAGTGCGTGGTACTGGAACATAACGGCTTCTTTCGCCATTCACTGGCCCAGCGCCTCAAACTCGGCATTCAGTTCGGCGGGCTGATGGTGCTACTGGCGGTGTTGCGAGAGCTCATCGGTCAGGGCAGCCTTGGCCGGGACCTGTCCGAACACTGGCGAGAGTGGGTGTTGTTTCGCGCAGGCCTGCACTGGCTGACGCTGGTTCCCGGCGCACTGATTTTACTGGGGCTGCTGCTCGCAGCACATCAGGCGTGGACGCGCCCGAACTCTATTTCGAAGGAAACGCATCGCCCATGAATGCCGCAAAACGTCTTGAGATTTTTCGCAGACTGCACGAAGACAATCCCGAGCCGAAAACCGAACTGGCGTACTCCTCGCCGTTCGAATTGTTGATCGCTGTAATTCTTTCAGCGCAGTCGACCGACGTCGGTGTCAACAAGGCCACGGCCAGGCTTTTCCCGGTAGCCAATACGCCAGCGGCGATTCATGCCTTGGGTGTCGAGGGGCTGTCCGAATACATCAAGACCATTGGCTTGTACAACAGCAAGGCGAAAAACGTTATCGAGACCTGCCGCTTGCTGGTAGAACGCCACGACAGCCAGGTTCCGCAAACGCGTGAAGAGCTCGAAGCCCTGCCAGGTGTCGGGCGTAAAACAGCGAATGTGGTCCTCAATACCGCTTTCCGCCAACTGACCATGGCAGTCGACACGCACATCTTCCGCGTCAGCAATCGCACCGGAATTGCACCCGGCAAGAATGTGGTCGAAGTGGAAAAGAAATTGATGAAATTTGTGCCCAAGGATTACCTGCTCGACTCCCACCACTGGCTGATTTTACATGGGCGTTACGTATGCCTGGCACGCAAACCCCGCTGCGGCAGCTGCCGGATCGAGGACTTGTGCGAGTACAAGGAAAAAACTTCAGACGATTGAGTAACTATTAGGTTTTTGTATCTGTCGATTGAAAAAATCTTTTTTACCAGTCGTTGTATTGTCGATATAAGGAGCGCCAAAGGCAGTCTTAGCCGGGAGTTAACCTGATGAGTACCGATAAAGAGCAATTGGACGTTGAAGACGATTTTACTGCCGCTGAGACCGATGACGCAGAACCCGTGGTCGAGGTCGCAAAAACCAACCTCAGCAAACGCCGCACCATCGACAATCTGCTAGAGGAGCGCCGGTTGCAAAAACAATTGGCTGATTACGATTTTGATCTCTGATATCTGAAGCCTCCCGAAACGGAGGCTTTTTTCTGTCCGCTGCACGCTGATGCTGATCGGTCGCTGAAAATACACTCAGACAAGCCCATTACGTTGTGCCAATTCGATCAAATCAACCAGAGAACGGGCATTGAGCTTCAACAGTAATCGAGTCTTGTAAGTACTGACTGTCTTGTTGCTGAGAAACATGCCATCGGCAATTTCCTTGTTGGTCTTGCCTCGAGCCAACTGCTGCAACACCATCATTTCGCGCCCGGAAAGACGATCGACCATATCGGCTTCGCTGGCATTTCCCAGGCTGGTGCGCACCGTGTGTAACGCCTGATTGGGAAAGTAGCTGTAACCGGAAAGCACCGCTTTGATGGCGCTGAGCAATTCGGTCAGATCCTGTTGTTTGCAAACATAGCCTGCAGCACCAGACTGCATGCAACGCATTGAAAAGTGCCCTGGCGCCTGGGAAGTCAACACCAGGACTTTCATCGGCATCGCCGTCGACGCCAGACGCGCAATAACCTCCAGACCATCAAGCTTGGGTATTCCAATATCCAGTATGACAATGTCCGGCATTTGTTCGCGCGCAAGTTGCAGAGCATCTACGCCATTATCCGTCTCTGCAATAACTTCGTAGCCATGACGCTCCATCAGCATGCGCACAGCAAGACGAATGACGGGGTGATCATCCACGATCAGCACTTTATTCATGGGCAAGTCCAGTTTCGCTGTTCGAATTTTTAGAGCCGGCACAATAGCCTAGTCACTTGCGACATGGCACAAGAGAGTTCCATTGCAAGCACAGCGAAAGACATCCCCTACAGCAAAAAAAGACTTTTCCTACAAGAATTCCAAACTCCGCAGATCAAGTGTCACTCGGGCGCGGTTTACGACCCGTGTCAACCTGTTAAAACGCCTGCCAGACAAGCCCTCAGGGGAGCGCCGCACGAGCATGCGCTGATACCCGAATGATTGAAGAACCTTGCATGGCGCTATCAACAACCCGAAACTCTAACTCTGAAAAAAACCAACACACCTGTTCTTTTAAAAAAACAAATCAAAATCTTTCACCACGACAACATAAACAACTGAAACAAGATACTTCTACCCAACGCCATAGTTTTAATATAAAAATACACACCCACTAAAAACAAACCATAAGTACGGACAACTAAATTTCATGAGTGCCAAATATGCTGAAATTCAAAAAGAAAATTGCCAACCCAATGACAGTAATCGTTGTATTTGCTTTCATATCCGAGTCCTCCGCGGCCGTATCACTGCCATTCCTTGGTGATCAGGAACGCGAGATGTACATATGGTTCCTTATGAGCTTTCCTTTTTACTTGTTACTGCTATTTTTCATTACATTAAACTTCAACTATCGATCTCTTTATGCGCCTTCCGACTTCGACAAGGACGACAGTTTTTTAAAGCTGTCTGCCGATATCAAAGATACCGAAAGCGGATTGCGCAACAGTTCGACGAAAAAAGCTCCATCGCCTGAAAAAGCCAAGGAGACTTCCTCCAGTAACGGAGTACCTGCAAGAGAAGCGAACCTGCACCCGTCCGGTCCCCCGCCAGAACCTGGTGTCGCCGACACCGCGTGTTCATGGATCGAACATAACGTTCAATGGCCCAAACCGCTGGGAACCCTGCGAGCGATCGACGTGCGTCAGATGAACAATCGAATGGACTTTGACACCTTGCTGGAAAGCTTCTCTCGCCCTGGCAAACATTCGAAAATCATCGTATTACTGACTGATCCGGCGTCTGAGGTTCTGCTCATGCAGATCATGGCGGAGCTTCTGCGGCATGCAAAAAAACGCGTTGGAGCGACCCATGTGATTGCCTATAACGTATGTACGCACGCCAGCACGATTCTGAAAGGCGCATGAAACCCATGCAGCCTTTTGTAGTGGGTAAAAAAAGGCGGCTTTGTCATAACGACAAGCCGCCTTTTTTATTGCGTGTCTGAAGGGCTCAGAACAGCTTGCGGCCTTTGTTGGCAGCAATGCGCATGCGCAGCGCGTTGAGCTTGATGAAGCCCGCCGCGTCGGCCTGGTTGTAAGCACCGCCGTCTTCTTCGAAGGTCGCGATGTTGGAATCGAACAGCGAATCGTCGGACTTGCGGCCAGTGACGATCACGTTGCCTTTGTACAGTTTCAGGCGCACAACACCGTTCACGTTGACCTGCGAAGCGTCGATCATCTGCTGCAGCATCAGACGCTCCGGGCTCCACCAGTAACCGGTGTAGATCAGGCTGGCGTATTTCGGCATCAGCTCGTCTTTGAGGTGAGCGACTTCGCGGTCCAGGGTGATCGATTCGATGGCGCGGTGAGCGCGCAGCATGATGGTGCCACCCGGGGTTTCGTAGCAGCCACGGGACTTCATGCCGACGTAACGGTTTTCGACGATGTCGAGACGGCCGATACCGTGGGCACCACCGATCTTGTTCAGCGTCGCCAGCACGGTAGCCGGGGTCATTTCGACGCCGTCCAGTGCAACGATATCGCCGTTACGGTAAGTCAGTTCCAGGTATTGCGCTTTGTCAGGAGCGTTCTCCGGGGAGACGGTCCATTTCCACATGTCTTCTTCGTGCTCGGTCCAGGTATCTTCCAGCACGCCACCTTCATAGGAGATGTGCAGCAGGTTGGCGTCCATCGAGTACGGGGATTTCTTTTTGCCGTGACGCTCGATCGGGATCGCGTGCTTCTCGGCGTAGTCCATCAGCTTCTCGCGGGACAGCAGGTCCCACTCACGCCAGGGTGCAATGACTTTTACGCCTGGCTTGAGTGCGTAGGCACCCAGTTCGAAACGCACCTGGTCGTTGCCCTTGCCGGTGGCGCCGTGGGAAATGGCGTCAGCGCCGGTTTCGTTGGCGATTTCGATCAGACGTTTGGCGATCAGCGGACGTGCGATGGAAGTACCCAGCAGGTACTCGCCTTCGTAAACGGTGTTGGCGCGGAACATCGGGAATACGAAATCACGCACGAATTCTTCGCGCAGATCGTCGATGTAGATTTCTTTGACGCCCATGGCCTGAGCCTTGGCGCGGGCCGGCTCGACCTCTTCGCCTTGACCGAGATCAGCGGTGAAGGTCACCACTTCACAGTTATAAGTATCCTGCAGCCACTTGAGGATCACCGAAGTGTCCAGGCCGCCGGAATACGCCAGAACGACCTTGTTTACGTCCGCCATGCCATCACTCCACGGGGTTCTACGGAAAGCCGAGGAGTCTACCGCCCAAACGCGATAATTTACAGAGGCGCGACAGCTTAAGACGACAAAGCGACAGAATCTGTCGAGAGCGCGACGATGACCGGCGGGTCAGGAAGTCGCTGCAGTGCTGGCTGGCGTACTCGCTTGCGGTGCCGGAGCCGCTGTCGGCGCCACACGTGCCAGTTTGACATTGACCCGGCGGTTCTTCGCGCGATTGGCCGCATTGGTGTTCGGCACAATCGGATATTGCTCGCCGTGGAACCGCACGGTGATCTGCGATTCCTGAATGCCATTGGCCTTGAAGAAGTCGACGACAGCCAGCGCCCGGCGGCGCGACAGTTCCCGATTGGTCAGGCGATTACCGCTGTTGTCCGAATGGCCGTCGAGTTCGATGTGATTGACCGTCGGATCGGCCTTCATGAACTCGAGCATCACTTGCAACTTGGCTTTGGCGGCGGAATCCAGGTCAACGCCTTCGCCAGGGAAGCCGATTTGCGACCGCTTGATCTGGTCGAAATTCTGCGGCAGCAACTTCGCCACACAGGTTTGATAGTCGTTGAACGCCTTGTTGAACTTGACTGGCAACAAACGCACTTCCGAAACCCGTCCGTCGCCAGACGCACGCCGCACCACCGGGCTGCGACCGTCGAGCAGGCCACTGATCAAGCCGCCGGCCTGGGATTGCGAGCTGTTGAACAGCACATTGCCGCTGCCGATTCTGACGCTGCCCAGGTTGATATCGCCGCGCCCCGGCTGCCAGGGCGCCGCCGCTGCCAGCAACGTCGCCGAGCCGCCGCCGAGCATCGCGTTGTAGGCGTTCAGACGAAATATCGCCTGCTCGCCGGCCTTGCGCACGAACTCACCCGAGCCGAAATCAGTGATCGGCTGGGTCAGACGACATTCGAACTTGTCGCCGGCGACCGTCCACTCAATGTTCTCCAGACGGGTCTGGTACGTGAGCGCCATCGCGGGGAGGCTGGCAAACACACTGAGCAAGGCTAAATAACGCTGGCGCACGGGAGGCTCCATTGGCTTCTGAAACACAAAGACCGATTCACACTATGTTTACGGCATACCTACGGGATATCGGAAGCTTCCCGCAAAACTTGATAGCGAGTGCCTGCAAGAGTCTTTTCCGGTAGCATTCGCCTCAGTTTGACCCGCCTGGAATCCCCTCATGTCCGACCGCCTGACCCTGCTGCGTCCCGACGACTGGCACATTCATCTTCGCGATGGTGCCGTGTTGACCAATACCGTTGCCGATGTTGCGCGCACCTTTGGTCGCGCCATCATCATGCCCAACCTGGTACCTCCGGTGCGCAACGCCACTGAAGCCGATGGCTATCGCCAGCGGATTCTCGCTGCCCGCCCGGCCGGCAGTCGCTTTGAGCCGCTGATGGTGCTGTACCTCACCGACCGCACCCAGCCCGAAGAAATTCGTGAGGCCAAGGCCAGCGGTTTCGTGTACGCCGCCAAGCTGTACCCGGCCGGCGCGACCACCAACTCCGACTCCGGCGTGACCAGCATCGACAAGATTCTGCCGGCGATCGAAGCCATGGCCGAAGTCGGCATGCCGCTGCTGATCCACGGTGAAGTCACTCGCGGCGACGTCGATGTGTTCGACCGCGAAAAGATTTTCATCGATGAGCACATGCGCCGAGTAGTCGAACGTTTCCCGACGCTGAAAGTGGTGTTCGAACACATCACCACCGGCGACGCCGTGCAGTTCGTCAACGAGGCTTCGGCCAACGTTGGCGCGACCATCACCGCGCATCACCTGCTCTATAACCGCAACCACATGCTGGTGGGCGGGATTCGGCCGCACTTCTACTGCCTGCCGATCCTCAAGCGCAATACGCACCAGGAAGCCCTGCTCGACGCTGCCACCAGTGGCAGCGCGAAGTTCTTCCTTGGCACTGACTCGGCGCCGCACGCTCAGCACGCCAAGGAAGCCGCTTGTGGCTGTGCCGGCTGCTACACCGCGTACGCCGCCATCGAGATGTACGCCGAAGCCTTTGAGCAGCGCAATGCGCTGGATAAGCTCGAAGCCTTCGCCAGCCTCAACGGCCCGCGTTTCTATGGCCTGCCGGCGAACACCGATCGCATTACTTTGGTTCGTGAAGAATGGACTGCCCCGACCAGCCTGCCATTCGGCGAGCTGACCGTTATCCCGCTGCGCGCCGGTGAAAAACTGCGCTGGCGCCTGCTGGAGGAACACGCGTGAGTGAAGACCATTTCGACGACGAACTGGACGGTCAAAGTGGCGGCGGCGGTTCCCGCCACCCGATGGCAGCACGCTTTCGCGGCTACCTGCCGGTTGTCGTCGACGTAGAAACCGGCGGTTTCAACTCGGCCACCGATGCGTTGCTGGAGATTGCTGCGACCACCATCGCCATGGATGAAAAGGGTTTTGTTTACCCCGATCACACCTATTTCTTCCGTGTTGAGCCGTTCGAAGGCGCCAACATCGAAGCGGCGGCGCTGGAGTTCACCGGGATCAAACTCGATCACCCGCTGCGCATGGCGGTCAGCGAAGAAACCGCGCTGACCGACATCTTCCGAGGCATCCGCAAGGCGCTGAAGGCCAACGGTTGCAAGCGGGCGATCCTGGTCGGTCATAACAGCAGCTTCGACCTCGGCTTCCTGAACGCTGCGGTCGCGCGACTGGACATGAAGCGCAACCCGTTCCACCCGTTCTCCAGCTTCGACACCGCGACGCTGGCCGGTCTGGCGTACGGTCAAACCGTACTGGCGAAAGCCTGCCAGGCCGCCGACATCGATTTCGACGGCCGTGAGGCGCACTCGGCGCGTTACGACACCGAGAAAACCGCTGAGCTGTTCTGCGGCATCGTCAACCGCTGGAAACAGATGGGCGGCTGGGAAGACTTCGACGACTGATCCTCGTTGAGTCAATCCCGCGCATAAAAAAACCGGCCACAGGGGCCGGTTTTTTTGTACCTCGACGTTGCGCCTTACAGGGCAGCAGCGTTCTCGGTCAGGTAAGCCGCAACGCCTTCTGGCGAAGCGTTCATGCCTTTGTCGCCTTTTTTCCAGTTGGCAGGGCAGACTTCGCCGTGCTCTTCGTGGAATTGCAGAGCGTCGACCAGACGGATCAGCTCTTCCATGTTACGGCCCAGTGGCAGGTCGTTGATGATCTGCGAGCGGACAACGCCTTTGTCGTCGATCAGGAACGCGCCACGGAAAGCCACGCCGCCTTCGGATTCAACGTCGTAAGCCTTGGCGATGTCGTGCTTCATGTCGGCAGCCATGGTGTATTTCACCTGACCGATGCCGCCATTGTTCACTGGGGTGTTGCGCCATGCGTTGTGAGTGAAGTGCGAGTCGATCGACACAGCGATCACTTCAACGTTGCGCGCCTTGAAGTCAGCCATGCGGTTGTCCAGAGCGATCAGCTCGGACGGGCAGACGAAGGTGAAGTCCAGTGGGTAGAAGAACACCAGGCCGTATTTGCCTTTGATGGCCGAGGACAGGGTGAAGCTGTCAACGATCTCGCCATTGCCGAGTACGGCCGGGACGGTGAAGTCAGGGGCTTGTTTGCCTACGAGTACGCTCATTGATATCTCCTGGTGTAAAAACTTGAAGTTCAGGGTCCGGGCCAGCCTGCCACCCTCAGGCGACAGCCCTGTGACACGAACCCCCTTCGCAAGGGCCGACCATCATACACTGCGAATTTGGCCTGTCCTTAACGGTTTTTTGCAGTCTGCCAATCACAAGGCTGCATTTACGGGGCCAGGCAGATCGCCAGTAATCACCGTTCGTCAGTCACGCGCCAATCTGGCGAAAAGGCCTCGCAAAGCACTTTGACAATCATTCTCGTTATTATTAAGATCCATCGCAATTGAGTCACAACCAGCGACGGTTCTCACTTATGTATGTTTGTCTCTGCACTGGCGTCACCGACGGACAGATCCGCGAAGCGATCTATGAAGGTTGCTGCAGCTATAAAGAAGTCCGCCAGGCCACCGGCGTCGCCAGCCAATGCGGCAAATGTGCCTGCCTCGCCAAGGAAGTGGTTCGCGAAACCCTGACCAAGCTGCAAACCGCTCAGGCTGCGATCCCCTATCCGGTAGAATTTACTGCTGCGTAATAACACCCCATTTCAAAGAACCGGACTTATGTCCGGTTTTTTTATGCCCGAAAATCAATTGCTTACGCTCTAGACGCGGAACACAAACATTCTTATTCCGATTAATTTTCATTTATTATTCAATAACTTAGGTTTGACACTTATAAATACGGGGCTCAAACTCTGCCGTATATACAGCGAATACAGGGCAGGACTCCGATCATGAAAGGCGACATTACAGTCATCCAGCATCTCAACAAGATCCTTGCCAATGAGCTGGTCGCGATCAATCAGTACTTCCTGCATGCACGCATGTATGAAGATTGGGGTCTGAACAAGCTCGGCAAGCACGAATACAAAGAATCCATCGACGAGATGAAGCACGCGGACAAGCTGATCAAGCGCATCCTGTTCCTCGAAGGCCTGCCCAACGTACAGGACCTGGGCAAGCTGCACATCGGCGAGCACACCCAGGAAATGCTGGAGTGCGATCTGCGTATCGAGAAGACCGGCCACGCCGACCTGAAGACCGCGATCGCGCATTGCGAAACCGTTGGCGACTTCGGCAGCCGTGAACTGCTCGAAGACATTCTCGAATCCGAAGAAGAACATATCGACTGGCTGGAAACCCAACTGGGCCTGATCGATAAAGTCGGTCTTGAGAACTATCTGCAATCGCAGATGGGCGAAGAGTAGGAGCTGCCGCAGGCTGCGATCTTTTCAGATTGCACCGGCAACTTGCAGTAACTTTTCGAACGCACTAAAAAGCCCCGCCCTCTTTCAAGGTGCGGGGCTTTTTATTGGCTGAAGATCAAAAGATCGCAGCCTCGTTTCACTCGACAGCTCCTACAGAAGCAGGAGGTGTCGCGCGAAACCCGGCCTTATCAGGCTTCGGACTTGTTCGCCGCAGCCGCTTCAACAGCCGACTTGATGGTGCTTTGCAGCGAACCGTCTGCAGCCATCTCGGTCATGATGTCGCTACCGCCGACCAGCTCACCGCCGACCCACAGTTGCGGGAAAGTCGGCCAGTTGGCGTACTTTGGCAGGTTGGCGCGGATTTCCGGGTTCTGCAGGATGTCCACGTACGCAAACTTTTCGCCACACGCCATCACAGCCTGCGCAGCTTTCGCGGAGAAGCCACACTGCGGGGCATTCGGCGAGCCTTTCATGTAAAGCAGAATGGTGTTGTTGGCAATCTGCTCTTTAATCGTTTCGATGATATCCATGGAGCACCTCGGCTGAACTTTCCGACTCATGGGTCGGCACGGTGGCGCATTGTAACGGAATCCCGAGCGCCATGCTCGGTCTCCCCGACAGACATGCTCACGCTGCCGCTACAGTGACCGGCACGCCGTTCAACGCCGCGTTTCCCGACAACTCGTCGAGCTGACATTCATCGGTCAGGTCATTGGCGCTCGAACCTGGCTGGCCGCTGGCAATCGCCATTTGCACGCCCGGGCGTGAATGGCCCCAACCGTGCGGCAGGCTGACCACGCCTTTCATCATGTCGAGACTGCCCAGCACCTCCACTTCAATCTGCCCGACCCGTGAACTCACACGCACCAGTTGTCCATCGTTGAGTCCACGACTGGCCAGATCGTCCGGATGCATCAGCAACTGATGGCGTGGCTTGCCCTTCACCAGGCGGTGATAGTTGTGCATCCATGAGTTGTTGCTGCGCACATGACGACGACCAATCATCAACAGCTCATCGGCCGCCGGTGCTTGCAGCGCGGCAAAACGCGCGAGGTCGGCAAGGATCTCTGGCGGAGCAGCCTGCACACGCTGGTTCGGCGTTTTCAGGCGCGGTGCCAGGTTCGCTTTCAACGCGCCGAGGTCGATTCCGTGAGGATGATCAAACAATGTCGCCAACGAGAGTTGCTGCTCGGACGCGTCACCGTACCTCCCCATGCGCAACCCCATATCGATCATCTTCGCCGGCGGCATCGTTGGTTTCAGTTCTTTACCGGTCTTCTCGGCAAAGGCCTTGGCCAGGCCAACAAAAATCTCCCAGTCGTGCAGCGCGCCTTCGGGCTTGGCGAGGATCGCGCGATTGAAGCGGGTGACGTTGCGCACCGCGAACAGGTTGAACGTGGTGTCGTAGTGATCGTTCTCCAGTGCCGAGGTCGACGGCAGGATCAGGTCGGCATAACGCGTGGTTTCATTGATGTACAGGTCAATGCTGACCATGAAGTCGAGGCCGTCCAGCGCGCGTTCCAGTTGCCGCCCGTTCGGTGTCGACAACACCGGATTGCCGGCCACAGTGATCAGCGCCCGGATCTGGCCGTCGCCTGCGGTGAGCATCTCTTCGGCCAGCGCCGAGACCGGCAGTTCGCCGCCGTACTCAGGACGCCCGGAAACACGACTCTGCCACTTGTTGAAATGCCCACCCGAAGTCGACGCCACCAGATCCACGGCAGGTTCAGTGCACAATGCCCCTCCAACACGGTCAAGGTTGCCGGTGACCAGATTGATCAACTGCACCACCCAATGACACAGCGTGCCAAAGGCCTGGGTCGAAACACCCATCCGGCCATAGCAAACCGCACTCGGCGCGGCAGCAAAATCCCGCGCCAGTTGACGGATCTGCTCAGCGGACACCGCACACAGCGGACTCATGGCCTCGGCGGTGAAGGTCTCCACCGCAGCGCGCACCTCGTCCAGCCCGTCGACCGGCAAATGACTGTCGCGGGTCAGGCCTTCGCCAAACAGTGTATTGAGCACACCGAACAACAACGCGGCATCGCCACCCGGGCGCACGAACAAATGCTGATCGGCCATCGCCGCAGTCTCGCTGCGCCGAGGGTCGACCACCACGACTTTACCACCGCGCGCCTGGATCGCTTTTAAACGTTTCTCAACATCTGGCACGGTCATGATGCTGCCGTTGGACGCCAACGGATTACCGCCGAGGATCAACATGAAATCGGTGTGATCAATGTCCGGAATCGGCAGCAGCAGGCCGTGTCCGTACATCAGATAACTGCTCAGGTGATGCGGCAACTGATCGACCGAAGTCGCCGAGAAGCGATTGCGCGTCTTCAGCAAACCGAGGAAATAATTGCTGTGGGTCATCAACCCGTAATTGTGCACGCTCGGGTTGCCCTGATAGACCGCCACGGCGTTCTGCCCGTGACGCTCCTGAATTGCCGCCAGTTTTCCAGCCACCAGCGCAAACGCCTCGTCCCATTCGATCGGCAGCCATTCGCTGCCAACGCGGCGCATCGGCTGGCGCAGGCGATCGGGATCGTTCTGGATATCCTGCAGCGCCACCGCTTTGGGGCAGATGTGCCCGCGACTGAAGGTATCAAGCGCATCGCCCTTGATCGAGGAGATCGCGACATTGCCCTCGGATTCGGTGGTCTCGATGGTCAGGCCGCAAATGGCTTCACACAGGTGGCAGGCACGGTGGTGGAGAGTCTTGGTCATGGCCAGTCTCTGTCTTGTTCTGGGCGGGCGATCACGCCCGCGGGAACAAAACTATGGCCCCGGCGCAGGTCTGGCGCCAGCGACGTTCGTCTTGTGAATCGAGGCCTATCAGGTGGGCCGATAGGCCGGCACGATCAGTTCGATGGCAACTGCGGCGGTGCTGCCAGCTGGATTTCCTGAATGGTTTCGATCTGCTCGTGGGCGACGTGCACGCCGGTGAGTTCGCCGATCAACCGCCAATGCTCGTCGAGCCCGGCGCTGATGGTGGCCATGCGGTCAATCATGTGGCGCCCGGCAGTCTTCACCACTTCGTCTTCGCTGCGCAGCAACTCAAAAGACATTGAAGTGACTGACGCGGTGAGATGGGTCAGAGAGCGAGCCGTATGGCCCAGCAATTCCATTAACAGTTTTTCTTTCGATTCCATGCGGAGGCTTCCTGCGTCGCTCGAAAGGTATTTATAACCCAGCACTTTGCTTTAGCAAATGTTTCACACCGGCCATCCGACCAAGCGAATCCGTAACCGTGCAGTCTTGAACCGACCTGAGTAACGCCATCCCCGCTACGCCTGATTGCCAAGCCCCGCGAGGCCAGTGTACAAAGGGGCTCGCTGCTGTCCTCATGGCGGCTCTAAATGCGCACTGCAACATTCAGTACGCTTCTCTGTTCGCGCAAAAACGTAGCCTATTGGAAAAACGCGACATTTAGTGTCAATATCGCGCCTCCCCCTATTTCGTCGCCCCGTGCGGCTTACGCCGCAGGTCTCGCCCGTTGTTCCGTTAAACAAGGCTTTGAGCATCTGCGGTTTGTAGCAAAAAGGTAGTCAATGATGAGCGCAAGGCACTTTCTCTCCCTGATGGATTGCACGCCCGAAGAGCTGGTCAGCGTGATCCGTCGAGGCGTTGAGCTCAAGGACCTGCGTAACCGCGGCGTACTGTTCGAGCCTCTGAAAAACCGCGTGCTGGGCATGATCTTCGAAAAATCCTCGACCCGTACCCGGATTTCGTTCGAAGCAGGCATGATCCAGCTCGGCGGCCAGGCGATCTTCCTCTCGCCGCGCGACACTCAACTGGGCCGTGGCGAGCCGATCGGCGATTGCGCCATCGTCATGTCGAGCATGCTCGATGCAGTGATGATCCGTACCTTTGCCCACAGTACTCTGACCGAATTTGCCGCCAACTCGCGCGTACCGGTGATCAACGGCCTGTCCGATGACCTGCACCCGTGTCAGCTACTGGCCGACATGCAGACCTTCCTTGAACACCGTGGCTCGATCCAGGGCAAAACCGTGGCCTGGATCGGCGACGGCAACAACATGTGCAACAGCTATATAGAAGCGGCGATCCAGTTCGACTTCCAGTTGCGCGTTGCCTGCCCGCAAGGCTATGAACCGAATCCCGAGTTCGTGGCCAAGGCTGGCGATCGCGTGACCATCGTTCGCGACCCGCAAGATGCCGTGCGCGGTGCGCATCTGGTGAGCACCGATGTCTGGACTTCGATGGGTCAGGAAGAGGAAACTGCCAAGCGCCTCAAGCTGTTCGCCCCGTTCCAGGTCAACCGTGCCCTGCTCGACCTCGCTGCCGAGGACGTGCTGTTCATGCACTGCTTGCCTGCGCACCGTGGCGAAGAAATCAGCCTCGACCTGCTTGATGACCCGCGCTCCGTCGCCTGGGATCAGGCAGAAAACCGTCTCCACGCACAGAAGGCCCTGCTCGAGTTCCTCGTTGAACCGGCATATCACCACGCATGAGCCATGAATTACTGCTGAACCTGCGCAACCTCGCTTGCGGCTATCAAGATCAACGTGTGGTGCAGAACCTCAATCTGCACCTCAACGCCGGTGACATCGGCTGCCTGCTCGGCTCGTCCGGCTGCGGCAAGACCACCACCCTGCGCGCCATCGCTGGTTTCGAGCCGGTGCACGAAGGTGAAATCACCCTTGGCGGCGAAACCATTTCCCGCGCCGGTTTCACTTTGGCGCCGGAGAAACGCCGGATCGGCATGGTGTTCCAGGACTATGCGCTGTTCCCGCATCTGAGCGTCGCGGACAACATCGCCTTCGGCATTCGCAAGCACCCGAACAAGGCGCGCGTCACCGAAGAGCTGCTGGAACTGGTCAACCTGAAGAACCTCGGCAAGCGCTTCCCCCACGAGTTGTCCGGCGGCCAGCAACAGCGCGTCGCCCTCGCCCGCGCGTTGGCACCGGAGCCGCAACTGCTGCTGCTCGACGAACCCTTCTCCAACCTCGATGGCGAGTTGCGCCGCAAACTCAGTCATGAGGTACGCGACATTCTCAAGGCACGTGGCACCAGCGCGATTCTGGTGACCCACGACCAGGAAGAAGCCTTTGCCGTCAGCGATCACGTTGGCGTGTTCAAGGAAGGTCGGCTGGAGCAGTGGGACACGCCGTACAACCTCTATCACGAACCGGCAACGCCGTTTGTGGCGAGTTTTATCGGTCAGGGCTACTTCATTCGCGGCCAGCTCGGCAGCCCGGAATCGGTGCAGACGGAACTCGGCGTGCTGCGCGGCAACCGGGCGTACGGGTGGCCGATTGGCGGCGCGGTGGACGTGTTGCTGCGCCCGGATGACATTATTTATGCGCCGGACAGCGCGTTGAAAGCGCGCATTGTCGGCAAGACGTTCCTCGGAGCTTCAACGTTATATCGCCTGCAATTGCCGACCGGTGCACAGCTGGAATCGATTTTCCCCAGCCATGCCGATCATCAGGTTGGTGCGCAAGTGGGGATTCGTGTTGCCGCTGAACATCTGGTGTTGTTCCAGGCTTGCGGCAGCACTGCTGCGCAAATTCCGGCGGCGGAAAACGGCGTCCGCCGCTACAGCACCTCGCTTTAAAGATCAAAAGATCGCAGTCTTCGGCAGCTCCTGCATTGATCCCTGCAGGAGCTGCCGAAGGCTGCGATCTTTTAGCTTTTAACCCAGGATCAAGGTGCCGCTGGCAACCAGCGTTGCATTGCCGCCGATTTTTACCCGCTCGCCTTCCAGCCGGCAGAACAACTCGCCACCCCGCGCCGAACGCTGGCACGCCGTCAGGCTCGATTTGCCCAGACGCTTGGACCAATACGGAATCAGACTGCAGTGCGTCGACCCGGTCACCGGATCCTCATTGATGCCAATTGCCGGCGCGAAATAGCGCGAGACGAAGTCATGCTGATTGCCCCGCGCCGTGACGATCGCGCCCAGCCACGGCAGCTTCGCCAGCGCGACCATGTCCGGCTTGCAATCGAGCACGGCCTGCTCCGACTCCAGCACCACAAACAGTTCGTTGGAACCGAGCACATCAACCGCTTCAACTCCCAGCGCGCGCTCGACATCCAGGGTCACGCCAATCTCTGACGGCACGATCGACGGAAAGTCCAGCCATAAGCGGCCCTCTTCACGATTGACACTCAACGGCCCGGACTTACTGGTGAAGTCGATACGCTCGGCCGCTTCCTGGTAGATCTCGAACAACACATGAGCGCTGGCCAGCGTGGCATGCCCGCACAACGGCACTTCAGTGGTCGGAGTAAACCAGCGGATATGCCAGGCTTGGCCTTCACGCACGAGAAACGCGGTTTCCGCCAGATTGTGTTCGGCAGCGATCTTCTGCATCAGCTCATCCGCGAGCCACGCATCCAGCCGATACACCATTGCTGGATTGCCACTGAATGGCCGATCACTGAAAGCGTCGACCTGATGAAACTCAAGCTGCATAACCTTCTCCCTAAGTCAGTCGGCAGAGCATGCAGCGCGAGACGGATCAGCGCCAGTGACAGAACCGGCCAATTTTCTTCATACAGCGCAGCCCCCTCTCAGGCACGCCCGATATCGGCGAATTTGGCCTGAGTGTGTTCCGCGAGAGTCGCAGGGGGCAACTCGACCTCCAGCCCGCGCCGACCGGCACTGACATAAATAGTCGCAAAACCCTGAGCCGAGTTATCAATGAAGGTGCGCAGACGCTTTTTCTGCCCCAGCGGGCTGATACCACCCAACAAATAACCGGTAGAGCGCTGTGCCGCCGCCGGGTCAGCCATTTCGACTTTCTTCACCCCAGCGGCGTGGGCCAGACCCTTGAGGTCGAGACTTCCGACGACCGGCACCACCGCCACCAGCAGCTCACCTTTTTCACTGGCAGCCAGCAGAGTCTTAAACACCTGCGCCGGCTCAAGTGCCAGTTTTTCCGCAGCCTCCAGCCCATATGAAGCGGCTTTTGGATCATGTTCGTAACTGTGCACGCGATGTTCGGCACGAACTTTTTTCAACAAGTCCAACGCAGGGGTCATGGCAGCTCCAGGCTCGGCAGTGACAGAAAAATCTTCTGCCGGATTCTAGGCGATCAGCTCCTAAAAGGCTCTATCCCAAGCCACGAATGCCGGGGCTTGCAGACATTCCGAGCACTCCATGGAACGTCGCCGACACAGGATCATTCATCCAGCGAATAGTTACATTGTGACTGATGGTTCACTTTCGACCTTTGACAGGTTTGTTTCTTGTCTATATTTTTTCGAATCTGAATAATGTAAGAATTATCATCATTGCAGCACCCAGCAGTAAACCGGGAACCGAATGGGGATTCCAACCCGGTGAAAATCGCGCCCTGCCCTGACGGCAATGCGCCAGACAACAACAAAAACCGAGGTTTTCAATGACGACTGCTTTACAGCAACCAACGCTCTCGAGCCAATGCATGGCCGAGTTTCTGGGCACTGCACTCCTGATCTTTTTCGGCACCGGTTGTGTCGCCGCGCTCAAGGTCGCGGGCGCCAGCTTCGGCCTGTGGGAAATCAGCATCATCTGGGGCGTCGGCGTCAGCATGGCGATCTACCTCACCGCGGGCGTTTCCGGCGCGCACCTGAACCCGGCCGTGAGCATTGCACTGGCAATCTTCGCCGACTTCGAAAAGCGCAAACTGCCCTTCTATATCCTCTCGCAAATCGCTGGCGCGTTCTGCGGTGCACTGTTGGTTTACACGCTGTACAGCAATCTGTTCTTCGATTACGAACAAACTCACCAAATGGTTCGCGGTTCGGCCGCCAGCCTTGAGTTGGCCTCGGTATTCTCGACGTTCCCGAACCCGGTGCTGTCCACTGCTCAGGCTTTTCTGGTCGAGATGATCATCACCGCGATCCTGATGGGCGTGATCATGTCGCTGACCGACGACAACAACGGCCTGCCGAAAGGCCCGCTGGCGCCACTGCTGATCGGTTTGCTGATCGCTGTGATCGGCAGTTCGATGGGCCCGCTGACCGGTTTCGCGATGAACCCGGCGCGTGACTTCGGTCCGAAACTGATGACTTTCTTCACTGGCTGGGGTGAAATTTCCTTTACTGGCGGCCGTGATATTCCGTACTTCCTGATTCCGATTTTTGCACCGATTGTCGGTGCCTGCCTCGGCGCAGCCGGGTATCGCGGGCTCATCGCCCGTCACCTGACCGGCGCCACACCTGCTACAAAGGATGCAGAACCGGCCATTGACGGCAAACCAAGAACTTCTTGAAACAGTCGGCGCAGGCTCCTGCCCAATAGAGCCTGCGCCACGGCCCACTCTCCCTTATTTCGTCCAAGGCAATCGACATGACCGACATTCAGAATAAGAACTACATCATTGCCCTCGATCAGGGTACGACCAGCTCGCGCGCGATCATTTTCGACCGCGATGCGAACGTGGTCTGCACCGCGCAGCGCGAGTTCGCTCAGCATTATCCGCAGGCCGGTTGGGTCGAACATGATCCGATGGAAATTTTTGCAACCCAGAGCGCGGTGATGGTTGAAGCGCTGGCGCAGGCCGGTCTGCATCACGACCAGGTCGCCGCCATCGGCATCACCAACCAGCGCGAAACCACAGTGGTCTGGGACAAGACCACCGGTCGCCCGGTGTACAACGCCATCGTCTGGCAGTGCCGCCGCAGCACCGAGATCTGCCAGCAACTCAAGCGTGATGGTCACGAAGAGTACATCCGCGACAACACCGGCCTGGTCACCGACCCGTACTTCTCCGGCACTAAACTGAAGTGGATCCTCGACAACGTCGAAGGCAGCCGCGAGCGTGCACGCAACGGCGAATTGCTGTTCGGCACCGTCGATAGCTGGCTGATCTGGAAATTCACCGGCGGCAAAGTACACGTCACCGACTACACCAACGCCTCGCGTACCATGCTCTTCAACATTCACTCGCTGGAGTGGGATTCGAAGATGCTCGAGATCCTCGACATTCCGCGCGAGATGCTCCCGGAAGTGAAGGCGTCTTCGGAAATCTACGGGCGCACCAAGAGCGGCATCGCCATCGGCGGTATTGCCGGTGACCAGCAAGCGGCGCTGTTCGGTCAGATGTGCGTGGAACCAGGCCAAGCGAAAAACACCTACGGCACCGGCTGCTTCCTGCTGATGAACACCGGTGACAAAGCGGTGAAATCCCAGCACGGCATGCTCACCACCATCGCTTGCGGCCCGCGTGGCGAAGTCGCTTACGCGCTGGAAGGCGCAGTGTTCAATGGCGGTTCGACCGTGCAGTGGCTGCGTGATGAACTGAAGATCATCAACGACGCCCACGACACCGAATACTTCGCCAATAAAGTGAAGGACAGCAACGGCGTGTACCTGGTGCCGGCGTTCACAGGTTTAGGCGCTCCGTACTGGGACCCGTATGCCCGTGGCGCGCTGTTTGGTCTGACGCGCGGTGTGCGCGTTGACCACATCATCCGCGCTGCGCTGGAATCGATTGCCTACCAGACCCGCGACGTGCTCGACGCCATGCAACAGGACTCCGGCGAACGCCTCAAAGCCCTGCGCGTGGACGGCGGAGCGGTGGCGAACAACTTCCTCATGCAGTTCCAGGCCGACATTCTCGGTACGCAGGTCGAGCGTCCGCAAATGCGTGAAACCACGGCACTCGGCGCGGCGTATCTGGCCGGTCTGGCGTGCGGTTTCTGGGGCAGCCTGGAAGAACTGCGCGGCAAAGCAGTAATCGAGCGCGAGTTCGAACCGAGCCTGGACGAAGTGGAGAAAGAGAAGCTGTACAAAGGCTGGAAAAAAGCCGTCAGCCGCACCCGTGACTGGGCGCGTGAAGACGCTGAATAAGCCAGTCTGAGGACGGACTAAAGCTGGAAACTGGTCGGGAGGAGATTCCTGCGGCATCATGGGCAAATTTTGCACGGCAGCCCAAAGGAAGCCCCATGAATCTGCCTCCCCGTCAGCAGCAAATCCTCGAGCTGGTCCGCGAACGCGGCTATGTGAGCATCGAGGAAATGGCCACGCTGTTCGTTGTTACCCCGCAAACCATCCGCCGCGACATCAATCAGCTCGCGGAAGCCAATCTGCTGCGCCGTTACCATGGCGGCGCTGCCTATGATTCCAGCGTTGAAAACACCGCCTATGCAATGCGCGCCGACCAGATGCGCGATGAAAAACAACGCATCGGCGAAGCCATCGCCGCGCAGATTCCCGATCACGCCTCGCTGTTCATCAACATTGGCACGACCACCGAATCGATTGCCCGCGCCCTGCTCAATCACAATCACCTGAAAATCATCACCAATAACCTGCACGTGGCGTCGATGCTCAGTGCCAAGGATGATTTCGATGTGTTGCTGACCGGCGGCAATGTGCGTCGTGATGGCGGTGTTGTCGGTCAGGCCAGCGTGGATTTCATCAATCAGTTCAAAGTTGATTTCGCCCTGGTCGGGATCAGCGGCATTGATGAAGACGGCAGCCTGCTGGATTTCGATTATCAGGAAGTACGGGTTTCCCAGGCGATCATTGCCAATGCGCGGCAGGTGATTCTGGCGGCGGACTCGAGCAAGTTCGGGCGTAACGCGATGATTCGCCTGGGGCCGATCAGCCTGATCGATTGCCTGGTGACCGATCAGCAGCCGGTGCCGGCGTTGGCGCAGTTGTTGAGTCAGCACAAGATTCGCCTGGAAGTCGTTTAACCCCCCCAAGATCAAAAGATCGTCCGATCGCGGCCCGAGCCTTCGACAGCTCCTACAGGTTACGTGAACCCATGTAGGAGCTGCCGAAGGCTCGGGCCGCGATCGGACGATCTTTTCGCTTTTAATGTTCGTATTTTTTCCTTTCTCTGGCCTTCGATGAGTTTTTTCAATCGAACGTGACTGGCTGCGCGCGTCTTTATGGGCTACCATTTTCGCAAATGAACATTCATGTTCGATTTCCAATATAGAAAATCAAAAGAACCCGAGGCCAGCCGATGTCCACCTCTACCTTGCGTACGCCCCCAATCTCCGAGATCTACGACGTCGCCGTTATCGGCGGCGGGATCAATGGCGTGGGGATCGCAGCGGATGCCGCCGGTCGCGGACTTTCGGTGTTCCTTTGCGAAAAGGACGACCTCGCCAGCCACACTTCGTCGGCCAGCAGCAAGCTGATCCACGGTGGTCTGCGCTACCTCGAACATTACGAATTCCGTCTGGTGCGTGAAGCGCTGGCCGAGCGCGAAGTGCTGCTGGCCAAGGCCCCGCATATCGTCAAACCGATGCGCTTCGTACTGCCGCACCGTCCGCACCTGCGCCCGGCGTGGATGATCCGCGCGGGCCTGTTCCTCTATGACAACCTCGGCAAGCGCGAAAAACTGCCTGGTTCGAAAAGCCTCAAGTTCGGCGCCGACAGCGCACTGAAAAGTGAAATCAAGAAAGGCTTCGAATACTCCGACTGCTGGGTCGACGACGCCCGCCTCGTGGTACTCAACGCCATGGCCGCCCGCGAAAAAGGCGCCCACGTGCACACCCAGACTCGCTGCGTCAGCGCCCGCCGTGCCAAGGGCCTGTGGCACCTGAACCTGGAACGTGCCGACGGCAGCCTGTTTTCGATCACCGCCAAAGCGCTGGTGAACGCCGCCGGCCCGTGGGTCGCCAAGTTCATTCGTGACGACCTGAAGATGGAATCGCCGTACGGCATCCGCCTGATCCAGGGCAGCCACATCATCGTGCCGAAACTGTACGAAGGTGATCACGCGCACATCCTGCAAAACGAAGATCAGCGCATCGTCTTCACCATTCCGTACCTGAACAACCACTTCACCCTGATCGGCACCACCGACCGTGAGTACACCGGTGACCCTGCGAAAGTGGCAATCACCGACGGCGAAACCGATTACCTGCTGAAAGTGGTCAACGCCCACTTCAAGAAGCAAATCAGCCGCGACGACATCCAGCACAGCTACTCAGGCGTACGTCCGCTGTGCAACGACGAGTCCGATAACCCGTCGGCGGTCACCCGCGATTACACCCTGGCCTTGTCCGGCAACAGCGAAGAAGCGCCACTGCTGTCGGTGTTCGGCGGCAAGCTGACCACCTACCGCAAACTCGCCGAGTCGGCGATGGCGCAACTGATGCCGTTCTTCACCCAGATGCGCCCGAGCTGGACCGCCACGGCCACCTTGCCCGGCGGTGAAGACATGACCACGCCACAAGCCTTGAGCGCGCTGATTCGCGACAAGTTTGACTTCGTGCCGACCGAGATATCCCGTCGCTGGGCCACCACCTACGGCAGCCGCACCTGGCGCATGCTCGAAGGCGTGGAAAGCCTCGCGGACATGGGCGAGCACATTGGCGGCGGGCTCTACACCCGTGAAGTCGATTACCTGTGCAGCGAAGAGTGGGCGACCACGGCGCATGACATTCTGTGGCGTCGCAGCAAACTCGGTCTGTTCACCACTCCGGCGGAGCAGGAGAAGCTTGCGGCGTATCTGGGTAAAGTTGAGCAGAACCGTAGCAAGATTGAAGCGGCGTGATTTGAACATTGGTTAAACAAAAAGCCCCTGAATCGTAAGGTTCAGGGGTTTTTTTGTTTGCCTGACACACCGCTACCCCTGTAGGAGTGAGCCTGCTCGCGATGGCGGTGTGTCAATCAACATACCTGGCGCCTGACACACCGCTATCGCGAGCAGGCTCACTCCTACAAAACCTCGTTCGGTTTTCCGAACGAGACTCCCCGGTCAATTCGGTAAACCGGATCACTCCCCACAAAAAAATCTGCCACAAAACTTTAATATCCTTATAAATCATAACTTTAAGCATTCGAGACTGGTCTGGCACGACTCATGCTCTACACTCTCTCGACGAATGCCTGTTGTGCCAACACTTCAGGAGCCGTCAGGCATTCGAAGCACAAAAGGGCCGACGAACTGGCTCCATAAAAAAAACAATTCGAGGAAAATTTGATGCGCATCGTTCCCCATATCCTGGGCGCAGCCATTGCGGCCGCTCTGATCAGCACGCCAGTTTTCGCCGCCGAACTCACCGGCACCCTGAAGAAAATCAACGATTCGGGCACCATCACGCTCGCTCACCGCGACAGCTCCATTCCGTTTTCCTACATTGCCGATGCTTCCGGCAAGCCAGTGGGCTACTCCCACGACATTCAAGTGGCCATCGTTGAAGCCCTGAAAAAAGACCTGAACAAGCCCGATCTGCAGGTCAAATACAACCTGGTGACCTCGCAAACCCGTATCCCGCTGATCCAGAACGGCACCGCGGACATCGAGTGCGGCTCGACCACCAACAACGCCGAACGCGCTCAGCAAGTCGACTTCACCGTCAACATCTTCGAAATCGGCACCCGTCTGCTGGTCAAGAAAGACAAGGAAGGCAAGCCGTCCTACGCTGACTTCGCCGACCTCAAAGGCAAAAACGTCGTGACCACCGCGGGCACCACGTCCGAGCGCATCATCAAAGCGATGAACGCCGATAAGCAGATGGGCATGAATATCATCTCCGCCAAAGACCACGGCGAATCCTTCAACATGCTGGAAAGCGGCCGCGCCGTTGCCTTCATGATGGACGACGCCCTGCTGGCCGGCGAAGAAGCCAAGGCCAAGAAGCCGGCTGACTGGATCATCACCGGTACGCCGCAGTCGTTCGAAGCCTACGCATGCATGGTTCGCAAAGATGACCCGGCCTTCAAGAAGGCTGTCGATGACGCCATCGTTGCGCTGTACAAGTCCGGCGAGATCAACAAGATCTACAGCAAGTGGTTCGAGAGCCCGATTCCACCAAAAGGCCTGAACCTGAACTTCCCGATGAGCGACAAGGTAAAAGATCTGATCGCCAACCCGAGCGACAAGCCGGCGCCTGACGTAAAAATCTGATTCCTGACTAACCTTATTGCCTGAGGGAGCCACTCTCCCTCAGGCGTCTGTTACTACCTGCGGGCTGTACTGTGGAACACTCGACCTGGCGGTTTTCGAGCCGATCGCGTGTGCCTGACGTTCAACGTCAGGCGGGAAAGGATCTTCCCCAAGCGGGTGCTTGTACATCGATCGATCTCGAGGGGAGACCCTAATGAATTACAACTGGGACTGGGGCGTGTTCTTCAAGTCCACCGGCGTCGGCAGCGAGACCTATCTCGACTGGTACGTCTCCGGTTTGGGCTGGACCATTGCCATTGCCATCGTGGCATGGATCATCGCCTTGCTGCTGGGCTCCATTCTGGGGGTCATGCGCACGGTGCCAAACCGTATCGTATCGGGCATCGCGACCTGCTACGTGGAACTGTTTCGCAACGTGCCGCTGCTGGTTCAGCTGTTCATCTGGTACTTCCTGGTACCCGACCTGCTGCCGCAGAACCTGCAGGACTGGTACAAACAGGATCTCAACCCGACCACCTCGGCTTACCTGAGCGTTGTCGTGTGCCTGGGCCTGTTCACCGCTGCCCGTGTCTGCGAGCAAGTGCGTACCGGTATTCAGGCGCTGCCACGCGGCCAGGAATCCGCCGCTCGCGCCATGGGTTTCAAGCTGCCGCAGATCTACTGGAACGTGCTGCTGCCTCAGGCCTACCGCATCATCATTCCGCCGCTTACCTCGGAATTCCTCAACGTCTTCAAGAACTCCTCCGTGGCGTCCCTGATCGGCCTGATGGAACTGCTCGCGCAAACCAAACAGACCGCCGAATTCTCGGCCAACCTGTTTGAAGCCTTCACCCTGGCCACGCTGATCTACTTCACCCTGAACATGAGCCTGATGCTGCTGATGCGCATGGTCGAGAAGAAAGTTGCGGTGCCCGGCCTGATCTCCGTGGGGGGTAAATAATGGACTTCGATTTCAGCGGCATCATCCCCGCTATCCCGGGCCTGTGGAACGGCATGGTCATGACCTTGCAGTTGATGGTCATGGGCGTGGTCGGCGGCATCGTACTAGGGACGATCCTCGCGCTGATGCGCCTGTCGTCGAGCAAACTGCTGTCGCGCGTGGCCGGCGCTTATGTGAACTACTTCCGCTCGATCCCGCTGCTGCTGGTGATCACCTGGTTCTACCTGGCGGTGCCGTTCGTGCTGCGCTGGATCACCGGTGAAGACACGCCGATCGGTGCGTTCACCTCCTGCGTCGTGGCGTTCATGATGTTCGAAGCCGCGTACTTCTGCGAAATTGTCCGGGCCGGTGTGCAGTCGATCCCCAAAGGCCAGATGGCCGCAGCACAAGCGATGGGCATGACCTATGGCCAGACCATGCGTCTGATCATCCTGCCCCAGGCGTTCCGCAAGATGACCCCGTTGCTGCTGCAACAGTCGATCATCCTGTTCCAGGACACCTCGCTGGTCTACACCGTGGGCCTGGTGGACTTCCTCAACTCCGCCCGCTCCAGCGGCGACATCATCGGTCGTTCCAACGAGTTCCTGATCTTCGCCGGTGTCGTCTACTTCATCATCAGCTTTTCCGCCTCGCTGCTGGTCAAGCGTCTGCAAAAAAGGTTTGCCGTATGATCTCTATCAAGAACATCAACAAGTGGTATGGCGACTTCCAGGTGCTGACTGATTGCAGCACCGAGGTCAAAAAAGGCGAAGTGATCGTGGTCTGCGGCCCGTCGGGTTCCGGCAAATCGACCCTGATCAAATGCGTCAACGCGCTGGAGCCGTTCCAGAAAGGCGACATCGTCGTCGACGGCACCTCGATTGCCGATTCGAAAACCAACCTGCCGAAACTGCGTTCGCGCGTCGGCATGGTGTTCCAGCATTTCGAGCTGTTCCCGCACCTGACCATCACCGAAAACCTGACCATCGCGCAGATCAAGGTGTTGGGCCGCAGCAAGGAAGAGGCGACCAAGAAAGGTCTGCAACTGCTCGAACGCGTTGGCCTGTCGGCGCACGCCCACAAGCACCCGGGGCAACTGTCCGGTGGCCAGCAACAGCGTGTGGCGATTGCCCGCGCGCTGGCGATGGACCCGATCGTCATGCTGTTCGACGAACCGACCTCGGCGCTCGACCCGGAAATGGTCAACGAAGTGCTCGACGTGATGGTGCAACTGGCCCACGAAGGCATGACCATGATGTGCGTGACCCACGAAATGGGCTTCGCCCGTAAAGTAGCGGACCGGGTGATCTTCATGGACGCCGGCAAGATCATCGAGGACTGCCCGAAAGAGGAATTTTTCGGCGACATCAGCGCCCGCTCCGAACGCGCGCAGCACTTCCTCGAGAAAATCCTGCAGCACTAAAAGCAACACCGCCTCCCCTTGTAGGAGCTGCCGCAGGCTGCGATCTTTTGATCTTTAGAAACAAAGTCAAAAGATCGCAGCCTGCGGCAGCTCCTACAGGGGATTGGTGAAGTTTGTTGTGGTGGTTGACCCAAGGCATCTGTGATGAAATGCGACCCCAATCTCTATCGCGCAGCGCCGCCATCACTTGCCGTGAAGCCCCGTCTGATTCGTCATCTGTTCCTGCCGCCACTGATCATCGCCCTGATGATCGGCCTGGGTTTCATCGGCTTCTGGACCAGTGAACATTTCGGCATCCGCAGCCTCGGCGAGAACGGCCAGCGTCAACTGGAACTGCACGCCCGCGCGGTCGAAAGCGAGATCAGCAAATACACCTACCTGCCCAGCCTGCTGGAACTCGAAACCAGTGTTTCGCAGCTGCTGGCCGACCCGACCCCGGAGTACCGGGAAACGGTCAACGCTTACCTCGAAGGCCTGAACCGGCGCAGCCGCAGTCGGGCCATCTACGTGATGGACACCACCGGCCGCGTCATGGCCACCAGCAACTGGCGCGATGTCGACAGCTACCTCGGCGAAGACCTGTCCTTTCGCGCCTATTTCCAGAAAGCCGTACGCGGCGAACCCGGGCGTTTCTACGGCATCGGCAGCACCAACGGTGAACCCGGTTACTACCTCGCCCATGGCCTCGAAGAACACGGCAAGATCATCGGCGTCGCCGTGGTCAAAGTGCGCCTTGAGGCCATGGAAGAACGCTGGCAGCGGGCGCGTCTGGAAGCGTTTGTCAGCGATGAAAACGGCATCATCATTCTCTCCAGCGATCCGGCCCGGCGCCTGAAAGCGGTTATTCCCCTGAGTGAAGCCACCAAGGAAAAACTCGCCCGCAGCCTGCAGTATTACTGGTTCCCGCTCAACGAACTGCAACCGCTGGCTCGCGAAACCCTGTCCGAAGGCGTGGAGAAACTCACTTTCCCGGCCAACAGTGAAGTGCAGTCAGGCGAGGACGACATCAGCTATCTGGCGCAAACCCGACCGCTGAGTGACACGCCGTGGAATTTCACCCTGCTCACGCCCCTTCAGGATCTGCGTCGCGAAGCGATCAACCAAGGCATTCTCGTCGCTGTAGCGTTTGCCTTGGTCGCCTTCCTGCTGATCGCCTGGAACGAGCGGCGCAAGGTCATCGCCACCCGCCTCGCCGCCCGCGAAGCCCTGCAGGAAGCCAACAATCAGCTGGAGCGTCGGATTACCGAACGCACTACCGACCTGCGCGCCAGCAACGAGCGACTGAAGAGCCAGATCCGCGAACGCCGCCAGGCCGAGGAGACCTTGCGCCGCGCGCAGGATGAGTTGGTGCAGGCCGGCAAACTCGCGGCCATCGGCCAGATGTCGACCAGCATTGCCCACGAACTGAATCAGCCGCTGGCGGCGATGCGCACGCTCTCCGGCAACACCGTACGCTTCCTCGAACGCGGTCAGCTCGACGTTGCCAGCACCAACCTGAACACCATCAACGACCTGATCGACCGCATGGGCCGCATCACCGCCAGCCTGCGTTCGTTCGCCCGACGCGGCGACAATCAGGGTCAGGCCAGCCTCGGCAAAGCGGTCGATGCCGCCTTGCAAGTGCTCGGTGCCCGGGTGGAAACCTCGGCGCTGAACGTGCATCGGCAGTTCATCGACGTGCAAGTGCAGATCGACCAGACCCGCCTCGAACAGATTCTGGTCAACCTGATCGGCAATGCCCTCGACGCCATGCAGGCGCAACCACAACCCGAACTGTGGCTCGACGGCGAGGAGTTCAACGGCAAGTATCGCCTGCGGGTTCGCGACAACGGCCACGGCATCGATGCCGAAGCGCGCAAGCATCTGTTCGAGCCATTCTTCACCACCAAGCCTGGCGAACAGGGCCTGGGCCTGGGCCTGACCCTTTCCGCCAGCCTCGCGGCCGCCACCGGCGGACACCTGGGTGTTGAACACCCGGCCAGCGGTGGCACCACCTTCGTCCTCAGTTTACCGTTGGTAAGCCCTACACCTGCCGAGCCAATATGAACCCCGAACTCAGTGTACTGATCGTCGAAGACGACCCCCATGTGCTGCTCGGCTGCCAGCAAGCGCTGACCCTCGAAGACATTCCCTGCGTCGGTGTCGGCAGCGCCGAGGAAGCGCTGGAGAAGGTCGGCGAAAACTTTGCCGGCATCGTCATCAGCGACATCCGCCTGCCGGGCATTGATGGCCTGGAACTGCTGACCCGCCTCAAGCAGCGCGATCGCAGCCTGCCGGTGGTGTTGATCACCGGCCACGGCGACATTTCCATGGCCGTCGGCGCGATGCAGAAAGGCGCCTATGACTTCATGGAAAAACCGTTCTCGCCGGAGCGTCTGGTGGATGTCGCGCGACGAGCGCTGGAGCAGCGCAGCCTCGCCCGCGAAGTGTCGTCGCTGCGCCGACAACTGGCCGAACGTGACTCCCTTGAAGGCCGGATCATCGGTCGCTCACCGGCGATGCAGAACCTGCGCGAACTGATCGCCAACGTTGCCGACACCTCGGCCAACGTGTTGATCGAAGGCGAGACCGGCACCGGCAAAGAACTGGTCGCCCGTTGCCTGCACGATTTCAGTCGTCGCCACAGCAAACAGTTCGTCGCGCTGAACTGCGGCGGTCTGCCGGAGAACCTCTTTGAAAGCGAGATCTTCGGTCATGAGGCCAACGCATTCACCGGCGCGGGCAAACGGCGGATCGGCAAGATCGAACACGCTGACGGCGGCACACTGTTCCTCGACGAAGTGGAAAGCATGCCGCTGCCGTTGCAGATCAAACTGCTGCGGGTGTTGCAGGAACGCACCCTCGAACGCCTCGGCTCGAACCAGAGTGTGGCGGTGGATTGCCGGGTGATCGCGGCGACCAAATCCGACCTCGACGAATCGAGCAAGGCCGGCGCATTCCGCAGCGACTTGTACTATCGCCTCAACGTGGTGACGCTGGAGTTGCCGCCCCTGCGCGAGCGCCGCGAAGACATCCTGCAATTGTTCGAACACTTCACCCAGCAATCGGCGCTGCGCTTTGATCGTGCGCTGCCAGAACTGGATAACCAGACCCTGTCGAATTTGATGAGCCACGACTGGCCGGGCAACGTGCGTGAACTGCGCAACGTCGCCGAACGCTTTGCTCTCGGCTTGCCGGCCTTCAAGAAGTCCGGCGCCAGCAGCGGCGGACAGGGCCTGGCCTTCGCCGAAGCGGTGGAAGCTTTCGAACGCAACCTGCTCAGCGATGCCTTGCAACGCAGCGGCGGCAACCTGACGCAGGCCAGCCTTGAGCTGGGCATGGCCAAGACCACGCTGTTCGACAAAGTGAAAAAGTACGGCCTGAGCCATTAAGCGAGAACGACGTGGACCTGATTTTCAAAGCCCTGTTGGGCGCAGCGGTGGTGGTGATCCTGGCGGCATTGTCGAAGACCAGAAACTACTACATCGCCGGGCTGGTGCCGCTGTTTCCGACGTTTGCGCTGATCGCGCATTACATCGTCGGCAAGGGGCGCTCGATCGACGATCTGAAGACCACGATCGTGTTCGGCATGTGGTCGATCATTCCGTATTTTGTGTATCTGGCGACGTTGTATGTGATGGTTGATCGATTGCGGCTTGAAGCGTCACTGGCCGTGGCGGCGGTGGCATGGTTGATGGCCGCCACTGTTTTGGTGACCGTTTGGGTTCGGCTACACAGCTGACCCTCACCCCAGCCCTCTCCCGGAGGGAGAGGGGGCCGACCGAGGTGTCGTTCAAGTTACATCGACCTGAAAAACCGAGTCGATTATGGATTCAGCGAAGCACACTCAGGTCGGCGTATCACTCCTGCATCCCCCATTCAGTCCCCTCTCCCTCACAGAAAGAGGCCGACCGCTGACATCGACCTGAAAGATTCCGTCGATTATGGATTCGGTACAGCACGCTCAGGTCGGCGTATCACTCCTGCATCCCCATTCAGTCCCCTCTCCCTCCGGGAGAGGGCTAGGGTAAGGGTAAGGGGCTTTTGCTCTTCAGTTGACGGTACCGCCCTTAGAGTCGGCCATGATCTGCCGGATCGCCCCGACAAACGTCTCCACTGGCTGCCCGCCCGTCACCGCGTACTGACCGTTGAACACCACTGTCGGCACCGAACTCACCCCGCGCTGCAGCCACAGCTGCTCTTCCTCGCGCACCTCATCGGCAAACTCGTCCGACGCCAGAACTGCCTCGGCCCGCTGGCGATCCAGCCCGACACTTTCAGCGATCTGCACCAGTTGCCGATGTTCCGACGGATTGCCGCCATCACTGAAATAGGCTTTGAACAACGCCTCTTTCAGCGGCAATTGCAGACCTTCAAGCCCCGCCCAATGCAGCAAGCGGTGTGCATCGAAGGTGTTGTAGATGCGGCTGTTGCCATCGGTGCGGAAGGCAAACCCAAGCTCGGCACCCCGGGCGCGGATCGCTTCGCGGTTCTTCTGCGACTGCTCAGGTGTCGAGCCGTATTTCTCTTGAATATGTTCGGCAATGTTCTGCCCGTCGACGCCCATTTTCGGATTCAGCTCGAACGGCTGGAAACGGATCTCGGCCTGCACTTCGTTGCGCAGGATTTCCAGTGCCTGTAACAGGCCATACAAACCAACGACGCACCACGGGCAAGAGACGTCGCTGACAAAATCGATTTTCAAGGCAGAACTCATCACTCACCTCGCGGGGGAAAATCGTGCGGGAAAGTTTGCACGATACACCTGCCCCGGATTTTGTGGCGTACCCTTCGCGAGCAAGCTCGCTCCCACAGGGGGACGCATTCCAAATGTGGGAGCGAGCCTGCTCGCGAAGGGGCAACTACCAACGCCAAAACCCCCTCGGTTACAGCAAATTCCCGCCCACCACCGGCTCAATCTGCGCCCAGTGCGATGTGTCTTCCCGATGCGCCTGCAAGTACGGCAGCACCGCCGCCAGCAACGGCTCCTTGAACGCCTCCTGAAAACGATGCGCCAGCCCCGGAATCAGCTTCAACTGACTGCCGCGAATGTGCGCCGCCAGATGCACGCCATGCATCACCGGCAGCAATGGATCCGCCGTGCCATGCACCACCAGCGTCGGCAGCCGCAACTGATTGAGCAGCGCTACCCGGCTCGGTTCGGCGAGGATCGCCATGATCTGCCGCTTCACGCCCTCAGGATTGAACGCGCGGTCGTAGGACGCCGCCGCCTGTTGCAGCAATGCTTGCCGATCGTCACTGACCGCCGGGCTACCCAGTGCTGCCAACAAATCAGCCTGCTGCTCCAGCGCTGCCTGCCGATTCGGTGCGCCGCGTCGCGACAGCAATTGCACCAGCGCCGCGCTCGGTGCCGGCAACCCTTCGGCGCCGGAAGTGGTCATGATCAGCGTCAGACTCTCGACTCGCTGCGGCGCCATCGCGGCCATGTGCTGGGCGATCATCCCGCCCATGCTGGCACCCAGCACATGAAACTGCTCGACGTGCAGCGCATCCATCAAACCCAACGCATCGTCGGCCATGTCGGTCAGGCTGTAGGGCGCCGCCACCGGCAAACCGAGTTTGTAGCGCAGCACTTCAAACGTCAGGTTGGCCTCGGCCGGTGCCTGGCGCCAGGTCGACAGACCGACATCGCGGTTGTCGTAGCGGATCACCCGAAAGCCCTGCTGACACAGAGCCGCCACGACTTCATCCGGCCAGTGGATCAACTGCCCGCCAAGGCCCATTACCAATAGCAACGCCGGATCCGATGCACGGCCGATGCTCTGGTAGGCCAGGCTCACTTGCGCCAGGTCGACCCGTTCGGTCGGTACATTGACATCGCAACGCGAAGCCGCCATCGACGGCAGGCCGAACATCAGCGCGGCCAACAGGAAAAATAAACGCATGAAAAACACCGAAACGCAGAACCCCAGTAGAGCGCGAGTCTGATGAAGTTTGTTCGAGCGCGCTGCCACAGTTGCGTGACAGTTTGATGAAGTTTGCCGAATGGTCATGCACGCATGCTCACGACAGCCCCGCGTGACCTCGACATCTCCTGAAACGATCGCGGCAAAAAGCGATAACTATGTACCGCAGATGCCAGTGACGGCTCGCCTCTAATGGCATGAAGACCGGGATAAGCCGGCCTTCATGTTTTCTGGAGCCTGTCGCATGTCCGATACCCCTTCTACGGCCGACTTCGGCCTGGACCAGCCTCTACGGTCGAACCTCGATCAAAACCTTTACCTGAGCGCTGGCGCACGTCTGCGCGACTGTCACCGCCAGTGGCTGGACCTCATGGCCCGGTTTCCGACCGGCAGCGACCGCGACTGGAGCCTGCGTGCAACCGGCACACCACTGTCGCGCCGGGATCAGGCCCTGCGCATCTACCGTCAGCACTTCGAGGCGGCCAGCCAGATCGCTTGTGCAGAAGGGATGATCAGCATCGGACAATTGCAGACACTATCGGCGGCCGTCGATCCTTCAACAGCGGTCACACCCGACGTGCATATCGCGCAGCTTCAGCTCAAACGTGCCGATGACAGCCACGTCTCGTTGCCGGGTGCATTGCTATTGCGCATTGGCAATGATTCGCCCGGCTGTCATCTGTTGTATCTGCCTTCATACTCGCCAGCCTTGAGTCTCTTCAGGCAACACGCCGATCTGCAGCGCTGGCTGATCGGACATTGCCAGAAACACAGCCCGCCGCCGCAGCTGAAAGCAGCGACAGTGGTGGAGGTCGCGCTCGATCACGACCCACTCGGGAGTAACCTTGAAACACTTTTCAACCTGCCAGCCGATGCGCGCCTTTCACCCGCATCGCCCGACTTGTCGAGCCTGATCGCCGAACCACCCTTGCCAACTCCCGATGAAGCAGAGCCTGTCGACGACCCGACCCTGTTCGGTCTGCTGAACCCCGACATTCCTTTCAGCCAGCGCAGCCAAGCTTTGGCCCTTGAGCAGAAAGCCCTCGAACAGTTGCTGGGCGATGCCGTGGCAGCCAGCCTGAACACCCCGTTACGGCAGAAACTGACGCAACAGTTCGACGCCTTGAGCGAGGCGCAAAACGCCAGCCATAACGCGGCGTCAGCGTTGCTCGACCACCGCGCGCCACTGAAAATGCTTGAGCTGCGCCACGCCACCAATGCCCATTACCACGTCCTGCATCAGGCCCGGTTACGCGGGTTGCGTGCAGAAGTCGAACTGCAACTGACGCTCAATCAGCTCTCCGTCGATGAACACCGGCGGATCATTGCCTTGCTCGAGGCACCCGAGCGTCCGCTGCTCCATCAGGAAACAGTATTTGCCCGTGTGACTTTGGCGGCAGCGGCAGATGACCAACCGATGGGAGAGGATCTGAACGGTGTGCTGGTCATCGCTGCGCCTTTTGCGCTGGAGCCGGGTGCCACTGAAAGCCTGCTGCTGTATTGGCCCGGGCAGTCCGGCGGATTGCAGCGCTTCAGCTCACGTCAGGCGCTGGAACAAAAGGTGTTCAAGCACTCGGCCAATGATCGGGAGTTGCTGTTGCAACTGACGCCAATCAGCGGCGATCCGCTCGTGTGGGTACTTGAACGGCAGCTGTTCCAATGCGAGCAGCAGGCAGCAACCGTCATCCGTGAAAATCCACTGCCCTCCCGTGCCAGCGAACGTGCGGCAGCAATGGAGCAACTACGCGAACAACATCTCACACGCTTGACCGTGCCCCTGTCACAGGCACGCGAACTGGCGTATGCCTATCGCCTCGAACAGGAACGCACCGCCGCACTCGCCGGCAACCTGCCGTCCTGGCTGGACAACCTCGACAACGCACAGCGCGCGCGTATCAAAACGTTGATCCGTGACTACCTCAACGCCATGCAGCGTTGTCATGCCTTGCTCGAGCGTGATCTGCCCGCTCGCCCCGCCTTCAGCAAAAAGCGCCTTGACGCTCGACTGCGCAAGGATTTCGCGCTCAAGCGAAGCGTGTCCGTGATGCTGGATCTGCCCGATAGCACCGAATGGCGGAAAACCTTGATCGACGGCGCAGCCCCTGGCACACCGCAACGCAACACGCTGATGGCGAGTACCCGGCGCAGCGAACTGGCCCTCGAGGAACTGGCGCAGGACAACATAGACCAGGCGATGTGGTGGCGACTGTCATTCCTGCGGGTCAAGGTCAGCGCCGAAGATGAGCAGGATCGAAAAGCGGTGGAAAGCGGATTGACTCCGGCCTATTTGCGCAGCTCATTAACCGATCTGGACCTGGCCGGAGGTTATGAAACACTTATTCGCCAGACCTTTCTTGGGATGCCCGACGAATCAGCGTTCGACCTGGCGTATCGGCGCGAATGCCTGAGCGAGCCATGGCGGTTGATGCTCATGCTGCAAGGCGAATTCGCCGTACTGCAACGGCATATCGACAGCGCCGGATACGCGCTGCTGAAGATTGCCATCGATGCCTCGACGCGGGAAGCATATAGCGTCAAGGGCCAACGTATCGTGCTGTTGCCTGCACATCTGACCGTCGGCGGCGCGGACACCGCCCGACAGGGGCCGAGCACCCTGGCCGGGGTGACGTTCATCGTCGAACAGGTCAGTGGCCTGACCCTGCTGTATTTACCGGACAGCACCGACGGGATTTTCCTGCGCCAGTACGCCACGCTGGAAGAGGCACGTCTGGATCTGTTCAAACGTTGCGTAGACGCGCGCATGGTCAACTATCTGGCCGGGCGCACCTTGAGCGGCGATTTTGCCAGCCATGTCAGCCGGATCAATGAGGCGCAACTGCGCAATTTCCACGCGCTGATCGGCACCGGGCTGGCCTGGCCAACCTCGACGTCACTGGCCACGCACTTGCTCAATGTGCACATGGGCCGAATGCTGGAAGCTCATCGCAGCAGTTCTCGCTCCAATGACGCCTTGTATCTGGAAACATGCGCACTGAAGTCCGGCACGCTGTTCAACTACCTGAAAATGGCCGTGGGCATGCTGCCATTCATTGGTGCCTCGGTCGCCCTGTATGACGCGTGGAACAGCGCCAACCTCGCGGTTGCGGCGTTTCTACGCGGAGACATCGGGCATGGTCTGGCGGAAGTCGAATCGGTGTTGCTGTCCCTGATCGATGCCGCCATGGATATTCTCCCAGCGACGATCTCGGTACCCGCCGCCGCCCGCCTGATACCACGCCAGCGCCGCGGTACAGCATTGACAACAAAATCCGGTGCCACGCCGACCTCATGGCAATGGGCGCGCCAGTCACTTGATCGCTTCAAGGGCTACGAGTATGAATTCGAGATTTCCCTGACGGGTCTGCGAACCGATAGCCACGGCATTTATCGCAAAGTCTATCGCCATCCCGATGGGGATTTCATGGTGCGTCAGGGGCGCATCTACCGCATTGAGTTGCACGACGCCCCACGCGGCTGGAGGCTCTATGGCACGTGGGCGCGCACCTATAAACAGCCGATCGCCCTTGATGAGGCCGGTCAATGGAACACCCATTACGCCGTGCATGGCACGTTGATGGACGGCGGCGGTGCCGGCGGTGGCGCGGCCATCGGGCATTTGGCCAATGGCCTCGACCCGCTCTGGCCCGAATCCATCCGTCAGTGGCTGCCACGTTGGTGGACCGATCGCCAACTGCGCAGGCAACTGACTCTGACCAACACCGTCGATGCCTACACCCGGCGCCTTGATACCCAGACGCGCAGCTCCAACCAACTTCTGGAACGTTACCGGCAACTGCCCATTGCCGAGCGTCAATCTCTGGAAGCGACGGTTGACGCAGCCTGTCTCAACGATATCGAACTGGCCCAGGTGCTATACCAGAATGTTGCCGAACTACTGCCGCTGAGTCACGGTAGAAAACGCCTGTTGCTCGAAGACATTCAGAGTCGCTGCGCATGGGCGCAGGTTGATCGGTCATTACAGCGCGCCGCCATTTCCCGCCAACGCCTGCTGGAACATCTGAACAGTGTCGACGCACTCGTTGCGCAGTCTGACGCGACACCCGTCGATAACACTACAGCCCATATAAGTCTCATGGCCCAACGCAAAGTCGTGCGCAAAAACTTCCTCAAGGAGTTCGATCACCAGCACGGATTTATCGAACAGGCCAATCTCTGGCAAAGCCGCATCACTAACCGGGCGCATAAAGCCAGAATGGCAGCGGAGCTCGCGCCACTCAACCAACGGTTTGGCGAAACCACGCACTATTACCTGAGAACCGCGCACATTCTGGAGATCATTACCCACTACGAGGCGGTCGACGACCTGTCCTGGGTCTACTTTCACGTGCAACTCAAAGACGCCCGGGTCAAGGTCGGACGTGCTCTGCTGACGCAGCATCATTTACCTGAAGTACATGCCAGCCTTGCCCAACGCAACCGTGTGATCGAGGACTGCCTGGAAATCTACGCAAGCTTTCGACGTCAGTTGAACGCGTGGTCACTGGGTTATCCGCAGCACCTGGATCTCGAGCAGGTCAAGGCGTTTCTCGACGGTCTGACCCAGGTTGAACAGCATGCCCGTCAAGCGATCAAGCAACGTCCGCCGATCAAGCCCAAAGAAGCGGGCGGCAAGCAATTGTTTGAAACCGAGGACAACCAATTGCTGATCGGTATCGAAAGTATTGATGCCGGGACCCGGCAAAAGCGTTTCACCATCGAAAGCATCGACGGTTACCGGGAAACCTGGCTGCCGCGTTCGAGCGGCAAGTACCATCTGGACGCGCAACCTGCGGCCTCTGCTCAATCCTTGCCAACCAACGTACAACCCCTGCTGAGCGAAGCCCGCAAGCGTCTCGCCGCCGTACCCGCCTATAACAGCAAAGTCACCGGTTACGCGCGCCAGGACATGCTGCCAATCGATCTGGAACACATGTTCGGCAGTGAATCGACAGAACTGAGTACCCGTGCGAATGCCATCGCGCGGCTCTCGCCAGACGAGCCGCTGGTCGTGCAATTGCAGGACAAGGCTCAGGAGTTGTTAAGCCTCGGCCGTACGTTGCGCATCGACCAGTCACTGCGCAGCAGAACACCTACCGAGGGATATCTGGACTATCTGCTGCAACAGAAAAAGGTCGATATCCGCAAGGAGGGCACACTGCGCGCACTGGGCAAACGACCCGACGGGCGCAAAGACTTTCTCCAGGAGTACGAGGTGCGCGATCTGAGCACCAATCCGCCACGCGCGCTTTGGTATGCGCACTTTCACTACACCTCGGACAAGGTCCCTTTCGAAGACTTCGTCAAAGCTCATTTGAAACTGCCCGAGCAGCGCAACCTTGGTCTGCAATGGCAGCAGGCGCAGGCCGCGAGTGGCGCGCAGGTCGAAGCGATCTGGCGTGGCGATGTCGGTAGAGCGCTGGGCATTCGGCACTTTTCAAAGCTGTAGGTAAAAGCAGCGGAGCATTACCAGTGCTCCGCTGCCATAAACCCCGGACATGCAGAAAGTCATGCTGGTCGACAGCTACACCAACATGAGACAAACTCACCGCAATCACTATCATCACAAATTTGTTTCATGGAGCCTGCAGTGCTTGAAATCCGTCATCTGAAAACCCTGCACGCCCTGCGCGAAGCCGACAGCCTGGTCGACGCCGCTGACCGCTTGCACCTGACCCAATCGGCGCTGTCTCACCAGTTCAAGGAACTGGAGGAACGTCTGGGCATGCCATTGTTCGTCCGCAAGACCAAACCGGTGCGTTTCACCAGCGCCGGTTTGCGCTTGCTGCAACTGGCTGACGCGACACTGCCGCTGCTGCGCGCCGCCGAACGTGACATCAGCCGTCTGGCGGGTGGCACTGCCGGGCGCCTGCACATGGCCATCGAATGCCACAGCTGCTTTCAGTGGCTGATGCCGACCATCGACCAGTTCCGCGACGCGTGGCCGGAAGTCGAACTCGATCTGGCCTCGGGTTTTTCCTTCGCCCCGCTACCGGCACTGGCCCGTGGCGATCTGGATCTGGTGGTAACCTCCGATCCACTGGAAATCGCCGGCATCACCTACGTGCCGCTGTTCACCTACGAAGCCATGCTCGCGGTAGCCAATCAACACGCATTGGCGAGCAAACCGTACATCGTCCCCGAAGACTTGCTCAGCGAAACCCTGATCACCTACCCGGTGGAGCGCGATCGCCTGGACATCTTCACCCGTTTCCTTGAACCGGCCGACATCGAGCCTGCACAGGTACGCACTTCCGAGCTGACGGTGATGATGATGCAACTGGTTGCCAGCGGCCGTGGCGTCTGCGGCATGCCGCACTGGGCGCTGCATGAGTACAGCTCGCGTGGTTACGTAAAGGCCAAGCGCCTGGGCGAGAAAGGCCTGTTTGCCACGCTGTACGCGGCGATTCGTGCGGACATGCTCGATGCGCCGTACATGCGCGATTTCCTGCTGACAGCCAAGGACACTTCGTTTTCGACCCTGGACGGTGTCAGCGCAGTTCGCTGAAGCCTTTACTGCAGGAGTCAGAGTTGGCGCCACATGTGGATCTTATCGAAGTAATCTTCACCGACCCGCACCGCCAGCGGTTCCAGGCCGAACTGGATGAAGCCGCAGCGCTGATAGAGTTTGCAGGCGGCGCCGTTGCCGGCGGTTACGGTCAGTTGGACAACTTTCAATGCCGGGTGGTTTTGCGCTTCGGCCAGTGCCGCCTGGACCAGTTCGAATCCCAGGCCATGCTCGCGGAAGTCGGCCGAGACGTACATGCCGAACAAAGTGGCTTTATGTCGGGCTTTCTCGCGCGGCTCGAAGGCGAGACCGACAATGCCGGCCAGCCGGCCCCCCTCGAAAGCGCCCAGCACAACGTCAAGCTTGCTGGTCAGGCGCCCTTCCCACCAGCTCAACGGCATCACTGCGCGCTCACGCACACTGGAAGTGAAAGCCTGCGGATGCCGGTCATAAGCCTCAAGCATCAGCTCGCGATAAGCCAGGGCGTGACTGGCGTCCAGCCGTTCTATCCACATGTTCAAGCCGTCCTGCGTTGCTCAAGCATCAGCCGCACAGCGAGGCCGCCGAGGACAAAACCCATGACGTAACGCTGCATCGCCAGCCACGTCGGGTTACGCACGAACCACGACGCAATGCCTGCCGCGAACAACGCAATCAGCAGGTTGACGCTGAAACTGACACTGATCTGGGTCAGGCCGAGGATGATGCTTTGAGTGAACACTGAACCGTGCTCAGGCGTGATGAACTGCGGAAACACCGAGAGGTAGAACACGGCGATTTTCGGGTTCAGCGCGCTGGTGAGGAAACCCATGGTGATCAGTTTGCGCGACGAGTCCGGCGGCAACTGCTGTGCCTCGAACGGGGAACGCGCGCCGGGTTTCACCGCTTGCCAGACCAGCCACAGCAGGTACAGCGCACCGGCCCACTTCAACACTTCATAAGCCATCGGCACCGCGAGGAACACTGCAGTCAACCCGACCGCCGCGGCAAACAGATGCACAAAGAAACCCGCCACCACACCCAACAACGACGTGATCCCGGCCCTGCGTCCCTGACAGATCGAACGCGAGATCAGGTAGATCATGTTCGGCCCCGGTGTCAGCACCATCAACAAGGCTGCAGCGGCGAAGATCAGCACGTCTTGAAGCGGGATCATGGCAAAGTCCTTTGCGAGGATGATCAGGCGATGGCCGTCAATGATTGGCGATAAAACGGCAGGATCAGGTCGCGTGTCAATGGCGCCAGCTCGACGGCTGGATCAGTGGCAGGATCGACCCAGATCACCTCTTCGATTTCTGCTGCCGGTGTGACCTCAGCATCGATGGTCAGTTGGAAGATCTCTGCTTGTACAACGAATCCCGGCTCGTTGGCGGCGGGGGCGGAAAACTGGCCGAGAAACGTCGCTTGCGCCGAATCGATCTGCAAACCCAATTCCTCTTCCAGCTCACGTGCCAGCGCATGCACCGGCAACTCGTGCGCTTCGATCTTGCCGCCCGGCTGCATGAATGCCGTAGTGCCGCGCTTGCGCACCAACAGTGTCTGGCCGTCAGTGTTAAGCAACAGCGCGGCGGCGATGCGGATCAGGGCAGGCGTTTGTGCGGAAAAAGTCGACATGACAGAGAAAGCCTTCGCAAAAACGGCAAGCATCACATGCCCGCCGTTTGTGCGCAAAGCGGTTGCCGACGATCTCAGGTCGCTTCCTGGAAATCCATTTCCGGAGGCTGGCGACGGAAGCCGCCGGTGAGTATCGCCAGATACACCACGCCAATGGCCAGCCAGCTCAGCCCCAGATAGAGCGCCAGATGATCGAGGCTGACCATCAGCCACAAGTCCGCGACCAGACCGATGAACGGGAAGATCAGAAACAGCACCAGCTCACGCGGGCCTTTGTTCTCGCCAGCGATCCAGTAATGGAAGATCACCGACAGGTTGACCAGGCTGAACGCGAGGAACGCGCCGAAATTGATGAATGAGGTAGACGTGGTCACGTCGAGTTTCAGCGCCAGTAGCGCCACCACCGCACAGAGCAGGATGCTGTTGACCGGCGTACCGAAGCGCGCGTGCAGGGTGCCGAAAAACGACTTCGGTAACACCCCGTCACGGCCCATGGCGAACAACAGTCGTGAACCGCTGGCCTGGGCGGAAAGACCGGAGGCGAATTGGCCGACGATCAGACCGATGAGGAAAATCGACACGAACAGATCGCCGCCAATATTGCGGGCAATCTCGTAAGCTGCCGAGTCGACACTGTCGAACTGCAACGACGGATGCGCGATCTGCACAAAGTACGACACGCTCACAAAGATCAATCCGCCGATCAAGGTGATCAACATGATCGCCCGGGGAATGGTGCGTCGCGGATCACGGGTTTCTTCCGTCAGCGTGCTGACCGCGTCAAAACCCAGGAACGAATAACAGGCAATCGCCGCGCCGCTCATGATCAGTGGCATCTGCATGTCGCCGTTGAAGAACGGCTTGCTCGACCACAGCGGCGTGCTCGCATCGCCGCCGATGTAGTGCACGCAGAGCGCGACGAACGCGATCAGTACGAGGAACTGCACCAGCATCAACAAGGCGTTGATGCCGTTGGCCAGTTTCAGGCCGACGATGTTGATCGTACTGGTGATGCCGATGAACGCCAGCACCCAGATCCACTGCGGAATCGAGGGGAACGCCGACGCCAGATAGGCTGCGCCGATCAGCCAGATCGCCATCGGCAGGAACAGGTAATCGAGCAGCACCGCCCAACCAGCGATGAAGCCGAGTTTCGGGCTGATCGCCTTGCGTACGTAACTGTAAGCCGAACCGGCGACCGGGAATGCGGCAGCCATGCGCCCGTAGCTCATGGCGGTGAAGAACATCGCCACCAGCGCGGCCAGGTAGGCGGCCGGCACCATGCCAGCGGTGGATTGCGCAAGAATACCGAAAGTGCCGAGGACAATGATCGGCGTCATATAGGCGATGCCGAACAGCACCACCGACCCTAATGACAGGGTGCGTTGCAAACGAGCCATGAGCGACTTACTCCGAATTTTATTGGATTTATGGCAGAGCCGGGTTCGGCGAATGTTTTCGGGTGTGTTTTATTGTTCTGGTGTCTGATCGTTCCCACGCTCTGCGTGGGAATGCCTCAATGGACGCTCTGCGTCCGCTCTTGGGACGCGGAGCGTCCCGGGCTGCATTCCCACGCAGAGCGTGGGAACGATCGGGTAAAACCTGAGTGCGACTCGGTATTTCAGGTCGGCGTACCTCGGACAATCAACTCGGTCAGTCCCCTCTCCCCCTGGGAGAGGGTTAGGGTGAGGGCATCGGTCAACGGCGTGGAATCAACAACTCACGAACACCATCGCCACGCTCCTCCACCTCCCCCGGCAACTTCAAACGCTGATCATCGAGATAGCGATAATCCCTGCGTGCAATCTCTAACCGGTCGAAATCCAGCTCAACACTGAACTGCCCTTCTTCCCGTCCGGCCTCGAACAGCAACGTCCCCAGCGGATCGACCAGCGCACTGCCACCTGCAAACACCAAACCGTCATCCCCCGCCTCCACGCGGTTGACCATCAACGCAAAGGCCTGATTCTCTTGCGCGCGCGCCATGATCGCGGTGCGGTGCGTCGGCGCGTACGGGTCCATGTTGCCGTTGGTCACGACAAGCAACTCGACGCCCAGTTGCGCCAGGGCACGCGCGGTTTCCGGGAACTCGATGTCGTAGCAGATCAACAGGCCGACGCGCACCCCGTTCCACTCGCAGGTGGCGTAGCGGTCGCCGGCCTCGAACACACCGCGATCCGACGCCCACAGATGCGTCTTGCGGTATTTCAGGGCGATGCCTTCAGGCGTGATCAACAACGTGGTGTTGAAGAAGCGCCCGTTGTCGTTCTCGGCCATGCCGATTACCACGGCAATATTGCGTTCGCGCGCTGCGGCCAACACCGCGCTGACGGTCGGGCCATCCAGCGGTTCAGCGGTTTGCGCGACAGTCTCGGCAGTCGGGAAGCCCATCAAGTGGGTTTCCGGGAACACGATCAGTTGCGTATCGGCAGCGCACGCGGCAATCGCCGCCAAGGCGCGTTCGAGGTTGTATGCCGTGGCATTGTCACGGCCCGCCAGTTGGGCGAGTTCGACTTTCATGAGAATTCCTTGTTATGAGCGTCGGGCGCTGAAAGATTGCCCGGTGGCTGTCTGTGGGCCAGTATGCGCAGCAAGCAGCCGGCCAGGGAATCACGCGGCCGGGGTAACCCGATAGGGGTAGTTGCATGACACTTTCGTTTGACGACATCACCTGGCACCGCGCCGTCGGACAACTGATCGACGCGCTCGACAAACCGAATTTCTGGGCGCAACTGGTGCGCCTGCTGGATCAGTACGTGCCGTTCGATAGCTGGGTCGCGCTGCTGTTCAGTGCCGATCAGCACCCGCAGGTCTTTGCCGAATGCCCCGGTGAGGACGGCAGTCCTGATCAGTTGTTTCAGGATTATTTGCGCGGTCTGTATCTGCTCGACCCGTTTTACATTGCCTGCCGCGAGCAATCGCGCACCGGTTTGTATCGCCTGTCGGAGGTCGCCCCGGAGCATTTCGAGCTGACCGAGTATTACCAGCGATACTTTCGTCTGAATGTCGTGGCCGACGAAATCCAGTTCAATTGCCAGCTCGAAGGCGAGCGCACGTTGTGCCTGTCGCTGGGCAGCGAACAGCGTTTTACCTCTGAGCAGATCGCCCTGCTGTCACTGATTCAGCCGTGGGTGCTCGGCCTGCTACGCCAGCGGCTACCCTATGAAATCAACGAAACCGTGGCGCTCGCCGCCGCACCTGCGCAGGCAGACTGGCGCGTGCAACTGGAAGCGTCGGTGCAGCAACTCAAGGGCGCGCAACTGACCGCCCGCGAGCTGGATGTAGGCCGCCTGATGCTCAGCGGTTGCTCCAGTAAAGAAATCGCCCGTAAGCTGGAAATCTCCGTAGAAACCGTGAAAGTTCATAAGAAACACATGTACAGCAAGCTGGGAATCAAATCCCAGTCCGAGCTGTTTTCGATTTTTCTTCAGGCGCAAAACGCCTGATCGTTTGGTGAAGTTTCTCTATGTAGGAGTGAGCCTGCTCGCGATAGCGTCGGGTCAGTCAAATCATTTGTAGCTGATATACCGCTATCGCGAGCAGGCTCACTCCTACAGGGGAATGTGTTTATTCCTCAATCTTCGCTGATTATTCCGAGTCCGAACCAAGGAAACCGTATGAGCCTGTCACTCCTGAGCCGCTACGCCTTCTTTGCCGTCTGCGTGATTTTCACCCTCGCCAGCCTGCCTTTTCTCGAACATGACTGGCTGTGGCCGATCACCGTCGTCACCGGCGTGCTGAGCCTGCTCGGCGTGTTCGACCTGTTGCAAAGCCCCCACGCAGTGCGACGCAACTACCCGATCCTCGGCAACATCCGCTATCTGGTTGAAGGCATCCGCCCCGAGATCCGCCAATACTTGCTCGAATCCGACAGCGACGCCTTGCCCTTCTCCCGAGCCCAGCGCTCGCTGGTCTATTCGCGCGCGAAAAACGAAAGCGCCGACAAGCCCTTCGGCACACTGATCGATGTCTACCAGGCGGGCTTTGAATTCATCGGCCACTCGATGCGCCCGGCGCCGCTGAGCGATCCGAGCAGTTTCCGCGTCACCGTCGGCGGTCCGCAATGCACGCAGCCGTACTCGGCATCGGTGTTCAACATCTCGGCGATGAGCTTCGGCTCGCTGAGTGCCAACGCGATCCGTGCACTCAACCAAGGCGCGAAACTCGGCAATTTCGCCCACGATACCGGCGAAGGCAGCATCAGCCCGTATCACCGCGAACACGGCGGCGACCTGACCTGGGAACTGGGCAGCGGCTACTTCGGTTGCCGCACCAGCGATGGCCGTTTCGACCCGGAACGCTTCGCCACCCAGGCACAGAATCCACAAGTGCGAATGATCGAAATCAAGATGAGCCAGGGTGCCAAACCCGGCCACGGCGGCATCCTGCCCAAGCATAAAGTCACCAGGGAAATCGCCGAGACTCGCGGCATCATGATGGGCGAAGACTGTGTGTCGCCGTCACGCCACAGCGCGTTTTCCACGCCGATCGAGATGATGCATTTCATCCAGGAACTGCGTGAACTGTCTGGCGGCAAACCGGTGGGTTTCAAGTTCTGCCTCGGCCATCCGTGGGAATTCATGGGCATCGCCAAGGCCATGCTGGAAACCGGCATCCTTCCGGATTTCATTGTCGTCGACGGCAAGGAAGGCGGCACCGGCGCCGCACCGGTGGAGTTCACCGACCACATCGGCGTACCGATGCGCGAAGGCCTGCTGTTCGTGCACAACACCCTGGTCGGCCTGAATCTGCGCGACAAGATCAAGCTCGGCGCCAGCGGCAAGATCGTCAGTGCCTTCGACATCGCCAGCGTGCTGGCCATCGGCGCAGACTGGGCCAACTCCGCACGCGGCTTCATGTTCGCGATCGGCTGCATCCAGTCACAAAGCTGCCACACCAACAAATGCCCGACCGGCGTCGCCACTCAGGACGCTTTGCGCCAGCGTGCGCTGGTGGTTCCGGACAAGGCGCAGCGTGTGTTCAATTTCCATCGCAGCACATTGAAAGCCTTGGCGGAAATGCTGGCCGCCGCAGGTCTTGAACATCCATCACAACTGTCGGCCAAACATCTGGTGCGGCGCATGTCGGCGACTGAAATCAAACTGTTCTCGCAGCTGCACGTGTTCCTCAAACCGGGGGAGTTGCTCACTGGAGAGGTGAACGGCGAATTTTATTCGCGGATGTGGCAGATGGCGCGGGCGGACAGTTTCGAGCCAAACGAAATCGCCGCAGCATAAGCTGAAAAGCGTCAGTCTGTTCGACAGGCTGGCGCTTCATACCTCACGGTTGCGAAACAGTACAAAGCGAAAAAACAGTACGGCTCGCCCACAAAAAAGCCCCGACCTTGCGACCGGGGCTTTGATTTCAGCGTCTACAACTTACGAAGCCGAGCGCGCCGCAACTTGCGAATCACCGGTCGGTTGCAACTTGAACACATAGAACAACACCGTCAGCAGGACCAGGAACGCCGGGCCGATATACAGCGCCACGCGGGTGTCCGGGAAGTACGCCATCAGGCCGACCACCAGCACCAGAAATGCCAGTGCGAAGTACGAGCTCACCGGGTACAGCCACATCTTGTATTTGAGGCCGGCACGCTCGCTGGCGCTCAGGCCTTTGCGGAATTTCAGCTGAGCCAGCAGGATCATCACCCAGGTCCAGATCGCACCGAAGGTGGCAATCGAAGTCACCCAGACGAAGACTTTTTCCGGCACCAGATAGTTGAGCATTACGCCCAGGAGCAATACCGCGATCGACAACAGCAGCGCACGACGCGGCACACCGTTGTTGGAGGTTTTGGCGAAACCGGCCGGCGCCTGACCGTTCTGCGCCAGGCTATAGAGCATGCGCCCGGTGCTGAAAATGCCGCCGTTGCACGACGACAGCGCGGCGGTGATCACCACGAAGTTGATGATGCCGGCGGCGGTCTTGATGCCCAGACGCTCGAAGGTCATCACAAACGGGCTGCCCTGGGTGCCGATTTCATTCCACGGATAGATCGAAAGGATCACGAACAACGCACCGACGTAGAACAGCAGAATCCGCCAGAACACCGAGCCGATCGCATCGGGAATGGTCTTCTGCGGGTTCTTGGCTTCACCGGCGGTCAGGCCGATCATCTCGACGCCGAGGTAGGCGAACATGACCATTTGCAAGGACATCAGCACACCGGTCACGCCGTTGGGCATGAAGCCGCCATGGGCCCACAGGTTGGAGATGCCCAGCGCCACGCCGTCATTGCCGAAGCCGAAAGCAATAATGCCGACCCCGCCAATGACCATGGCGATGATCGTGACGATCTTGATCAGGGCGAACCAGAATTCGAACTCACCGAAGGCCTTCACCGCGATCAGGTTGATCGAGCCCATGCTGACCAGCGCCGCGAGGGCCCAGATCCAGCGCGGTACATCGGGGAACCAGATGCCCATGTACACCGCCACCGCAGTGATTTCCGCGACGCAGGTCACCAGCCACAGGAACCAGTAGTTCCAGCCAGTGAGGAAGCCGGCCAACGGGCCGAGATAGTCTTGCGCGTAACGGCTGAACGAACCGGCCACCGGGTTGTGCACAGCCATCTCGCCGAGGGCGCGCATGATTACCAGGATCGCCAGGCCACCAAGGATGTAGGAAATCATGATCGCCGGGCCGGCCATTTCGATGGCCTTGGCCGAGCCTAGAAACAGACCGACACCGATACAGGCGCCGAGCGCCATCAAGCGAATATGCCGTTCGCCGAGTTCGCGTTTGAGCGGACCGCCCTGAGCGGTTTCGCCGTGAGGCAGGTGATTGCCGACTGGCATGGGGGTGCAACCTCGTCTTGTTATTGGATATGACCACCGAGTGTCGAAGCCTCGACCGATAAGCCTTGGCTGCTGTGAAACCGCGCTTGCCTCGTGGGCAGACGCGTCTTGTAGGACAAAACCTGCAAGATCAGCGGGGCGTGCAGTATAAAAAGCCTTGGGCAGGATTTTTCACTCTATAAACCACAACATTCAGCGACAACTCTCGGCAAAAGCCCGGTTTACGGAGAGGCATTCCCTGGGTTTCGCAGGAATTTTCACCGCTGAAAAAGGCGGCGAGTATTGCACAGCATTGGTGCACCGTCATGCCCCTGCCTAAGTGCAATTGATCCTGCAACGGCTCTAACTCAGAACTCTCTGACTCACATTGCTCCTGTGGTGAGGGGATTTATCCCCGATGGGCTGCGAAGCGGTCCCAAAACCAGTCACTGCAGATTGTCTGACACACCGCGGTGACTGGTTTTGCGTCTGCTACGCAGCCGAACGGGGATAAATCCCCTCGCCACAAATCTCCAAACTTCAAAGCCATCTGCTCGACTTCCAGATTTGTTCAGCACTTCCCCACCCCCAACCCTTCACAATTTTTTCACCAGCGCCAACCACCGTCTAAGCTTCAGACAAGTCCGATCAATCTGTGTGGATGGATCAATCGACTATGGGCGCTTTGTGGCAAACCGATTCGAGTAAAACCGTGGTTCCGACTGAACGTGTGGATCAAGCGCCTGTCCCCGATAAACCACGCCGCCCTCGGCATGGCTGGAAGGCATTCTGGTTGTTGCTGTTGATTATCGCGATCGTGGCAGGACTGGCTGCGTCCAAAGAAATGCGCACCTCGCGCTTCCAGTCCGCTGAAGTCAGCAAGTACGCTTCTTCGCTGACCTACAAGCTGGAACCAGGTCCCAGTGAAGCGATCCGTTACCCCGGCAATGGTCCGTTCGATTTACGTCTGGGCTACAGCTCTCTCGATGAATTCCTGCCGCGCCTGCTCAAGCGCAGTTACGTGATCAGCGAGCAAACGCGTTTTTCCCCGGCCTTGCTCAGCTACACCGATAAAGGTCTGTTCGTGCCGTATTCGGAAAAAATCCAGGCTGGCCTGACCATCACTGATTGCCGCGCTGCGCCGCTGTACAAATACAACTATCCGCAGCAACTGTATCCCAGCTTCGCGGCGATACCACCCGTGGTCGTCAGCAGTCTGTTGTTCATTGAAAACCGCTTCCTGCTCGACCCCAAACAGCCCCGCGCCAATCCGGCAGTGGATTGGCCCCGCTTCGGCATGGCCGCGTGGTCGCAGGTGGCGAAATTACTGCACCTGCCCGGTCAGTCGGCTGGCGGCAGTACGCTGGCGACGCAACTGGAAAAATACCGCCACTCACCGGAGGGTCTGACGGTGTCCGGTGCGGAGAAAATCCGCCAGATGATTTCCGCCAGCGTGCGCGCCTATCAGCCTGGCCCGCAAACCCTCGGCGCACGGCAGAACATCGTCCGCGATTACCTCAATAGCGTGCCATTGTCGGCGGTGCCGGGGCACGGTGAAGTGCACGGCATGGCGGAAGGCTTGCGGGTCTGGTACGGCAGTGATTTCACCAAGGCCAACGAGCAACTGAACAGCCCGGCCACCGATCCGCAATCCATGGCCGACAAAGGCCTGGCCTTGCGCGAAATGCTCTCGCTGATGATCGCCCAGCGGCGCCCTTCACATTACCTGACCAAGGGCCGTGAAGAACTCGCCGACCTCACCGACAGCCACTTGCGCCTGCTCAAGCAGAACGGCGTGATCGATGCCGCAGTGGCCGATGCAGCACTGGCCAGCAAAGTCACCTACCGCGACTGGCAGACCCAACCGACCATCCAGCCTATCGAAACCAATAAAGGCATCAGCGTCGCCCGCAGCCGTCTGGCGAGCATGCTCAACCGTCCGCTGTACGACCTGGACCGCCTCGATCTGTCGGCCACCAGTACCTTGCAAGGCGACTTGCAGACCCAGGCCACCGAGTACCTGAAAAAACTTGCCGACCCGGCCTTCGCCGCGCAGATCGGCTTGATGGGCGAGCGCCTGCTCACCCCGACCAGCACGACCCAGGTGCGTTACAGTTTCACCCTGTTCGAGCTGACCCCGGACGGCTCGCGGGTGCGCATCCAGACTGACAGTACCGACCAGCCGTTCGACATCAACGAAGGCAGCAAGCTGGAACTCGGCTCAACGGCGAAGATGCGGGTGCTGACCACTTATCTGCAAATCATCTCCGAACTGCACGACAAATATGGCGGCATGTCGGTACCGGAGCTGAAGAAAGTCGAAATCCCCGATCAGGATCGCCTGAGCCAGTGGGTCATCGATTACCTGGTGCAAAACAAGGATCGCGACCTGTCGAAAATGCTCGGCGCGGCGCTGGATCGCAAATATTCCGCCAGCCCTGGCGAGGCGTTTTTCACCGGTGGCGGTTTGCACGTGTTTCACAACTTTCGCAAGGAGGACAACGGTCGCATACCGACGCTGCGCGATGCGCTTCGTGAATCGATCAATTTGCCGTTCATTCGCCTGATGCGCGATGTGGTGCGCTACGTCACCTACTCCGGCCCCAACAGCAGCGCCGAATTGCTCAAGGATGATCGTGACCCGCGCCGTCAGGAATACCTGGCCAGTTTCGCCGACCGCGAAGGCACCTCGTTTCTGCTCAAATTCTGGAAGAAATACAAAAACAAGGACACCCAGGCACGGCTTGATACATTCCTCGACAGCATGCGTCCAACGCCGATCCGCATGGCCGCCGTGCACCGTTATCTGTTGCCCGATGCCAGCCAGGAAGACTTCAACACCTTCGTGCGCGCGCACCTCAAAGGCACCAGGCTCAATGAAAAACTCACCGACGATCGCCTTATCCGTCTCTACGATTCCTATGGCCCCGGCAGCTACGACCTGCCGGATCAAGGCTTCATCGCCAAGGTTCACCCTCTCGACCTGTGGTTGATGGGCTACTTGCTGCACAACCCCGACGCGACGTTCAGCCAAATCGTCAAGGCCAGCCAGTTCGAGCGTCAGGAAGTCTACAGCTGGCTGTTCAAGAGCAAGCACAAAGGCGCCCGCGACAGTCGTATCCGCACCATGCTCGAGATCGAAGCGTTCCTGGAGATTCACCAGCGCTGGCAGAAGGTCGGCTATCCGTTCGACCATCTCGTACCATCGCTGGCGACTGCGATCGGTAGCTCTGGCGATCGCCCTGCGGCATTGGCCGAACTGATCGGCACCATCCTCAACGACGGCGTACGCATGCCGACGCTGCGTATCGACAGCCTGCACTTTGCCGCAGACACCCCGTACGAAACACGCTTGACCAACGACCCCCACGTCGGCAAACGAGTGATGCCATCGGAAGTCGCCACGGCCATGCGCGAGGCGCTCTCGCAAGTGGTGGATTCAGGCACGGCGAAACGTGTTTCCGGCAGTTTCAAAATCGCCGACGGCACGCCACTGGTCATGGGTGGCAAGACCGGGACGGGTGACAACCGCATCGAAGCCATAGGTTCCGGCGGACGCATTCTCAGCTCGAAATCCATCAACCGCACTGCGACCTTTGTGTTCTACATCGGCAACAATCATTTCGGCACGTTGACCGCCTTCGTGCCTGGGCGCTCGGCGGAAAACTTCAAATTCACCTCGGCACTGCCGGTGCAGGTGCTCAAGGGTATGGCGCCGATCCTGTCACCGTACTTGCAACCGGGCACGCACACGATGTGCCAGACGCCGGAGGTCACCGCAGCGCGTTGATGCACAGAACGCTTGCGCCGTGGCGATAACATTGTATTTTTCACACCTTGATTTTCGACGCCAGACATCGAATTCAGTGCAGTTTCAAACAGTTTTTTGCGCTTTTTCAGGTGAGTGTTGTTGCCTAGTCTGATTGTCCCATTCTGATCAAGGACGATCACCTCAATGCCCCTCATTCCCTTGCCTGGGCGACCGCCCGCACCCTCAACGCTGGCGCCTGCCGATGCCAGCGTTCATTACGAGACAATCGAAAAAGCCCTTCCAGCCTGGCTGCTGAGCAGTAATGCGGCGCGCATCAAGCAGTTGAAAAATACCCGCGCGACCCTTGCACAGTGGCATCGAGAGGCTTCGACCCGGGATCACCAGCGCCTGAAAAACGACCTGCAACTGGCCTGGAAAAGCCAGAACGGCGTCGATAAGGCACTGAGCAACCTGCAAGACGTCTACGCCTTTGCCAAACCCTTGTTGCAGGAGGCGCTTAAGCAGCGCTTTGCTGTCGAGGATGACGTCGAGCACACCTGGCTGCGCTTGTATGCGCCAGTGAATACATCATGGTGGACGCATGACTTCGCTGCCGGAACGAAAAGCCGCACCGTCTCTCTGCTGGATGCTGCGCTGCATAATTTTTCCCGTAACGAAGTCTTCAGCAAGGACTCGGAGTTCATCACTCGCCCTGACGCCAATGGGCATTTCAGCGTTAAGCCACTTAAACACAAACTGACGGTCGAACAATTCAAGTCACTGTGTCGGGAACTGGATCTCGGTGCACGCTACGAAAAGCATTTGCATGCATTTCTACTGCCGTCCGATGGCGTTGCAAAGCAGGTTTTACGGCACAAAGTCGTGCTCAGCCAAAAGTCCGCGATGAATGTTGCCGCCCGTATGGCGCTGATTAAAAAAGACCTCAGCGAGGATGCCTACCACGTTGTCAAAGGCATGCTGGATGACCGCCGCAACCTGCAATGGAACGGTCAACCGGTCGATTATTACAACCTTGCCCTGATGGACGTGACGTTGACCGGGATTGTCCTCATCATCCCTGATGCAGGCAGCGCGAAAGCTCCTGTCCCGATAATTGCCTACGTTCCCCACGACCCTGAACATCCGTTCAAGCAATACGCCTCGGCGCTCGAATTCATGAGCGAGCTCACCCGGCAATTGCGCGATAAGTCCTCGCCGGCAAGCTATCAGACGTTCTTCAGCCAGTTCGTCAATCAGCAACAGCGTGGGCATTTCTTTTCACGTTTGAACGACCGCCTGAGCCGGGTTAAATGGCAACCCGCATCGCCAGGTTCCAACGCACCGAGCTGGCGCGATACACCGGTGGACAACCCCAATCTGCAATTCAGCCTGTTGCGGTTCCGGGATGATCGCGAGACTCGTTTCAACGGTGATCTATGGGGTTATCTGTATCGCCAAAAGCTCAACAAAATCCTTGGTGACGCTGCAGAGATTGCGATTTCCACCGCCTACGCCGATCAAATGGCGCGCTGGGCCTGGTGGGACAATCTGGAGAAACTGCTCTCGGACATTTTCAACGTAGCACTGCTGGTGGTAACACCGTTCGTACCCTTTGTGGGCGAGCTGATGCTGGCTTACACCACCTATCAATTGCTTGATGGCGCATTCGAAGGAGTGGTGGATATGGCCGAAGGACACTTTGCCGAGGCGGGTGAGCAAGCGATCGGCATACTCGAAAGCGTTGTTCAGTTGGGTGCGTTCGCCGCCGGAGCCACCCTCGGTCATGTCGTCCGGTTCAAGTTGTCGCCGTTCATCGAGGGCATGAAGCCGGTGCAACTGGCGGACGGCCAGACGCGCTTGTGGAATCCTGACCTGACGCCCTATCGCTTGCCCGATCAGGCCCTGCCGACAACCGTAACGCCCGATGCACAAGGGTTGCATTCGGTGGGCGACAAACAGCTGCTGCGGCTCGATAAGCATCTGTTTGAAGTAAAGCAGGATCGGCTTACCGGCCAGCATCGCATTCGCCACCCGCAGCGGCCCCGCGCCTACTCGCCTGCTCTCGTGCACAACGCCCGTGGCGCCTGGGTCTGCGAAACGGAAAACCCGCGACAGTGGTCCGCTACGCAACTGATGCGCCGGGTCGTCCATGGCACTGAAGGTTCAAGCGATACGCAACTGGAACAGATTCGTCTGTTTACCGGCACCGAAGAGAACACGCTGCGTCGCATGCATGTTGAAAACACTCCACCTCCGCCCTTGTTGCTCGACACCCTGATACACCTGGGTATGGCGCCAGATGAGGTCGCACCAGCACCGTCGCTACCCGCCCGACAAGTGTTGGTGGATTGTCCGCAACTCACGTCCGTCCTTGCAGAACGTGTCATTACCCAGGCGCGGCCGATGGAGTTGCAGCAGATTGCCCTGCGCCGTCGTTTGCCGCTGCGCTTGAGAACATTGGCGCGCGAGGTGCAATTCGAACTGCAATCGGTCAGGGCCGCCCAGGGCTTGCAGCTCGAAACGCTGAGCAACGTCGACAGCGAGCGTCTGATTCTCGGGACCTTGCGCCACTACAGCGACACTTTTGGAGCCCTGCGGATCGAGATCCGTGATGGCGCTTTCGATGGCGAGTTACGCTGCAGCGCCGGTAGCGATTCAGCCGAACAGGTTCGAGTGCTGGTGCGGCTCGCGACAGACCGCTACCAAGTGCGCGATGGCGAAAATCGTCCCATCCACGACACGAGTGGTCTGTATGAATCGATCCTTCACGCCATCGACAAGGACGGCGGCAGTGTCCTGGGTTACCGGCCGAGCGAGATTGAACCCTTCAAACAGTGGATTCTCGCCAAGACCACGGCGCTGAGTGAGCGCCGCACGCTGCTCGCCAGCCCACCGATACGCCCGGTGGCTGAATACGACACATTGTTTCTGGTGCGTGGCGCAGGCTTGACCAAAAATGCCGTCACCCTGCAGGAGCGCATTGAGGATCTGCACCCGCATTTCAGCCCGCATGAAGTCAACGTATTTGCTGAAGCCCTGACCGAGCAAGGCGAACCGCTCAAAGCCATTGAAACTCAGGCAAAGGATCTCGATGAGCTGCGCAATATCGTTCATCGCTGGCGTTACCAGCAACCGGAGACCTGGGGGCCGCATAGTCAGAGCTTTCGCGACGATGGCGGGCTGCATATTTATGAGCGTCTGCTCGACTGTTTCGAACGCAAGAATGAGGACCTCGGCAACCGCGCAGATCCCACGTCTTACACCCTCGACCTCTCGCGGGAAATGCTGCCACTGGACCTGCAGACCTGGTGGGCAAAGCGGCCGGTTTTGAAGAAATTCCTCGACAAAGTCACCGTGCTGAAACTCGACAACACACGGTTTGCCACTGACCCGTCCAGCCTGCTCAAAGACTTCCCGCACCTGATCGAGCTCAGTGCCAAAGGTTGTGGCCTGGCACGTTTGCCAGACCAGATAGGTTCTTCGGTGCGTCGGCTCGAGCGCCTTCGCTTGAGCGATAACCAGATCGTCCTGGATCCCGCCGCCGTCGCGCGCCTGCGCAGCCTGACTTATCTGGAAGTGTTGAAACTTGACAACAATCCATTGAATTTGTCGCCCGACCTCACACGCATGCCTCGCCTCAAGGTGATCACACTGAGAAATACCGGGCTGACCGCCTGGCCCGAAGGAACGCTGGCCAAGCCCCGCCCGCGTGGTTTTCTCCTCGACTTGCGCGGCAATCCGCTGTCCCGATTGCCTGAAGTCGCGACGGGGTCCGATGCGCAATGGCTGGTGGCACGCACGCGACTCGACGTCGCCGGGTTGTCGGAAATCAACCAGTTGCGCTATCAGGCACACCGTCGCTCGATGGCCCTGCCTCCCGAGCCTCTCATACCGCTTGGTCATGCGGAAAACACCTCGATCGTCTCGACCTACGGCGCCGATTACTGGGGCGACGTTCCAGGCTGGGGCGTAAACCGCGAGACACCTTGGGCCGAACTGGTGGAAGAGCCCGCCGCCCAGCCGTTCATGGCGACCTTGCTCAGTGTTCGGGACTTTGCCGATTACCGCGCCGGAGGGGCCGTTCGCGATCAACTGATGCAACGCGTCTGGCGCATGCTCGACGCCGTGCACGTTGACACTCGTCTGCGGGAAAAACTCTTCACCATGGTGGTCGCACCGGTTGACTGCGCCGATGCCGGAGCGCAGCTGTTCAACCATATGGGCATCAACGTCCTGGCTTTCGAAGCACGTGCCTACTCCATCGGTCCGGCAGAGCTTGAGCTGAAACTGGTGACACTGGCACAAGGTGCGGCGCGACTGGAGCATGTCAACGAGATTGCCCGGGCCGACGTCGCGAGCCGTGGCGGCAACCCCGATGACGTTGAAATCTACCTGGCGTATCAGACGGGACTGGCCAAACGCCTCGGTCTGCCCTGGCAGTCCGAAGGCATGCTTTACCGACAGGTGTCCGGCGTCTCGGACGCGATGATTGATCAGGCGTATGACACCGTACTGGCGCTGGGTGAAGGTGACGGCCTGGTAAACGCGATGCTCGAACTCGATTTCTGGACGCAATACCTGAGCGACAAATACCCGGTGCGCAGCGAAAGCAATAAACGTCTGTATCAAGCCAGATATGAGCGGCTTGAAAGCCTGCGCGAAACCCAGCGCCAATGGGTTGAATCAACCTCGGACGACGATCGCGCAACGCTTCGGGAGCAACTCAACGCATTGATCAACGAATTATCGGTGCCGCCGACCGTGGTGTTTGACGAAGCCCCCATCAGCGACGCGGTATTCGACCGTTTACTGATCGATCTGGGCGATGACGAAAAGGAGCTCGCGCGACGTTTGACCCGTGAAGCATTGAAGCGCGCCGGACTTTGATTCCGACGTAAAAGTCCTGGGTCTGTTCATTGAAACCGGACAGACCTGCGAACTCAGGGCGCCGCCGCATTGAATATCAGGTGCACGTTGCCGTAATAATTTCCCGGTTTGTAGCCACCGGCGGGCACGACCGGCTGAATATCCAGCACGTAACGCCCTCCGGCCCTGGCCTGCTCGGCGGAAAGCACCTGACGCGGCGTCGCATGAGTCAGCACGGTACCGGCAAAGCTGACACGCAAATAGATGTTTTGCTCGTCACGGCCATTGGACAGGTAGGGTTCACTGTCCAGCCGGGCCTCGATTGCACTGGTGTCGTGCCGGACATCGAAGTGCTTGCGCACGCCGCCCAGGGTTTTCGCACTGACATTCCACGGCAGAATCTGCGCGCGATGAATCCAGTCCGTCTCGGCCGGTATGACGTAAAAACCCAGCGTCGGAATGTCCACCGACACCTGGAACCGGTGCTCCTCGCGCGCCGCAAATAGCCCGGCACTGAACAACGTCAGAACGCCCGCGCACAAGGCAATGAACGATTGCTTGATCATCTCAGGTCATCCCGTGATGAGTTGCCGGCGACGCGCAAAGTCTTTTTGCTGTCGCCCTCGACCAGATTGAAGCGATATTCGCGTCCGGGCTTCTTGTCGAATTCGAAACTGTTACCAGCGCGGATGTGGTGTTTGGTGGTCGGCTCGCAGGCGTTTTCGTCCTTCAGGGCACAATTGCGAAACTCATCGACCACCACCACAGTGTTGCCGTTGTTACGCACTCGATACGTCGTTGGCGCATCCTCGATCACGCTGTCGAATCGGCTGTTTTTCGGGCGCACAAAGAACACCGTACCGAAACCGGTCATGACGTTGACCCCGGCAGACAAGTTGTTTTTGTATTCGTCACGCTCTTCGGCGGAGACTGCGAATTCATCTTCCTTTTCCGGCACCACCGGGATGAAGCGCACACGGAAATAGCGCTCGGTGTCACGCGCGCCCATCAGCAGAAGGCGTGTGCCCTGCATGCCATTGGCCGGCACGATCAGCCGTGCGGGGCTGGCCATCAGGCCATCACGACTGGCCATGTCCGCCTGGTTTCTGACCTCGATTTCCCGCGACGTACCGTCGGCCTCATAGACGATTTCGAGGATGTTGACCTTAACGAATGCAGTGCTGTCACCGCTGTTGAACACCCGTTTCAGGTAGGTGCTTTTATCGCCGTCGAGGTAGTCGTACACCGTACCGACGTTGATCTGCGGCCCGGCCGACACGGCCAGGGAAAAACTGCTCAAACCCATCATCAGCAACAATCGTTTCATAGCCATAAACCTCTTTACATTGAACACAACGCAAGCTTCACCTGTCGGACTTCCGAGCCCCTGTCACGGTGATGAAGACTGAGCAGCAGCAGGAAAGAACGTAACAACCACCGCTGAATCCCTGTGCAAGTCTTCACGCCAAAACGCCCTGTAAAACTGACTCGCACGGCGAACATCGGCCACGGACGGTGGCCAGCCTGTTCGTAGCTCGCGCCCTCAGATATCCGAATCCCAGATCACCACGACAACACCTGAGTAACTGCCGCCTCGGCCTTCACCGGGCCGCAGCATGTTTGCCATGGAATGCGCAGGTACTTCGAAATGCAGGGTTCCCGGTGCCCGATCCACATAGAAGCCGGGTTTGAAATACAGCTCATTCCCCGCACCCGGCCTCAGTCGCAAGCGCCTCACCGGTTGGCCGGAAAGGTCGGTGATGCCATTGGGCAGGCTGACAAAAACGAACAGTTCGACCCGTCGGTTCACGTCGGAATCCTCCAGCGCGCATTCGTCATTAATTCCAGGTCCGCACCCTATTCGCATCTTGAAGTGCGACGACGCCGAGATGTTGAAAGTCTGATCGCGGAACAGGCTGACCGGCCGCCGCCCGGCGTGCAGCCAGCTCTGCCAGCCGCCGACGGGCACCAGCTGGATTTTCTCGCCACCGGGGGGGATTTCGACTTTCAGGGTGTGCTGAACCTCAAGATTGAAATCGAGGGTCAATTCAGGGTCATTCGGAATCATGACGTCGCCGAAGTCGAAGTCTGCCCCAGGGCCAAGGCGATAACTCAAGCTCCCGGTGTAATTCCCCGACGACATGTCCAATGGATTTGGCGTACGCAGTTCGTAGGCAAAATCCAGATAGGTGTAGCTCATGGCAGGGATTGGAAAGTTGGCGACTTTCACGCAGGGGCTTTCGTTTGGGGTTAACCAGAAAAAAGCGTAGGTTTTCTCCGAAAAAAAACCGACCCCGGTGGTTTGACAGGGAGGTGCCGGATTCACCCAGCTCGAGCCTTTCCATAACGCAGTGTGCCCATCCTCTGCGTTCGAGGCGCCGGTTAATTTGGCAGCTGTATCACTCAACTCATAATTGGAACTGATGCCAGCAATACGTACTTCGACACGCTTGACGTCTCCGGTATCCACATTCGTGACCAACAACGACCGCCACCCTGCCGGCGCCTTGAACATGGCACTGTTACGTGAATCAGCATTGGCCTGCATGGCTTTGTTCGACTCGACGCGTGTCATCAGGCGGATACTGAAAATATTGCTCCTGGCACATATATCGGGGTAGTACTCACAGTAACCACTGGGCGGCGTCTTGTTGACGAACTCATTACGTTGCGGATTGGAGGAGTCAGGCGTGAACAACGCCTTGATTTCCTGGGTCACCGCTCCCGCCGAAGGTGACGTCAACATCGCCAGCAACCCCAGCAGTGAGCCACGGTACCGCCATCGCGGCGAAAAAATATTCAGGGTCATGATTGCACTCTGTGAAGGATCAATACTGGAGTCATCAGCCGGCCTTCTGCTGACTGATGCTGGCCTCGGCCAACGTGTCCGGCGAGCAGCGCAGATCTCCGATCATCAACACGTTGTTTTCACTACGATGCCTGTCGACATCAAGACGGAATTGACACAACAACTGGTCGGCGTAGCGCACTTGCAGGGTGGGCGAGCCGGCATGCATCTCCATCGAGAAAAACCCGTCGACTTCGCTGACGCCACGGCTGGCGTGATTGATCACGTGATGCCCCTTGAGCGGCCGTCCTTGTGGGTCGACGAGGCGACCAAGTACGGTCAGGGTTTTCATCACGCGCACCTTGCGGTACTCCACGCCGCCCTTGTTCAGGTGATAACGGGTACGCGACGGTTCGATACTCGCCGCCGGGACGTGATTGCCGTCAAAGTCGAAGCTCACCGAACTATTGCGGTAGGCAGTGAGCGGTATGAAGTTGCGTCCGGGGTGCAGAGCCGCGCTGCCGCCACTGAGATCGTCGGCGCGCAGGGATATGCCGGCAATGTCCGACTCGACATCGACGATCATGCCCGCGCCGCGCCCATGGTGCTGGCTGGTCATCACCAGCTGTCGGGCGCCAATCACCACGGTGCTGTCGAGGTTTACCCCACCGGTGAAGTTGCCGTTGTAAGACGAGCGCTGCAGGAAGCCGTCGCCATTGACCGTGTCGGTGCGAAAGTTCGCCAGGCTGGCCAGGCCGACACCATAAGTGTCGGTCAGCGCCGTCACCGACACACTTTGCAGTACATGGCCTTGCAGGTCCTTGCGATAACCCACCGAGGCATTGTTGTCACGGCTGCCATCGCGCGCGGTGCGGCTGCCGATGCTGCCGGATATTTGCTGACCTGCCCCGCCCAACGCCATGCTGACACTAAGGTCGACGCCGCGATTGCGTGCATCGCCACTGCTGTAACTGCCCGGTCGATCAAACAACGACAGCCGCCAATTGGCGTCGCTGCCGAATAGTTCGGTACGCTGCGACCAGCCCAGATCGGCGCCGACACCTTCAACATTGCCCTCGCTGTGGGACACCCGCGCACTCAGCGAGTTTTTGCGGCTGATCCGGTGACTGAGCGCCAGCGACGAATTGCTGGTCTCGCCGGTGAAGACGTTGCGTTGGCGTACACGCGTACCGTCGGGCAGCGTGTCGTAGGTATTGCGGGTGTCGAGCCAACTGCGATTGTGGCTGATCACCAGACTCCCGGCGCCGTAGTTGTATAACCCCTGCAAATCAACGCCGGTGCCGTGATCCTCGGTCTGATAAAGATTGGCGTAAAAACTGGTGTTGTCCGCGACACTCCAGTCGATCGAGCTGCCGTATTGCAGTTTTGCGCGTACCTGGCGCGCCGACAGTCCGAGAATCACCCGCGGATGCAGCAGATAATTGATCGAGGCGCCGGCGGTCATGTCGCCGCTGTCCTGCTCTTCCCAGTTACTGAGCAGTTTGCTTTCCTGGCCGGCGAACAGGTTGTAGCGCCAGCGGTCGTCGAGGTTGCTCCAGTTGACGGGTTTGTAGATCAGCTCCTGAGTGGTCGAGGTCGTCTGACCGTCTTCGATCAAACGCACTTCCACTTCGTAGATACCGCCAGGCAGGGGCCGGGTATCAAGTGTCTGCAGGCCTGCGGGAACCGCCTGGGTATTGATCAGCAGGCCATCGCGATAGATTTCCACTGACGCCTGCCGGTTGGCCGTGACATAGATCGGATAAACACTTGGCCGGGGGCTGTCCACCGCAAGGCTGTCGGAACTGCCGTACATCACGCCCACCGCCGTGTCGGGACTGGTACCGAATGAACGCGGTTGACGGGTCAGGCCTTCGGAATTGGGGGTGAAATAACCCAAGCGGAAAAAACTGCCCTGCAGTTCGCGCTGGGTATAAAGCTCATGTATTGCGTGATAGGTCTTGTCGTCCGGCCCGCCGAGACGCGCCAATTGCATGTTGAAGGTCTGACTCCAGTTACCGAGGCTGCCACTGGCCTCCAAGCCTAGCCGGCCACCTGGATCCTGGTCCTGACCGCCGTTGAAGTTGAGTTGGTTGCGCAAGATCAGTCCACTGCTGCCGCCCTCGGGCTGATCGTGAAAGCGCTGGGTCTGCAGATCGCGCTCGGCATTTTCCGTGGCAATCGAGAGCAAGGAGTTTTCCAGGTTGTAATGCACCGCCAGCAATTGCTCGGGGCATTGTCCGCTACACGCCCCCAAGGCGACTCCGGGTTTGAGAATGCTCGCCCAGGTTTCACGCTCACTGGCGCTGAAACGACTGTCGCTGGTGTCGGTAAAGTCGAGCAAGGTAATACGATCATCGCGCGACAATACAATCATTGCCTCGCCCAACGGCTGTCTATCAAGTTCCACCCGAACCGCCAATGGAACATCAAAAAAGTGCTCTTCAAAGTCTGCCGGCAAACCTTTTGCCTGCGCCAGTAAGCTTCGCGGGGTGTTATCAACTGGTGCGGGCGCCGCCAGTACGCTGGTGCATGACAGCAACGCAAGCGCAGCCGCGATGGGCGTCATCGGAAACATGAACGAATACTCTGGTTACCGGAAAGTAAAAGCCCGACCGGACAACAGACAAGTTGCCGGCCGGTTACGTTACTTGGACAAGTAAGCGTTAGTTGCTGCCTGTAGCGATCAAACCGAAGGTTCTACGACCAGCATGACCACGCCGGTGTAATCGCCAGCGGTTGGCTTGGCGCCTGGCGCACTGATTTTGAACGGTGCGCGGTAGCGTGTATTGGACTCTGCATCACCGACCACTTCCTGGGACGTGGTGGTCAGCGTCTTGCCATTGAGTTCGACCTTGAGATCGATACTCTGGCTGCCGGCGATAAGCTTCGGCACGCTTTCCAAGCGAGCGTGGACCTTGCCGGCCGTGTGCAGCACGTCGAAATGACCATTGACCTCACGCATCGAAGCAGTCGACGGGTTGTAGCTCATGTCCTGATCCTTGTTGACCAGATCGGCATCGACCGGTACCGCATAGAAATCGTCGGCAGGCACATGCGCAACCAGACTGATCGAATGTTTTGCTTCGGTGGCGGCGAACGCGATGGAAGCACTCATGGCCAGTACGGTCAGAGGAGCGGCAAAAGCGAGTTTCTTGAGCATCATTCAATACCTGTCATATATAAATTGGTTTATTCATTGAAAGTGTCTGGCGAACGAAACGTTCACGAACGAGGTGTGTCCACCCTCAACTTGCAACGCCAGACAATCATCAAGCAATTCATATTTAAAGTAAGCAGGCAACTTCCGAGGAACTTGTAGCCTGGCGGCCATCACCCCAGAAAGAAAAAACCGTTAATTTCTGAAAAATTCAAGTTCTACTGTAAGAGAGAGACTACAGCGCGCCAGCAATCTGTCTTGGCGCGCCAACTTTTAAAGCAACTTCCGTAAGACCGATACCACACTCTCCTGATAATAAAGGCCGTCATCGGCTATTAGAGAGTTAGCACTAAACTGCACTTTTAGCGGGCGATTTAATACCGCTTTTTTTTGATCATTCGCGCGCAGGGATGCCTGAAAATTCGATTGATGGAAGGCAGCCGTCGGTCAGAAAGCCTTGCGCAGGCCTAAAGATATATCTTAAGTTGTATCTAAACACGACGAGAGAGAAGGAAAAAATGAGAGACCATCATGCCCCCCACCGCGAACACGGCGACGCTCGTGACGGCTTCGAGAAACGCCCCGGCCGCGAACGCGGCGGTCGCGGCCCCCGCGTGTTCGCTCCAGGCGACCTGAAATTATTACTGCTGGCGCTGATTGCCGAACAGCCGTGCCACGGCTATGACCTGATCCGCCAGATTGAAGGCATGTTCGATGGCGCCTACAGCCCGAGCCCCGGTGTGATTTATCCGACCCTGACCTTTCTGGAAGAAAGTGACCTGGTTGCCGGTGACGCCGAAGGCGGTAAAAAACGCTACAGCGTCACCGACGCCGGGCGTCTGTCTTTAACTGAACAAGCCGTGGCACTGGACGGTGTGCGCATGCGCATCGAAGTCAGTAAACGCTCGCTGCGAGGCCATGATCGCCCACCAGAAATCCATGAAGCCGTGCATAACCTGCGCCATGCCTTGCAAATGCACCACGGGCGCTGGAGCGCCGACGAAATCCTGCGCGTGCGTGACCTGCTCAACGACACCGCCAAAGCCATTGTCGACGGCCCTGCCGTTCAATTTGCCCAGGAGAAAGCCGAATGACCGCAGTCGATACCCAAACCATTCACCGCGTGATGCACGAAATCAAACGCCGCAAGCTTGAAGTCTTGCGCGTGGTCGACCTGACCCCGCGCATGCGCCGTATCACCCTCGGCGGGCCGGAGCTGGCCGGGTTCGTCAGCCTGGGCACGGACGATCACGTCAAGCTGCTGTTCCCGCAGAACGCCGAACAAACGGCCGCGCTGGAGACCATGGTGCTCGGCGCTGGCAAGGACAACGGGCCGATGCCGGAAATGCGCGACTACACCCCGCGTCGTTACGACCTCGATGCGCTGGAACTGGACATCGATTTTGTTCTGCACGGTGACGGCCCGGCGTCGACCTGGGCCGAGCAAGCGCAACCCGGGCAATTCCTGCACATCGGTGGCCCGCGCGGCTCGATGATCGTGCCGGACATCTTCGACAGCTATTTGCTGATCGGCGATGAAACTGCCCTGCCCGCCATCGCCCGCCGCCTCGAAGGCCTGGCGGCCAATCGCAAGGCGCTGGTGGTGATCGAAGTGGAGAACGGCGCCGAGCAGCAAGTGCTGGAAAGCGCAGCGCAGGTCAATGTGATCTGGGTGTTGCGCGAGGGCGGCAAGGACAATTTGCTGGCGACGGTGAAGCAATTGCAGGTGCCCAAGGGCAATCTGTATGCGTGGGTGGCGACCGAAACGAAAGTCTCGCGGCAGATTCGCCGGGTGCTGATTGATGAGCATGGGCTCGATGAGCAGCTCATCAAAGCGGTCGGTTACTGGCGCGCCGAAGGCACTCCTGAAAAAGAGTGATATCCCTTGTAGGAGTGAGCCTGCTCGCGATAGCGGAGTGTCAGTCAATAAATTTGTAACTGTTCCACCGCCATCGCGAGCAGGCTCACTCCTACAAGTGCTTTAACTTCGTGCAAATCTCCAGCGGTCGAGACCAATGACCACCAAGCCAATCCCCACAAACCCCAGCAATATCCCCCCGGCATTGATCAGCACCTGTGGATAACCCAACACCGCCACGTCAATAAACGGATATGCATACGCGCCGAGCAAATGCCCGCGCAACAACGCGTAGATGAAATACGCCAGCGGATAAATCAGCCACACCGGCAGATGCCACCAGCGCAAAGTGCCCTTGGGCACGCACGCCCACCAATAGCCCAGAAACAGCAGCGGCATCACGTCGTGCAGCAGTTCATCGGCAAAAAATTGCCAACCTTCGGGATGCCACAAATGCCGCAGCAGAATGCTGTAGGCCAGTCCAACCACAGCAATGCTCACGGCAATCCCGCTACTCACCCACGGCTGCAAAAACCAGCGGCGCGCAGCGGATTCACGCGCGGTCACGGCACAGGTCAGCACCGTCGCCACCAGCGTATTGGTCAAAATCGTGAAGTAACTGAAAAAGCTCACCAGCCCGCCCAACAGGCTGGCGCCAACACTCAAGCGCGCGAAGAAAATCAGGTACAGCTGAATGCCCAACCCCGCCCAGCCCAATACGGCCGCGCAGGTGATCAGGCGATGGCGCCACACGGCGTCCATCTCAAAGCGGTCGCTTGGTGCGCATCAGCTTCACGTACAGACGCTCGACCTTCTCCCGCGCCCACGGGGTTTTACGCAGGAACGTCAGGCTCGACTTGATGCTCGGGTCGCTCTTGAAGCAGCGAATATCGATGCGCTCGGCCAGCCCCGACCATTCGTAATGGGTCACCAGTGCGTTGAGGATCTGTTCGAGGGTGACGCCGTGCAGCGGATCGGGGGTTTGGTCGTTCATGCCAGGCCTTTGGGCGAAGTGAAAATGCAGAAGCCGCGCACCTTAGCCGAGGGGGTGGTTCGGTGGAAGGGCTTCCTTCAAATGTAGGTCAAGGTCAAAAGATCGCAGCCTTCGGCAGCTCCTACAGGTGTACGCATTTCAATGTAGGAGCTGCCGAAGGCTGCGATCTTTTCGCACTGTTACCAAATCCGAAAGGATGCATGTTTATAAAAGGCCTTTGTCTTTTTGTTACAGATCATTATCCTGCCGCCCTTCCGCTGAATCGCTTCACTGCCTGCGACATATTGAAGCGCACGAATTGCACCCCCGAAAACACCAAAAAAAGACTTATCCATGCCCGATTTTTCCTTCTCCCGAGACAGCGCTATCTCAGCCCTGCGCACCCTTGGCAGCTGCACTGCGCTAGGTCTCGCCACCTGCGCACAAGCGGCGCCCGCGTTCGACAGTGAATCACCTTACATGCTCGGTGACTGGAACGGCACGCGCACCGAACTCTCGGAAAAAGGCTACGACTTCAAACTCGATTACACCGGCGAAATGGGCAGCAACTTGCACGGTGGCTATGACCATGACCGCACCGCGCGTTACAGCGATCAGTTCGGTCTGGGCACGCACCTGGACTTGCAAAAGATCCTCGGCTGGGACGACGCCGAGTTTCAACTGACCATCACCAAGCGCAGCGGCAACAACATCAGCAACGACCGCATCAACGATCCGCGTGTCGGTGGTTTCACCTCTGCCCAGGAAGTCTGGGGCCGTGGCCAGACCACACGCCTGACGCAGATGTGGTACCAGCAGAAGTTCTTCGATCAGAAACTCGACATCAAGGTCGGCCGTTTCGGCGAAGGCGAAGATTTCAACAGCTTCCCGTGCGACTTCCAGAACCTCGCGTTCTGCGGCTCGCAGGTCGGCAACTGGGTCGGCGGCATCTGGTACAACTGGCCGGTCAGCCAATGGGCGCTGCGCGTCAAATATCACCTGACCCCCGAGTTGTACGCACAGGTCGGCGCCTACGAGCAGAACCCGTCGAACCTCGATCGCGGCAATGGCTTCAAGCTAAGCGGCAGCGGCACTCAGGGCGCGATCCTGCCGATCGAACTGGTGTGGACACCGAAGCTCAACGGCCTGCCGGGTGAATATCGCGCCGGTTACTACTACAGCAACGCCAAAGCCACTGACGCTTATAAAGATCAGAACGGCCAACCGGCGGCCCTCAGCGGCGAAGCCTACCGCAGCGCGTCGAGCAAACACGGGGTGTGGCTGGGCATTCAGCAGCAAATCACCAGCGTCGCCAGCGACAACAGTCGCGGCTTGAGCGTGTTTGCCAATGGCACGATGCACGACAAGAAAACCAACGCGATCGACAACTACGTGCAGGCCGGCATCACCTACAAAGGCCCGTTCGATGCGCGCGCCAAGGACGACATCGGCTTCGCCCTCGCCCGCGTGCACGTCAACCCGGCCTACCGCAAAAACGCCGAAGCCAGTAACCGCGCCAACGCCGTGTATGACTACGACGACCCGTCGTTCCTGCCACCGCAAGACACCGAATACAGCGCCGAGCTGTATTACGGCGTGCACGTGACCAACTGGCTGACCGTACGCCCGAACCTGCAATACATCCGCCACCCCGGTGGCGTGAACGACGTCGACGACGCCCTGATCGGCGGGATCAAGATCCAGTCCTCGTTCTAAAGCACACCACGGATCAAATGTAGGAGTGAGCCTGCTCGCGATGGCGGTGTTTCAGGCGACATCTCCAGAGACTGACACACCGCTATCGCGAGCAGGCTCACTCCTACAAATGAATTTCGTTAGCTAGACAAGTTTTTATCTGAACCATGCCTGTGCCAAATCGTCATCTAAAGTGACTACAGCGCGGGACTACATAAACGTCACGGAGAATCACACTATGAGCACCGAAAGTGCTTCGAGTCGGGGCCGTTTGCTACCGAGCCTGCTCGGCATTCTGCTTCTACTGATGGGCCTGGCCATGTTGGCCGGAGGGGTCAAGCTGAGCATGCTCGGCGGCTCGTTGTATTACCTGCTGGCCGGTATCGGCATTGCGCTGAGCGGCATCCTGTTGCTGATGCGCCGTCGCGCGGCACTGGGCCTGTACGCCATCGTTCTGTTCGCCAGCACCGTCTGGGCACTGTGGGAAGTCGGTCTGGACTGGTGGCAATTGGTGCCACGTCTGGCCCTGTGGTTCGTCCTCGGCTTCGTGATGTTGCTGCCGTGGTTCCGTCGTCCGCTGCTGCTTGACGGCCCGGCGCCAATGGGCACTCGCGGCCTGACCGTGGCCGTGGTTCTGGCCGGCCTCACCGCGCTGATCAGCCTGTTCACCCACCCGGGCGAAACCTTCGGCGAACTGGGCCGCGACACCGCCGACACCAGCAGCACCGCACCAGCGATGCCGGATGGCGACTGGCAGGCCTATGGCCGCACCGAATTCGGTGACCGTTATTCGCCGCTGAAACAGATCACCCCGGCCAACGTCGGCAAGCTGCAAGAAGCCTGGCGCATCCAGACCGGCGACCTGCCGACGGCGGATGACCCGGTCGAGCTGACCAACGAAAACACCCCGCTGAAAGCCAACGGCATGGTCTACGCCTGCACCGCGCACAGCAAAGTGTTGGCCCTGGACCCGGACACCGGTAAAGAACTGTGGCGCTTCGACCCGCAGATCAAGAGCCCGGTCGGCTTCAAAGGCTTCGCCCACATGACCTGCCGTGGCGTGTCGTACTACGACGAAGCCGCGTACGCCAAAACTGAAAACGCAGCCTCCGCGGTGATTTCCGAAGCCGGCAAAGCCGTTGCTCAGGCCTGCCCGCGTCGTCTGTACCTGCCAACCGCTGATGCCCGTCTGATCGCACTGAACGCCGACACCGGCAAAATCTGCGAAGGCTTCGGCACCAACGGTGTGGTTGACCTGACCCAAGGCATCGGCCCGTTCACCGCTGGTGGCTACTACTCCACCTCGCCGGCCGCGATTACTCGTGATCTGGTGATCATGGGCGGTCACGTCACCGACAACGAATCGACCAACGAGCCATCGGGCGTGATCCGCGCCTTCGACGTGCGCGACGGTCACCTCGTGTGGAACTGGGACAGCGACAAACCAGACGCCACCGAGCCTTTGGCACCGGGCGAAACCTACAGCCGCAACTCGGCGAACATGTGGTCGCTGGCCAGTGTCGACGAAAAACTCGGCATGGTTTACCTGCCACTGGGCAACCAGACTCCAGACCAGTGGGGCGCAGACCGCACCCCGGGCGCCGAGAAATTCAGCGCCGGCGTCGTAGCCCTGGACCTGGCCACCGGTAAAGTGCGCTGGAACTACCAGTTCACCCACCACGACCTGTGGGACATGGACGTTGGCAGCCAGCCAACCCTGCTCGACATGAAAACCGCCGACGGCGTGAAACCGGCGCTGATCGCCCCGACCAAACAGGGCAGCCTGTACGTCCTCGACCGTCGTGACGGCACGCCGATCATTCCGATCAAGGAAATCCCGGTTCCGCAAGGCGCCGTGAAAGGCGACCACACCGCACCGACCCAGGCCCGTTCGGACCTCAACCTGCTGGCCCCGGAACTGACCGAAAAAGCCATGTGGGGCGCGAGCCCGTTCGACCAGATGCTGTGCCGCATCCAGTTCAAAGAACTGCGTTATGAAGGCCAGTACACCCCGCCGTCGGAACAGGGCAGCCTGATCTACCCGGGTAACGTCGGCGTGTTCAACTGGGGCGGCGTCTCGGTCGATCCGGTTCGCCAAATGTTGTTCACCAGCCCGAACTACATGGCCTTCGTTTCGAAAATGGTGCCACGCGAGCAAGTCGCCGCCGACAGCAAACGCGAAAGCGAAACCGCTGGCGTGCAGCCAAACACTGGCGCGCCATACGCGGTGATCATGCACCCGTTCATGTCGCCACTCGGCGTACCGTGCCAGGCCCCGGCCTGGGGCTACGTCGCCGGTATCGACCTGACCACCGGCAAAGTCGTGTGGAAACGCAAAAACGGCACCAGCCGCGACAGCTCGCCAATCCCGATCGGCTTCACCCTGGGCGTGCCTAGCATGGGCGGCTCGATGGTCACGGCTGGCGGCGTCGGCTTCCTCAGCGGCACCCTCGACCAGTACCTGCGCGCGTACGACGTCAACAGCGGCAAAGAGCTGTGGAAATCGCGTCTGCCGGCGGGTGGTCAAGCGACCCCGATGACCTACACCGGCAAGGACGGCAAGCAATACGTGCTGCTGGTTGTCGGCGGTCACGGCTCGCTGGGCACTAAAATGGGCGACTACATCATTGCCTACAAACTGCCGGAATAAGCTTTAGCGGCGGTAAAACAAAGGCGATGTCTCGAAAGGGACATCGCCTTTTTTGTGCACCACATATCCATGTAGGAGCTGCCGAAGGCTGCGATCTGTTGACTTTGGTTTTTAAAAGCCAGATCAAAAGATCGCAGCCTTCGGCAGCTCCTACAGGGTGGAATGGGTTGGCTGTGGGAAATTTGCTCGTCCTACAAATGCTGGTGATTGTGCGGAGTTTTTCCCACAAGTCGCGTCGGTTGTGCCTCGGAAGTGGGGTGGATAGCCTCTGAGGGTCGCTGCAAATTCAGCGAACGGGCGTCGCGGCCCGAGCAGTTCATTCGATTTGATGCATAATCGCCGACCCAAACGGGAGCGCTCAGGTGCTTGTTGTTTGGTTTGATGGTGGCTGTGCGCGGGATACCTTCGGGTATGCCGAGATTGCCGAATGGCTCGGTCCGCGAACCTGCGTACAGCTGCCACCCTTTGTCGCGTCGCGGCGATTGAGAGTGACAGCCCCACTTATCATTCGGAGCTTCACCATGATCAAACCAACACCCAATCCGCCCGCAGCGGACGACACCACCCCCTACGAATTCCCCGGCTCAAAAAGATTCCACGAGGCCGCCGAACGCGCCCTCGACCACTACCTCAAACCCAACGCCTTGACCCTGCGCTTCCACAAACCCAGCACCATGTTCCAGGTCGCCCCCGATCAGGACAACGAAAGCCTGCTGGTACACGCCTGCGAATCCCTGGCCCAAGCCAGCCTCATGACCAGCGACATCGCCGCGTACATCGAACTGCCGCAACGAAGGACGATTCTGGCGATCCAGCAAATCATCATGCTCGCCGAACTCGCGGTGAACCGCGCACTGGATAACCACGAAATATCCCCCCCCCACTCACAACTGAAAAGCCCCTCACCCTAACCCTCTCCCGGAGGGAGAGGGGACTGACCGAGGTGTTTGGGCGAGATACGCCGACGTGCAATACCGAGCCGAACTTGAGCTTCAAAGCGTGAATCAACAGCCCCTCACCATAACCCTCTCCCGGAAGGAGAGGGGACTGACCGAGGTGTTTGGGCGAGATACGCCGACGTGCAATACCGAGCCGAACTTAAGCTTCAAAGCGGGAATCAACAGCCCCTCACCCTAACCCTCTCCCGGAGGGAGAGGGGACTGACCGAGGTGTTTGGGATAGACACGCCGACGTGCAATACCGAGCCGAACTCACATTCTGAAAAGCCCAAAAACCGGCCCCCTCTCCCTCGGGAGAGGGCTGGGGTGAGGGGCGAACCCACCAAAAAACCAAAGCCAAACACCCGCTCTTCACCACTCAATAGGCCGAGTGTCAGCTCGCCTGCTCTTGATCTTGATCTTGATCTTGATCCACGAGCGACGTCGGAAGGCTGAGTGGAGGGATTGATCCGGGCGTGGGAGCGCAGCGACCGTTTGGCGCAGCCAAACACAGCGAGAGGAGGTGCAGCGAAGCAAACCGTAGGCGCTGCGCCCGGATCGATCCCGCAGCGAAGGAACCCCGAGCCTCAGCGAGCGGGCCGCACGTAGGAGCAAGCCTTTTCGGTTACCTTTTCGGCGTTTGGAAAAGGTGACTCGCCGTAAGGGCGAAACCTTAATCCGCCATCACCAAAAAAACGGATATACACACAACCCCCAAGAACATGGTCGGCCCAAAGGCCGCCAAGCCCAAAGCGTGACCCCTGTCAAAACCCTGAACACACAAGCAGAAACATCCCCCGCCATTGAAACCACCGAAAGCCTGCCCCATCTAAGACCCATACCCCATTGCGCAGGTGCCCCATGAGCGACCACCAAGAATTCCCGGAAAACCCCGACGACTACACCGAAGCCGAACACATCGAACACACCTCCTCCGGCAAAGGCCTCGCCCTGCCAGGCCAGAACCTGCCGGACAAGGTCTACATCATCCCGATCCACAACCGCCCGTTCTTCCCGGCCCAAGTCCTGCCGGTCATCGTCAACGAAGAACCCTGGGCCGAAACCCTCGACCTCGTCAGCAAATCCGACCACCACTCCCTGGCCCTGTTCTTCATGGACACGCCCCAGGAAGACCCGCGCCACTTCAACACCGGCGCCCTGCCCGAATACGGCACGCTGGTCAAAGTCCACCACGCCAGCCGCGAGAACGGCAAACTGCAATTCGTCGCCCAGGGCCTGAGCCGCGTACGCATCAAAACCTGGCTCAAACACCACCGCCCACCGTACCTGGTCGAAGTCGAATACCCGCACCAGCCGACCGAGCCGACCGACGAGGTCAAGGCCTACGGCATGGCGCTGATCAACGCGATCAAGGAACTGCTGCCGCTCAACCCGCTGTACAGCGAAGAGCTGAAAAACTACCTCAACCGCTTCAGCCCCAACGACCCGTCGCCGCTGACCGACTTCGCCGCCGCGCTGACCTCCGCCACCGGCCCTGAGCTGCAAGAAGTGCTCGACTGTGTGCCGATGCTCAAGCGCATGGAAAAAGTCCTGCCGATGCTGCGCAAGGAAGTCGAAGTCGCGCGCCTGCAAAAAGAGATCTCGGCGGAAGTTAACCGCAAGATCGGCGAGCATCAGCGCGAGTTTTTCCTCAAGGAACAACTCAAGGTCATCCAGCAGGAACTCGGCCTGACCAAAGACGACCGCAGCGCCGACCTCGAACAGTTCGAACAACGCCTCGAAGGCAAAGTCCTGCCGGCGCAGGTACAAAAACGCCTTGAAGAGGAAATGAACAAACTGTCGATCCTCGAAACCGGCTCGCCGGAGTACGCGGTCACCCGCAACTACCTCGACTGGGCGACCTCGGTGCCGTGGGGCGTGTATGGCGAGGACAAACTCGACCTCAAGCACGCGCGCAAAGTGCTCGACAAACACCACGCCGGCCTCGACGACATCAAGGATCGCATCCTCGAATTCCTCGCCGTCGGTGCTTATAAAGGTGAGATCAGCGGTTCCATCGTGCTGCTGGTCGGCCCGCCGGGCGTGGGTAAAACCAGCGTCGGCAAATCCATCGCCGAATCCCTCGGCCGACCGTTCTACCGCTTCAGCCTCGGCGGCATGCGCGACGAAGCCGAGATCAAGGGCCATCGCCGCACCTACATCGGCGCGCAACCGGGCAAACTGGTGCAGGCGTTGAAAGACGTCGAAGTGATGAACCCGGTGATCATGCTCGACGAGATCGACAAGATGGGCCAGAGCTACCAGGGCGACCCGGCCTCGGCGCTGCTGGAAACCCTCGACCCGGAACAGAACGTCGAATTCCTCGACCACTACCTCGACCTGCGCATGGACTTGTCGAAAGTCCTGTTCGTCTGCACCGCCAACACCCTCGATTCGATCCCAGGCCCACTGCTGGACCGGATGGAAGTGATTCGCCTGTCTGGCTACATCACTGAAGAAAAAGTCGCCATCGCCAAGCGTCACCTGTGGCCGAAATTGCTGGAAAAGGCCGGCGTGTCCAAGGGCAGCCTGAGCATCAGCGACAGCGCGCTCAAAGCCCTGATCGACGGTTACGCCCGTGAAGCCGGCGTGCGTCAGCTGGAAAAACAGATGGGCAAACTGGTGCGCAAAGCGGTGATGAAGCTGATCGACGAGCCGAAAGCGGTGATCAAACTCGGGCCGAAAGACCTCGAAGCGTCACTGGGTCATCCAGTGTTCCGCAACGAACAAGTGCTGTCCGGCACCGGTGTGATTACCGGTCTGGCGTGGACCAGCATGGGTGGCGCGACGTTGCCGATCGAAGCGACGCGCATTCATACGCTCAACCGGGGTTTCAAACTCACCGGGCAACTGGGTGATGTGATGAAGGAGTCGGCGGAGATCGCCTACAGCTACGTCAGCTCGCACTTGAAACAGTTCGGCGGCGATGCGAAGTTCTTCGACGAAGCCTTCGTCCACTTGCATGTGCCGGAAGGCGCGACACCGAAGGACGGCCCGAGCGCCGGTGTGACCATGGCCAGCGCCCTGCTCTCCCTCGCGCGCAACCAGCCACCGAAAAAAGGCGTGGCAATGACCGGCGAACTGACGCTGACCGGGCATGTGCTGCCGATTGGCGGGGTGCGTGAGAAGGTGATTGCGGCGCGGCGGCAGAAGATCTTCGAGTTGATTTTGCCGGAGCCGAACCGGGGTAATTTTGAGGAATTGCCGGATTATCTGAAGGAAGGGATTACTGTGCATTTCGCCAAGAAGTTTGCGGATGTGGCGAAGATCCTGTTCTGACAGTTCTGCGGTGACATGACTACCGCTATCGCGAGCAGGCTCACTCCTACAGGGTTCTATGGTGAACAGTTGATTTGTGAACGCCACAACCCACTGTAGGAGTGAGCCTGCTCGCGATGGCGTCAACCCGGTCACCTTCAACCCCAGACTGTCACACTTTGTCTCATCTTCAGTTATGCTCGCCGTTCGTCGTGAACGCCCGGAGCCGCTGACCCTATGTCCCCCACTCGCCTGTTTCTCCCCCTCGCCCTCTCGCTGCTGGCCGCCTGCGCCACGCAACCGAAACACAACGTGACCGTGGAAAAACAAAGCGAATGCCCCGTACGGCTCACCAACGGGCAAAACCTCATCGTCATGCTGCCAAGCAATCCAACCACCGGTTATCGCTGGGCCATTCAGGACTCGGCTGGCGGTGTGCTGCGCGCGCTCAGCCCCGAGGTCTACAGCAATCCGGAAGATGCCGGCGTGGTCGGTGCAGCGGGTCTGTCGACCTGGCGCTTTCAGGCGTTTGCCCCCGGTACCGGGCGTCTGCGCCTGACCTCGCAACAGCCATGGGCGCCGGAAGTGCTGCCGGTGGAAACCTTTGACTGCGCCATTTCGGTGAACTGATTGTGGGCTGGCTGATTCTGGCGCTGATGGGCGCGGTGACCTTTCTTTACGGCGTCAGTACGCATGCGGCGCTGCTTTGTCTGTTGGTCAAACCGTTGCCGGTACTGGCGTTGCTCGGCTGGTTGCATGATGCGCCGCCCAGCGACTATCGGCGCTGGATCAGCCTCGGCCTGATTTTTTCGTTGCTGGGTGATGTGTTGTTGGCGTGGCCGGGGGATTTGTTTGTGTTTGGGCTGGGCGCGTTTCTGGTTGCGCACCTGGCTTATCTGAAGGCTTATCTGAGTGACTGCAAGCGTCTGGCGGTGTTGCCGCTGGTCTTGGCACTCGCGGTGGGTGCGGTGTTGCTCGGACTGCTGATTTCCAGTGGTCTGGGGCCGTTGCTGGTGCCAGTGATTGTCTATGGCACGGCAATCAGCGCGATGCTCTGGCGCGCGCTTGCTCGTCTCGGCACCGATGTGCCGAAACGTTCGGCGCTACTGGCGGCGGGTGGTGCGCTGGCGTTTGTGTTTTCGGACAGCGTGATTGGCATTGATCGCTTTGTATCGCCATTCCATGCTGCGCCGTACGTCATCATCCTCAGTTATTGGCTGGGCCAGTGGGGCATCGCCGCCTCCGCTTTCTCCCAGACTAAACGGATCTGATTGTTCCCACGCTCCGCGTGGGAATGCATCCTGTGACGCTCTGCGTCATTTGCGCAGGGACGCGGAGCGTCCGGGGCGGCATTCCCACGCAGAGCGTGGGAACGATCACCGGCAAAAAAACGCTTTATCAGACAACCCGCGCATCCCCGCGCCCTTTTGGCTAAAATGCCGGCCTTTCCATTTACACCGCCGGAACCGCCGTGAGCAAAGAACCCGATCGCATTTTCGCCAAGCCTCTGGCCCAGGTACCCGACTTCGCCTTCAACGAAGACGTCGTGCGGGTGTTCCCGGACATGATCAAGCGCTCGGTGCCGGGTTATCCGACCATCGTCGAAAACCTCGGCGTGCTCGCCGCGCAGTTCGCTCAGCCGAACAGCGTGCTCTACGATCTCGGCTCATCCTTGGGCGCCGTAACCCAGGCCCTGCGTCGCCACGTGCGCACCGACGGTTGCCGCGTTATCGCTGTGGATAACTCGGCCGCCATGGTCGAACGCTGCCGCGAGTACCTCAACGGTCAGGATTCGATGTTCCAGGAGTTGCTGCCGGTCGAAGTGATCGAGGGCGACATCCTTGCCCTCGACTTCCAGCCCGCCTCGGTGGTCGCGCTGAACTTCACCCTGCAATTCATCGCCCCCGAGCAGCGCACCGCGTTGCTCTCGCGCATCCGCCAATCGTTGTTGCCCGGTGGAGCGCTGATTCTCTCGGAGAAGCTGCGATTCAATGATGCCGAGGAACACGCGCTGCTCACCGATCTGCACGTCGCCTTCAAACGCGCCAACGGCTACAGCGAACTGGAAATTGCCCAGAAGCGCAGCGCCATCGAAAACGTCATGAAGCCCGACAGCCTCGAAGAACACCGCGAACGCCTGCTGGCCGCCGGGTTCTCGAAAGTCGTGCCGTGGTTCCAGTGTCTTAACTTTGCCTCGTTGATTGCCTTGCCATGATTGATCTGTCCCCCCTCGCCCGCCGTCTGGCCGGCACGCCGCTGGCCGAATGGGCCAACACCCTGCAGCGTCAACTCGACAAGAAAATGGACAAGGGCCATGGCGATCTGGAGCGCTGGCAGAGTGCGCTCGATGCCTTGCCGAAGATTCAGCCGAGCGAAGTCGATCTGCTCAACGGCCTGAAACTCGACACCGATTGCGACGACGAAACCCGCGCGCAGATGCGCACTGCGCTGATGGGCCTGTCGCCGTGGCGCAAAGGGCCGTTCGATCTGTTTGGTGTGCACGTCGATACCGAATGGCGTTCGGACTGGAAATGGTCGCGCGTAGCTCCACATCTCGACCTGAAGGGCAAACGCATCCTCGACGTCGGTTGCGGCAACGGCTATTACATGTGGCGCATGCTCGGTGCGGGTGCAGACAGTGTGATTGGTGTTGACCCGAACTGGCTGTTCTTCTGCCAGTTCCAGGCCGTGCAGCGTTACCTGTCCGAACCAAATGCCTGGCATTTGCCGTTCCCGTTCGAAGACCTGCCGGCGAATCTGGAAGGTTTCGACACGGTGTTTTCCATGGGCGTGTTCTACCACCGCCGCTCGCCGATCGAGCATTTGCTGGCGCTGAAGGATTGCCTGGTCAAGGGCGGCGAACTGGTGCTGGAAACACTGGTGGTGGAAGGCGACAAGCATCAGGTGCTGATGCCGGAAGACCGTTATGCGCAGATGCGTAACGTGTGGTTTCTGCCGTCGGTGCCGGCGCTGGAATTGTGGCTGCGTCGTGCCGGTTTCACCGACATTCGTTGCGTGGATGTGAGCACGACAACGGTTGAAGAGCAGCGCGGTACGGAGTGGATGAAGTATCAGTCGTTGAGCGACTTCCTTGATCCCGAAGACCACAGCAAAACCATCGAAGGCCTGCCGGCGCCAATGCGTGCGGTGATCGTCGCGAAGAAGTAACCCAACCTCTCAAACACCGCGGTGAATTCACCCCTCACCCCAGCCCTCTCCCCAAGGAGAGGGAGCCGATATTTGGGCTTTTCAAAACTTGAGTTCGACTCGATAACTCAGGTCGGCGGAGATCGCCCATTCAACTCGGTCAGTCCCCTCTCCCTCTGGGAGAGGGAGCCGATCTTTGGGCTTTTCAAAACTTGAGTTCGACTCGATAACTCAGGTCGGCGGGGATCGCCCATTCAACTCGGTCAGTCCCCTCTCCCTCTGCGAGAGGGAGCCGATCTTTGGGCTTTTCGAAACTTGAGTTCGACTCGATAACTCAGGTCCGCGGTGATCGCCCATTCAACTCGGTCAGTCCCCTCTCCCTCTGGGAGAGGGAGCCGATATTTGGGCTTTTCAAAACTCGAGTTCGACTCGATAACTCAGGTCGGCGGAGATCACCCATTCAACTCGGTCAGTCCCCTCTCCCTCTGCGAGAGGGAGCCGATCTTTGGGCTTTTCGAAACTTGAGTTCGACTCGATAACTCAGGTCCGCGGTGATCGCCCATTCAACTCGGTCAGTCCCCTCTCCCTCTGGGAGAGGGTTAGGGTGAGGGGCTTTTTGCTCGGCGGGCGCGGAAGAATTCAGTCAGCACCGCACCACACTCCTCCGCCAACACCCCGCCTTCATACAACACTCGGTGATTCAAAAAGCCCTGGGTAAAAAACTGCCCCTGGCTCTGCACAATCCCCGCCTTCGGCTCCAGCGCCCCGTAAACCACTCGCGCTACCCGTGAATGCACGATCAATCCGGCACACATGCTGCACGGTTCCAGCGTCACATACAGCGTGCTGCCTGGCAGACGATAGTTATCCACGGCCTGTGCGGCAGCACGAATAGCGACCATTTCCGCGTGGGCACTCGGGTCGCTGGCGCTGATCGGGCAATTGAAGCCGCGACCGATGATCTCGCCATCCTGCACCAGCACCGCGCCCACCGGAACTTCGCCGAGGGCTGCGCCTTGTGCGGCAAGCGCCAACGCTTCACGCATGAAATCGCGGTCACGGCTGCGGTCGATGATCGCCGCTGGGCGAATCTGGCGCATCACTTCACCTCGATGGCGGCCATCAGGCCGGTTTCCATGTGGTCGATCACATGGCAGTGGAACATCCATACCCCCGGGTTATCGGCCACCAGCGCCACTTGCGCGCGCTCGTTCTTGCCCAACAGGTACGTGTCGGTGAAGTACGGAATGATCTTGTGCCGATTCGACGCAATCACTTTGAAGCTCATCCCGTGCAAGTGGATCGGGTGCTGGTACTGGGTCATGTTCTTCAATTCGAAAATATAGCTCTGACCCAGCTTCAGGCTGGCAATCGGCCGATCCGCACACGTCTTGTCGGTGATGTCCCAGGCCTTGCCGTTGATCTGCCACAGACTCGGCGGCCGGCCGTTATCGACGTTCACCGATACCGAACCGACCCATTCGAAATTGAAGTTGAGTTTCTCGGCATTGGCCAGGTCCGGCTCAGCCACCGGGTTGGCCGGCAGCGCCTTCGGCCAGTCAGTCGGCGCGTCGGTATTGGCCACCGAACGCAGCGTGCCCAGACGCACCGGGCCGTTGCGCAGCGATAATTCTTCGCCAGCCGCTGGCGCTTTGATCGCCAGGCAAATGCGCATGCCGGGGCCCAGCCAGTATTCCTTGCCCAGCGGGCGTGGCTCGACCGGGTTGCCGTCCAGCGCATAAATCCGTGCTTCGACCCCGGGAATATTGATGCGGTAAGTCAGGGTGTTGTCGAGGTTGAGCAAACGCACTCGCGTGATCTGCCCGGCCGGCAATTCGATCACCGGCGATGGCACACCATTAATTGTCGAAAGGCGCCCCGCCGTTCCGCCCCGCGCCGCTTCACGCGGAATGCTGAACTCGACGAAATTGCCTACGTCATCGATGTGCCAGTTCTTCAGGCTCAAGGTCTTTTCATACACGAAACCGGTCGGCTCGCGCTCTTCGATGATCAGCGGCCCGACCAGCCCGCGACCGAGCTCTTCGCTGCTGCTGACGTGCGGGTGATACCAATAGCTGCCAGCATCCGGCACGCGGAATTTGTAATCGAAGTACTCGCCTGGTAGCACCGGTAGCTGCGAAACGTACGGCACACCGTCCATTTCCAGCGGCAGGCGAATGCCATGCCAGTGAATGGTGGTCGCCACCGGCAAATGGTTGATGAAACGTACGCGCAGCCATTCACCCTGACGCACACGCAGCTCGGTTCCTGGCGCCGAGGGGCCGAACGCCCAGGCTGCGGTTTTATGCCCCGGCACCAGTTCAACATCCAGCGGCGCGGCGATCAGTTCGTAATCGTGGCCCGCTTCAGCATCAGCCATTTTGCCCAGCCAGTAACGCGACGCGCCACCGGCCCCCACGCCAACCACTACAAGACCGGCCAGACCACCGAGTATTTGTCGACGGGTAAAAGACATGAACTCAACCACCTCACGTATCAGCCACGGGCGCCAGGCCCGCAAAAGGCAAATACGATACACCTGCAATTGCGAAACAGTAAGGGCGGCGCGGCGGATGGACGCAGTCGCGCCCGCGCCATACAGCATTTTGATCGTACCCATAACATAACTATGTAGTGCACAGTCCTTGAGTGAACAGGTCATCCTGCGACACCCGTTTCTCAAGGATAGAGAGCATGAACGCACCACCCCCCCTGCCCAATGCTGCCGACAAGGCCGCGCTTGAGGCCATTGCCGCCACCGTCATCCAGAACTGCCCCAGCCTGCAGGATGAGGCGCATCAGGTCGCCAGCGACTTACTAAAAAAACATGAGATCAACGGACTGGATCCGGATCAGGTCTACTTTCATCGCTTCGATGCTTCGCAAAGCAGCGCCAAAGCCTTTACTGGCTGGGAGCATGTGCACGCGACGCCCACCTCGACCATGACCCTGACCGAACTGGTGATCCACCGATTTCGTGTCGCCGATCAGGACAATGCCGATCTACTTGACGTGTACGGTGGTTTTTATACCGCAGGCCCGGGTGCCGGCACCTTCAATGAATCCAATGAAGTGCGCCTGCACGGAAGCGCGGTGCTAAAGGAATTCTGGAGCGTCGACTTCAGCGCGTTGTACAGCGAAAAATTGACAGCATTCTGGAGTACCTCGAACAGCCATTTCCGCACATTGGCCAAATGCAACTTCCTTGTCAAAGCCCTACAGGCACGAGACAAACGGCAATTGAGCGACGAAGACTTCCAGTTCGTCACGCAAGCCGTCATCGGCCCGATCACCTGGCCTGTCAGCCTGCAAATGCTGCAGGCCGCTCACCCTTGCAGCGCTGAGGTCACCACGTTCGATATCGCCGGTTACTGCGCCATCAGTGCGTTTCGATTCATCACGACGAAGGGACGACAGGTCGTTTATCTGCCAAGCGATACCGAGCCTTTCCAGGTACTGGAAAGCGCTACAGACATGCACTACTGGGTGCTGCTGCGGATGAACAACAGCGCTACCCGGCAGACATTGATGACACATTTCTCCCTCGCTGACCGCCAGCAGGTCAGCGATAACCTCAGCGATCTGATGAACCGCCTGGTGAAAACCTGGGGCGTCTACGACCACTCAATGATCAATGGGCAGAGCCGCGCGATCAAGGGTGACGCCTTTACCTGGTTGAGCGATTCGACCCGTGATGCCATGTTCGCGGAAGCCACGCTTTCCCTGACCTCCAACGGCGATCTGCGCAAGCGACTGTGGATCGGTTATCTCAGCGCAGGTGTCAAAGTATTTGGCCCGATGGCAGTGGTCGGATGGCCGATAGCGCTTCCAGTGATCGGCGCCAGCATTGCTGGCATGGGTTTGAACATCGATCAGGCGGTCAACGGAAAAACCACCGCGCAACGCAAGGCCGGGATCCTCGGTGCAGTGCTCAACGGCATCGACATGCTGTTCAATCTCATGGTGCTCAAAGGGCCGGGGGCATTGCTGGAGACCGGCCCTGAGGTCGATGCCGCAGAAGCTCGGGAAATGGCCGACTTGACCGTAGAGAACAGCGACGAGCTGAAACGGGCACTGCCCGAAAAAACCTTGAAGCCAGTGGGTTCGCCACCGATCGGTGTTCAAACGCCGACTGCCACGTCATTACTCGAAGACATCCCGCGACCGCCGATACCGCAACACTGGCAAGCCAATGAATTACTGGAAGGACTGACGCCTGGCAGTGAGCCCGGCAAGCTTCAGGGGATTTACCTGCTCGACTCCACGCCCTCCACAGCCATCATGATCGACGACTGCGCCTACTACGTGCGTTACGAAACCGACCTCAACGGTGGCGGCCACTGGGCCATCATCGACCCCGCGAAACCCGACAGTTTTACTGGTTCCATCGCCATACGCCTGAACGCTGAGGGCGAGTGGGAAACCATGCCACGCGGCGGTCTCAAGGGGGGCGGCAAGCCATCTGCGCTGGCAGGATCCCGCGGTCAACGCCAACCTGTCCCAGCACCGATAACCACCCTGCCGGCATCCGAATACGACGTGCCTGCCCCCCTCAAATCGCATCTTGAGCAAGGCGCGGCGGGGCTCGACGATGAGGCACTACGGGATGTCTACGACAGCCTCAACGCGTTCGATGCCTACCGCGATTTCAAGGTCATCAGAAAACGTCTCTACCACGACGCCTTGGAGTTCTTTGCCACACTGCAATTGCCTGGGCGCCCTCCCGTGCCGGTACTGGCGACAGACGCGACTGCCGAGGAGATCATCGACAGGATTCTGCAACATGCCCGAGGGCTGGTCATCGGTGAAAGTCATACCGCTATCGGCAGTAAACAATGGCTGATCGAAAACATGGAGTTACTCGCCAGCAAACAAGTGAAGACCCTGTACATGGAACACCTGCTGACCGACTTTCACCAGGCGGCCCTGGACGAGTTCTTCCGCACCGGCGTCATGCCCAAGGATCTCGAGACTTACCTGAAAGCGCTTGATGTCGGCAACATGACTGATCCATTGGAGCGTTACACGTTTCTTGAACTGGTCAGGGAAGCCAGAAAACAAGGCATCCATATACAGGCCATTGATTGCATGGCGAGCTACCGGCTCTACGGCATGGAGATCATGACTGCCCAGGCGCTCACGGTCGACGAGACTGCACGGCAGAAAATGATGAACTACTTCGCCAGATCGGTCATTCGTGCCGATCAGGCAGCGCGGGGCGCACACAAGTGGGTCGCTCTGATGGGCAACTCCCACTCGAACACCTTCGACGGCGTTGCCGGCGTCAGCGAGCTGGAAGAGGCCATCGGTATCCGTGTCGAGGATGTCGCCGAAGGAGTATCACGTGGCATCGAAGTCGACCCGGGGAAAATCCTCCCGCTGGGCGGTACCGCGTTTGACCGCTCCGCACTGGTGCGAGGCGACCTGCGGCTGCAAATGGAAACACCGTGGATCGCACAAACCATGGCGGAATTCGAAACGCTGCTGCCGCGTTACGGTATGTACTCCTTGAAACAACAACCCAACATGACATTTATCGTGCATCGCAGTCGCAGCAAAGAACTGGTGCGCACCATTATTGAAAATGACGGGAGACGCTTCTACATCGAACGCCCGAGCTGGCCTTCGGTCAGCGGTAAACGCTATGACAGCATCAAGACGTTGCTACAGGCACTGGATGAGATGGGCATGAACCTCGCTGGCTGGTCGAAACCGCTGTAACGCAGACACAAAAAAGCCGTGTGAAATCGAATTTCACACGGCTTTCGGTGACAGCGCTCAAGCCATCAAGGCTTGTGCGGGATCACTCCCACTCAATGGTCGCTGGCGGCTTGCTCGACACGTCGTAAGTGACGCGGGAGATGCCTTCGATTTCATTGATGATGCGGCCGGAGACGGTTTCCAGCAGTTCGTAAGGCAGGTGCGCCCAACGTGCGGTCATGAAGTCGATGGTTTCTACGGCACGCAGGGCTACAACCCAAGCGTAACGACGGCCATCGCCTACAACGCCAACCGATTTGACTGGCTGGAACACGACGAAGGCCTGGCTGACTTTGTGGTACCAGTCGGCTTTGCGCAGTTCTTCGATGAAGATGTGGTCGGCACGACGCAGCAGATCGGCGTATTCCTTCTTCACTTCACCGAGGATGCGCACGCCCAGGCCCGGGCCCGGGAACGGGTGACGGTAGACCATGTCGTACGGCAGGCCCAGCTCCAGACCCAAACGACGGACTTCGTCCTTGAACAGTTCGCGCAGTGGCTCGACCAGTTTCAGGTTCATCTCTTCCGGCAGGCCGCCCACGTTGTGGTGCGACTTGATCACGTGGGCCTTGCCGCTTTTCGCGCCAGCCGACTCGATCACGTCCGGGTAGATAGTGCCCTGAGCGAGGTATTTGATGTTTTCCAGTTTGTTCGACTGGGCATCGAATACGTCGATGAAGGTGCGACCGATGATCTTGCGCTTCTTCTCTGGATCGGCTTCGCCGGCCAGGTTGTCGAGGAACTGGTCTTCAGCATTGGCGCGGATCACCTTGACGCCCATGTTCTCGGCGAACATGGCCATCACTTGCTCGCCTTCGTGCAGACGCAGCAGGCCGTTGTCGACGAAGACGCAGGTCAGTTGGTCGCCGATGGCTTTGTGCAGCAGCGCGGCAACCACCGAGGAGTCAACGCCGCCGGACAGGCCCAGCAGCACGTTGTCGGTGCCGACTTGTGCTCGGATGTTGGCGATGGCGTCTTCAGCGATCTTCGACGGCGTCCACAATGCTTCACAGCCGCAGATGTCGAGAACGAAACGCGACAGGATGCGACCGCCCTGCTTGGTGTGGGTCACTTCCGGGTGGAACTGCACGCCGTAGTAGCCACGGTCGTCGTTGAACATACCGGCGATCGGGCAGCTTGGGGTGCTGGCGAGGATGTGGAAGTCTTCCGGCATCCTGGTGACCTTGTCACCGTGGCTCATCCATACGTCGAGGCCGAACAGGCCGTCGGCGTCGATGTGGTCTTCGATGCCATCGAGCAGGCGGCTCTTGCCGACTACATCAACGCGGGCGTAACCGAACTCACGCAGTTCGGAACCTTCAACCTTGCCGCCCAGTTGCTCGGCCATGGTTTGCATGCCGTAGCAGATACCGAAGACCGGTACGCCCAGATCGAACACTGCCTGTGGGCAGCGCGGGCTGTCGGCGACGTGTACGGACTCGGGGCCGCCGGCGAGGATGACGCCTTTAGGAGCGAATTCGCGGATCGCATCTTCGTCCATATCGAACGGGTGCAGTTCGCAGTACACACCGATCTCGCGCACGCGGCGGGCGATCAGTTGGGTATATTGCGAACCGAAGTCGAGGATCAGGATGCGGTGAGCGTGAATATCGAGGGCCATGATTCAGTCTCGTCTAAGTCGTTCAGAAACAGTCGTGATTCAGAAACAACTCGGGGCTGAATCAAACAGCCCCGGTTGCTTACTTTATTGCTTGAAGGCTCAACCTACGCGGTAGTTTGGCGCTTCTTTGGTGATCTGCACGTCGTGCACGTGGGATTCGGCCATGCCAGCACCGGTGATCCGCACGAACTCAGGCTTGGTGCGCATTTCTTCGATGTTGGCGCTACCGGTGTAGCCCATCGAGGAACGCAGACCGCCCATCAACTGGTGAATGATCGCGCTCAGGGTGCCTTTATACGGCACACGGCCTTCGATGCCTTCCGGAACAAGCTTCTCGGCGCCTGCCGAGGAGTCCTGGAAATAACGGTCGGAGGAACCTTGAGCCTGGGACATGGCGCCCAGCGAACCCATGCCGCGATAAGCCTTGTACGAACGGCCCTGGAACAGTTCGATTTCGCCCGGCGCTTCTTCAGTACCGGCGAACATCGAGCCCATCATCACGCAGGAAGCACCGGCTACGATGGCCTTGGACAGGTCACCGGAGAAACGGATGCCGCCGTCGGCGATCAACGGTACGCCGGTGCCTTCAAGGGCAGCGGCGACGTTGGCGATGGCACTGATTTGCGGGACGCCGACACCGGCGACGATACGGGTGGTGCAGATCGAGCCAGGGCCGATACCGACCTTGACTGCGTCAGCGCCTGCTTCGGCCAAAGCCTTGGCAGCGGCGCCGGTGGCGATGTTGCCGCCGATCACCTGCACTTCAGGGAAGTTCTCTTTGACCCAGCGAACGCGGTCGATCACGCCTTTGGAGTGACCGTGAGCGGTATCAACTACCACTACGTCCACACCGGCATTGACCAGAGCGGCAACGCGGTCACCGGTGTCTTTACCGGTACCGACAGCAGCGCCAACGCGCAGACGACCTTGGTCGTCCTTGCTGGCCAGCGGGTAGGCTTTGGCTTTTTCGATGTCGTTGACGGTCATCATGCCTTTGAGGGCGAATTTGTCGTCGACGATCAGTACGCGTTCGATGCGGTTTTTGTGCAACAACTCGCGAACGTCGTTCTTGTCGGCGCCTTCCTTGACCGTGACCAGGCGCTCTTTAGGCGTCATCACTTCACGGACAGTGGCTTCCAGACGGTTTTCGAAACGCACGTCACGGGAAGTGACGATGCCGACCAGGTCGCCATCGTGCAGGACCGGAACGCCGGAAATGTTGTGCAGACGGGTCAATTCGAACAGTTCACGCACCGTGGCATCAGCCTCGATGGTGATTGGGTCCTTGACTACACCGGCTTCGTAACGCTTGACCTTGCGAACTTCGGCAGCTTGCTGCTCGATGGTCATGTTCTTGTGGATAATGCCGATGCCACCTTCCTGAGCCATGGCAATTGCCAGACGGGCTTCAGTAACGGTGTCCATTGCAGCAGAAACCAGAGGAATATTCAGCTCGATGCCACGGGTTAGGCGGGTCTTGAGACTGACTTCGTTAGGAAGCACCTCGGAATAACCAGGCACTAGGAGAATGTCGTCGAATGTCAGAGCTTCTTGGCTGATACGCAGCATCGCGGGGGCTCCCGAGCGGGAAAATGGAAGCGCGCCATTATAGTCAGACACCCCCTTCGGATCAACGTAAAACTCAGCTTAATATCAATGTTGCTGATGTACGGGAATCCCCGGATCTACAGCTCCACCTTGACCCAAGAGACAGGTTGATCGAGCCAGTCGGCGAACTCGTCGATAAAGCTTTGCTTGAAACCGGCCTCAAGCCAGTTATTGAAGATGAAACCGAGGTTGGAAAACCCGCATTCCTGCAAAAACAGAAAACCGTTGATGTCATCTTCATGCCCGCATTCGGGGCAGGTGAAGTTATCGGTGCGCCCGGGGAACCAGTCTTCGAGGCTCTCGAACAGCGCTTCGCCGACCTCGCGGCGGCACTCGGCGCAACCGGCCTCCTCGAGAAAGCCCTTCGCCGGAGTGTAGATGCAACGCTTGGTGACGATCTCCAGGCCGTTGATTGGCTCTCCGAATGGCAACGCCTGCGGGTGCAGCACCACGGCACGGGCGCCATCGGCAATCGCGTACGCCATGCGATTGCCGGTGCGGCCGCAGGTGCTCAACTCCTCCTTGACGATGTTCTTGCGTACCAGCCAGCGCAGGATCGCCCGGGCCCGGGGTTCATGGACCGGCAGGGTGGAGATTTTCGGGACGATGATGCTTTGCGAATTCATGGAAAGTCCTGCGGTGTGGCTGCTGACGCCTTCGCGAGCAGGCTCGCTCCCACACTTTGAATGCATTCCAACTGTGGGAGCGAGCTTGCTCGCGAAGAGGCCCTAAAGGCCGGCAGCTTAATCCCTGACGAAATCCGGTCAAGTGCTGAGGTAGCGCCCGATCAACGCGAGCCCGCTCGCCAGCACCAGCCACGTCACCAATCGCACAAACGCCTCGCGCGACAAACGCATGGTCAACCGCCGCCCGATCCACAACCCCAACGCCATGGCCGGCAACAGACAAAGCGCCAACATCAACAAGGGTAGCTCGGCATACACACCCGCGATGGCAAACAGACTCAAACGCACCACCGTGCTGCAACTGATCAACGCACTTTGCGTGGCCCGCGCCGCTTCTTTCGGCAATCGGCTGTTGAGATAAATCGCATATAAAAAGCCGCCACTGCCAAACAGCGCACCAAACAGCCCACCCACCGTGCCCATCGGCACCGCCCACCCCACCGACATTTGCGTTGGCCGCGCTGTTACCCACAGGCTGTAAATCGCATAAGCGCTGATAAACAGCCCCATCAACAGCAGCAATACATCGGATTTCAGGTTAAGCAGAAAAATAACGCCCAACGTGCAACCGACCGCCATGCACGGCAGCAGCCGTAACAACTCGGGCTTGGCCACATCCCGCCGCGACGGCAGCAGATTGCCGAACGCCGCGACGAAATCCAGCAGCACCAGCAGCGGCACAATCTTCGACAACGGCATGAACAGAATCAGAATCGGCCCCGCGACCAGCGCCGTGCCAAATCCGGCAATGCCGAACACGATATAGGCCAGAGCGATACCCAAGCCGATCAACGCCCAACCACCGGCGCCCCATGTCCACTCGCTCAACAACGCCGCCACACTCATGGGTCTACTTCCTTAATAAGTCTGAGATGACTTTAGCCAGCACCAAGCGTTGCGACTAATATCTTCCAGGTCGCTTACTCATCTCGAAAAGGCATGGCTCGTGCTTTCAACCCGTCAATTGCGTTACTTCGTCGAAATCGCCGACTGCGGCAGTTTCAGTGCGGCGGCTGAACGTTTGTATATCGCGCAATCAGCGCTGAGCCGGCAGATCAAGGACATGGAAACGCGTCTGCAAACACCGCTGTTCGAACGCACGGCACGCCAGCCCCGGCTCACTGCGGCGGGGGAAGCATTTTTGCCGCGCGCTCGGAATCTGCTGAACGAACTGAGCAAGGCCAGCGCCATGGCCACTGCGGTTGGCAATGGCCAACGCGGCACTTTGCGCCTGAGCCATTCGAGTACGGTGACGATCAGCGGATGGCTTCTTCAGCAGATCAGCACCTACCTTGATCAGCAGAGCGGCGTGTCGCTGGACATCGGCAAGTTGTCTTCCGAGGCGCAACTGGAAGAACTGGCCGAAGGGCGCCTCGATATCGGCCTGTTGCGGTTGCCAGTGTTGCGCCAGCGCGAAGGCATCCAGATTGTGCCGCTGTTCACTGAACGGTTGCTACTGGCGGTACCGCACAGTCATTACCTGGCAAATGCCAACACTGTGGAACTGGTGCAATTGAAGGACGAGGCGTTTATCTCGATCCCGCATCCGCAACGCGGCGGCTTGAGTTATCTGTGTGCAGATCTGTGCATGCGCCAGGGTTTTTTCCCGAAAGCGGCGCGGGTGATGTCGCGCAAAACCACGCAGTTACAGTTGATTCAGGCCGGATTCGGCATCGCCCTGCTGCCGGAATCAATGCAAGACATTGCACCACGCGGCGTACGATTTCTGCCGCTGAGCGATCCGGACTGCGAAAGCACCGTCGCCCTCGCCTATCGCCAGAATCCGACACCTTTGATCCACCACTTCATCGAAACCTTCACAACCCCCTTGTAGGAGTGAGCCTGCTCGCGATCGCGGTTGAACATTCAACCTATCCTGCGACTGACACACCGCTATCGCGAGCAGACTCACTCCTACAGGGGACTTGTGGTGATTCGACGGCAAATGCCTTTAAACTGCGCCCCATGATTAAAGATCCCTTTGCAAGACTTGGCCTGGACCGTGAAGTCCTGACCGTCAGCCAGCTCAACGGCCGTGCGCGGGTGTTGCTCGAAGACGTGTTCAGCAACATCTGGGTTGAAGGCGAAATCTCCAACCTCGCCCGCCCGGCGTCCGGCCACATCTATTTCACCCTCAAGGACAGCGGCGCGCAGGTGCGTTGCGCGCTGTTCCGGCAGAACGCCGCGCGAGTGCGTCAGGCGTTGAAGGACGGCCTGGCAGTGAAGGTACGCGGCAAGGTCTCGCTGTTCGAGGGCCGTGGCGACTATCAGTTGATTCTCGACACCGTTGAGCCGGCCGGTGACGGCGCGCTACGTTTGGCTTTCGATGCACTCAAAGAAAAGCTCAGCGCCGAAGGTCTGTTCAGCGCCGAACGCAAAGTGCCGCTGCCCGCGCATCCGCAGCGCATCGGCATCATCAGCTCGCCGACCGGCGCGGTGATTCGCGACATCATCAGCGTGTTCCGCCGCCGTGCACCGCAAGTACAACTGACGCTGATCCCGACCGCCGTGCAGGGCCGCGAAGCCACCGCGCAAATCGTCCGCGCGCTGAAAATGGCCGATGCCCGTGGCTTCGACGCGTTGATCCTTGCCCGTGGCGGCGGTTCGCTGGAAGACCTCTGGTGCTTCAACGAAGAAGCCGTGGCCCGCGCCGTTGATGCCTGTGTGACGCCGATTGTCAGTGCTGTCGGCCATGAAACCGATGTGTCGATCAGTGACTTTGTCGCTGACGTCCGAGCGCCAACGCCGTCTGCGGCTGCCGAGTTACTCGCGCCCGATTCCAGCCATTTGATCCGTCAGGTCGAAAGCCTGCATCGCCGTTTGGTGATGCGCATGCGTGACCGCCTGATGCGTGATCGTCTGCGCCTCGAAGGCATGGCGCGTCGCTTGCGTCATCCCGGCGAGCGTCTGCGCCAGCAAGCGCAACGTCTGGACGATCTGGACATGCGCATGCGTCGGGCGTTCGAACGTCATCTCAATACTCGCCGCGAGCGCCTGATTCGCCTGGAAACCCGCCTCGCCGGGCAACATCCGGGACGGCAATTGGCGATGTTGCGCCAGCGCCTCGACAGCCTCGCCGAACGTCTGCCACGGGCCATGCGCGAAGGCCTGAAAAACCGTCGCCTGCAACTGCACAGTCAGATGCAGACGCTGCACGTGGTCAGCCCGCTGGCAACGCTCGGCCGTGGTTACAGCATTCTGCTCGATGAGCGTGGCCATGCGATCCGCAATGCCGCCCAGACCCACACCGGCCAGCGCCTCAAAGCCAAACTCGGCGAAGGCGAACTGCAAGTACGCGTCGAGGACAATCACCTGACGCCTGTCACCCTCTCTTTACTGGACTGATCCATGCCGCGTTTTCTCGCTCCACTGTTTTTGCTCTGCCTGACCTTCAATGCCCACGCCGACAGTTACATTACCCGGCTGCTGAACAAACCGGTGCCAGGCGGTGTGGCAGTGGTTGATCTGGGCGCGGCCGCGCAGGCGCCGAAAGCCACGTATCAGGGCAAACCGGTGCTGGTGGTGAAAGAACAGAACAACTGGCTGGCGATTGTCGGCGTGCCGTTGACGGTGAAGCCGGGCACGCAACAGATCAGCAGCGGTGGGCGCAATCTGCCGTTCACCGTGGGCAACAAGAAATACCCGGAACAGCGCATCACCCTGAAGAACAAACAGCAAGTAAACCCGGATCAGTCGAACCTCAAGCGCATCGAGGGTGAACTGGCTGAGCAGATCAAGGCCTACCGCAGCTTCAGCCCGAACACGCCAAGCAATCTGCTGCTGGACAAACCGGTCAATGGTCCGCTGTCGAGCAAGTTTGGCGTGCGCCGCTTCTTTAATGGTGAGGAGCGCAATCCGCACGCCGGCCTCGACTTCGCAGTGCCGGCCGGAACGCCGATCAAGACCCCGGCGGCAGGCAAGGTAATCCTCACCGGCAACTACTTCTTCAACGGCAATACCGTGTTTGTCGACCATGGGCAGGGCTTTATCAGCATGTTCTGCCACATGTCGAAGATTGATGTGAAAGTCGGCGATCAACTGGCGCGGGGCACGGTGGTCGGTAAGGTTGGCATGACCGGTCGCGCGACCGGGCCGCACATGCACTGGAATGTCAGCCTGAATGATGCGCGGGTGGATCCGGCGATTTTTATTGGCGCATTTCAGCCTTAAAAAATAGAGCGAAGCTTATGGCCTCATCGCGAGCAGGCTCACTCCTACATTGGACCGGTGTTGTGAACACGATCAACTGTAGGAGTGAGCCTGCTCGCGATGGCGGCTTATGCTGTACTCAAACACTCCTGACACCCCTTTACCCCCAATTGCGCCCCAATCAAACCTCGCGCAAATATCACAACGATCAGCAATCTCCAGCGCAATAAAATCCCGCAAAAACCCGCTTTACGAGTATTCCTCTCAATTTTTTCCGACTGCTTGCCAACCTCTCCCCTCGCGGTTAGGGTTGAAGGCATGAAAACCTCTCACACCCTTATTCAGCTTCGCCAGCACCGCAGCCTGTGCCTTGTCAGCGCACGACTGCCGGGCTGAATCGCGGCACCTCGTCCCACGCTTTCCCAGAACATTCGTAACACCGGCAGGCCGCCTCTTTTCGGCCCAGACAATAAGGAATTTCCCGATGAGCATGCTCAAAGATCCGTCTTCGAAATACCGCGCGTTTCCTGTCATCAACCTGCCGGATCGCACCTGGCCGTCGAAAACCATCGACACCGCGCCGATCTGGTGCAGCTCCGACCTGCGCGACGGCAACCAGTCACTGATCGAGCCGATGGACGCGGTGAAGAAACTGCGTTTCTGGAAAACCCTCGTGCAAGTCGGCGTGAAGGAAATCGAAGCGTCGTTCCCAGCCGCTTCGCAAACCGACTTCGACTTCGTGCGTACCCTGATCGAAGAAGGCCACATCCCGGACGACACCACCATTCAGGTGCTGACCCAGGGCCGTGAAGACTTGATCGAGCGCACCTTCGAATCCCTGCGCGGCGCGAAGAAAGCCATCGTTCACCTGTACAACGCCACCTCGCCGTCTTTCCGTCGCATCGTTTTCAACCAGGACAAGGACGGTATCAAGGCCATCGCCGTGAACGCCGCCAAGCTGTTCGTCAAATATGCAGCCATGCAGCCGGACACCGAATGGACGTTTGAATACTCGCCGGAAACCTTCAGCGCTACCGAGCTGGAATTCGCCAAGGAAGTCTGTGATGCGGTGATCGAGGTGTGGAACCCGACGCCTGAGCACAAGATGATCCTCAACCTGCCCGCCACCGTTGAATGCGCAACGCCGAACATCTACGCCGACCAGATCGAGTGGTTCGGCCGCAACATCAACCGTCGTGACAGCGTGATCATCAGCCTGCACACCCACAACGACCGTGGCACCGGCGTCGCTGCCACCGAGCTGGGCCTGATGGCTGGCGCCGATCGCGTCGAAGGCTGCCTGTTCGGCAACGGCGAACGCACCGGTAACGTCGACCTCGTCACCGTCGCATTGAACATGTACACCCAGGGTCTCGACCCGCAGCTGGACTTCTCCGACATCGACGGCGTGCGTAAAGTCGTTGAGGAGTGCAACCAGATTCAGGTTCACCCGCGTCACCCGTACGTTGGCGACCTGGTGCACACCGCGTTCTCCGGCTCGCACCAGGATGCAATCCGCAAAGGCTTCTCCCAACAGAAACCGGACGCACTGTGGGAAGTGCCGTACTTGCCGATCGACCCGGCTGACATCGGTCGCAGCTACGAAGCGGTGATCCGCGTCAACAGCCAGTCGGGTAAGGGCGGCATCGCCTACTTGCTGGAGCAGGAGTACGGCATCAGCCTGCCACGTCGCATGCAGATCGAATTCAGCCAGGTTGTGCAGCGTGAAACCGACCGTCTGGGTCTGGAGATGACCGCCAAGCAGATCCATTCGCTGTTGATCAGCGAATACCTGCAAGCCAACACTCCTTACGCGCTGGTCAGCCATCGCCTGCAGGAAGAAAACGGTAACAGCGCCGTCGAAGTGGAAGTGGCGAGCAAAGGTCAGGGCGAAACCAACCTGCACTGGCGTGGCAAGGGCAACGGTGCGCTGGAAGCACTGGTCGCCGGTCTGCCGGTTCCGGTGGAGATCATGGACTACAACGAACACGCGATTGGCGCAGGTACCAACGCCAAGGCAGCGGCGTACATCGAGCTGCGGGTGAACGGTGAACGTGCGGTGCACGGCGTGGGTATCGATGAAAACATCACCACGGCCAGCTTCAAGGCGCTGTTCAGCGCACTGAACCGCTCGCTGAGCCAGCCTGAGGCGAAAGCGGCGTAAGCCTTTGCAGCAATGCAAAAGGCCCCGAAGTGCGAACTCCGGGGCCTTTTTTTGCCTGATGCGCTCGTTCCCAAGCAGAGCGTGGGAACGATCAGTTACCTCAGGTGAACTCGAAGGTGTCGGCATCCAGATTCGCCGGGAAGCGCTCACGATAAGCCGCCAATGGTGCGGCCTCCAAAACCACCTTGAACACGCCGTCCGCCTCCCCCGCCGCCAGCAAGGTTTCACCCTGGAAATCCAGCACCTGACTGTCGCCGGTGTAAGCGAAACCCTTGCCGTCGGTGCCAACGCGATTCACCGCCGCCACATAACAAAGGTTTTCGATCGCTCGCGCTGGCAACAGGCGATTCCAGTGCAGACGTCGCGCACCCGGCCAGTTGGCGGTGTACAGCAGCAGATCTGTGTCCTGCGCATCGCGGCTCCACACCGGGAAACGCAGGTCGTAACAAATCAGCGGGCGGATACGCCAGCCCTTGAGTTCGAACTGCACCTGCCGTTCGCCGGGGGTGTAATGGTTGTGCTCGCCGGCCATGCGGAACAGATGACGCTTGTCGTAATGCAGCACTTCACCGTCCGGCCGCGCCCACAACAGGCGATTGCGATGGCTGCCGTCAGCAGCCTGAATAATCACGCTGCCGGTAATCACCGCATCGAGTTTCGCCGCCTGAACGCGCAGCCATTTACTGGTCGGACCGTTCTCGGCTTCGGCGAGCGTTTCTGACTCCATGGAGAAACCGGTGGTGAACATTTCCGGCAGGATGATCAGATCAGCGCCCTGTGCCTGCTCCAGCAACTGCTCGAAATGCTCGAAGTTGGCCTGACGGTCGTGCCAGGCCAAAGTGGTCTGGATCAGCGCCAGATTGAGATCAGGTAATGCACTCAGATCACGCATAGTTTCGCCGCCGCCTCACGCAGCGTCTCCTCGCGTTTGGCAAAGCACAGGCGCACGAGGCGCTGGCCTTCAGGTGGGTTCTGGTAAAACACCGACACCGGAATACTCGCCACGCCGTGTTCGCGGGTCATCCACATGGCCATCTCGACGTCATTCAGGTCAGGACGGATCTGTGAGTAATCGACCAGTTGGAAATAGGTGCCGGTGACACGTTTGAAGGTGAAGCGCGACGGCGTCAACAGATCACAGAACAGGTCGCGCTTGGCCTGATAGAAACCCGGCAGTTCTTCGACGTGTTCCGGGTGCTCGGCCATGTAATCGGCCAGGGCATATTGCAGCGGAGTGACACCGCAGAAACTGACGTACTGGTGGACTTTGCGCAGTTCGGCCGTCAGCGCCGGCGGCGCGACGACGTAGCCGGTCTTCCAGCCGGTGACGTGATAGGTCTTGCCGAACGAGCTGACCACGAACGCGCGCTGATACAGCTCTTCATGGGCGAGCACACTGACGTGCGGCACGCCGTCAAACACCAGGTGCTCGTAGACTTCGTCGCTGATCAGGTAAATGTCGCGATCGCGGATCAGCGCTGCGAGTTGATCCAGTTCCGCACGACTGATCAACGCGCCGCTTGGGTTGTGTGGGGTGTTGATGACGATCATTTTCGTGCGCGGACTCAGGGCCGCGGCGAGCTGGTCGAAATCGATGGAGAAATCTTCCGGGTTCAATTGCACATGCACGCAGCGACCACCCGCCAACTCCGTGGCCGGCTCGTAGCTGTCGTAGCACGGATCGAACACGATGACTTCGTCGCCGCTGTGGATAACCGCTTGAATCGCACAGAAGATCGCCTGGGTCGCGCCCGGTGTGACCGTCACTTCGCTGTCGGCATTGACCTGCACGCCATAGCTGCGAGCGATTTTCGCCGCAATCTGCTCGCGCAAGGCCGGCAATCCGGTCATCGGCGAATACTGGTTATGACCACTGGCAATGTGCCGACCGACCGCGTCACGCAGAGACTGCGGGCCGTCAAAATCAGGAAAACCCTGAGACAGGTTGATCGCGCCGGTTTGCGCCGCGAGCTGAGACATCTGCGTGAAAATAGTGATGCCGACATTCGGCAGCTTACTGGTGATCATCGGGGGTTCCCTGCTCAACACCCGGCTCTGACGACGGCGCGGGAGAGCCCGAGGATAGCCCATCCGGCGCCCATAAAAAAAGGGCGCCGGATGGCGCCCTTCTCTCATGCTGATCGTTGCTGATCATTCCTACGCTCTGCGTGGGAATGCAGCCTTGGACGCTCTGCGTCCGCCGCTTTTGTGACGCAGAGCGTCACGGGATACATTCCCACGCGGAGCATGGGAACGATCAACAGCCAGCGACCTTATTTCTTGTCGCGGCGCTTCTTGTCAGCTTTCTTGCTGTGCGACATCATCCGACGCTTCCTGTTGACCTGGCGGTCGGTCAGCGTGTTTTTGTTGCCTTCGTACGGGTTCTCGCCGCCCTTGAACTCGATGCGGATCGGCGTACCGACCAGCTTCAGCACACGACGGTAAGTATTCTCCAGATAGCGCACGTACGACTTCGGCACTTTCTCGATCTGGTTACCGTGGATCACGATGATCGGCGGGTTGGCACCACCCAAGTGGGCGTAGCGCAACTTGATCCGGCGGTTGTTGACCATCGGTGGCGCGTGCTCGCCAACCGCATCTTCCAGAATCTGGGTCAGACGGTTGGTCGGCCAGCGGGTGACCGCCGACTTGAACGAGTTCTGCACCGAAGCGTAGAGGTTGCCCACGCCGGTGCCGTGCAGGGCCGAGATGAAGTGAATGTCGGCGTAGTCAACGAAGAACAACCGACGCTGCAACTCGACCTTGACGAAGTCGCGCTCGCTCGGCGTCATGCCGTCCCATTTGTTGATCGCGATCACCAGCGCACGACCCGACTCGATGGCGAAGCCCAGCAGGTTGAGGTCGTGATCGACCACACCTTCGCGGGCGTCCATCACAAAGATCACCACGTTGGCGTCTTTGATCGCTTGCAGGGTTTTGACCACGGAGAATTTTTCGACTTCTTCGTGGATCTTGCCGCGCTTGCGCACACCAGCGGTGTCGATCAGCGTGTACTTCTCTTCATTGCGTTCGAACGGAATGTAGATACTGTCGCGCGTGGTGCCCGGCTGGTCGTAAACGATAACCCGGTCTTCACCGAGCATACGGTTGACCAGCGTCGATTTACCGACGTTGGGACGACCGATGATGGCGATCTTGATCCCGTCTTTTTCGCTCGGGCCAGGAATGCGCTTGGCTTCCTCGCCTTCGGCAACGATCTCTTCTTCGCCGTCTTCCGGCTCTTCTTCGTCTTTCGGGAAATCACCCAGGGCGATTTCCAGCATCTGCGTGATGCCACGGCCGTGAGCACCGGCGATCGGGATCGCGTGGCCCATGCCCAATGGAGCGAACTCAGCGCGGGCCATTTCCGGGTCGATGTTGTCGACCTTGTTGGCCACCACGTAGGAACGCTTGTTACGTTTGCGCAGGTGTTCGGCGATCATCTGGTCGGCGGCGGTGAAACCGGCCTTGGCATCTACCAGGAACAGCACAACGTCTGCTTCTTCAATGGCCAGCAGCGACTGCTCGGCCATTTTTTCGTCCATACCGTGCTCGTCACCGGAGATACCACCGGTGTCGACCAGAATGTAGGAACGCCCTTGCCACTTGGCCTCACCGTACTGGCGATCACGGGTCAGACCGGACAAGTCGCCGACAATGGCGTCGCGAGTCCTGGTCAGGCGGTTGAACAAGGTGGACTTGCCGACGTTCGGTCGGCCCACCAGGGCGATTACGGGAACCATGCGGCTCTCCACTTCGTTATTTCAGAAAATACAAAAGCCGCTGCGAGGCAGCGGCTGGTGCTCGGGGCAACGCCTGTTAGCGCTGCAAGCCCCATGAATCCGGGGCCGCCTGGGGGTTTAACCCCAAGCATAGTTGTTACTTGATGGTCAGGGCTTCCAGTTTGCCGCTGTTGCCATATACATAAATCGTGTCACCCACCACCAGCGGACGGGCACGCAGGCCGTCGCTGTCGATGCGCTCACGGCCGACGAAACGACCGTCAACCTGACTCAGCAGGTGCAGATAACCTTCCAGGTCACCCACTGCAACATAGCTGGAGAACACTTCCGGAGCCGACAGTTGACGGCGAGCCAGCGAATCGTTGCTCCACAATGCTGTGGTGGAACGCTCGTCGACGCCTTCAACGGTGCCCGAAGACAGGCTCACGTAAACGCTGCCGAAACCCTGAGCAATACCAGCGTAGCTCGACGCATCGCGCTGCCAGAGTTGACGACCGCTTTCCAGGTCCAGTGCCGCCACGCGACCCTGATAGCTGGCAACGTACAAAGTACCGCCGGACAGCAGCAGACCGCCGTCGATGTCGACCACGCGCTCCAGTTCCGAACGACCTTGTGGAATCGCAATGCGTTGTTCCCAGACCGGCACGCCGTTGGAAATGTCCAGAGCAACCACTTTACCGGTCGACAGGCCAGCCACCGCGAGGCGGTTGGTCACCAGCGGGGCACTGGTGCCACGCAGGGTCAGTACGGCCGGGGTGCTGTCATACACCCAGCGCTGAGTACCGGTCGATGCATCCAGACCGATCAGACGATCGTCCTGAGTCTGCACAACCACCACGTCACCGTTGTTGGCCGGTGGCGCGAGGACTTCGCTGTTGACGCGAGCGCGCCACTTCTCTTCACCGTTGCTGGTGTCCAGAGCGACGACTTCACCGCGCAGGGTGCCGATCAGAACCAGACCGTAACCCACGCCAACGGCGCCGGAGACAGGCAGGTCAAGATCCTGCTTCCATTTCACGTCGCCATTGCCGCGATCCATGGCCATCACCACGCCGGTCACATCGGCGGCGTAGATGGTGTCACCGTCGATCGCCGGCACCAGCATGTTGTAGGTTTCGCCCTGACCGTCACCGATCGAACGACTCCACTGCTTGTGCAGAACCACTTCTTCTTTGAAGTCGGTCAGTTCAGCCGGTGGCAATTCTTTCTTGCTGTTGCTGCTGCAACCCGCGGCCAGAAGGGCCAGAGCCAGCAATGCTGCATGCTTCCAACGGATCACGTCACGCATCCCCTTTGGCCAGGTCGTCGAGCTTGATTTGAAGGCCACCGACCGCCGCTTCATCCGACAGTGCCGCCTTGGCTTTTTGATACGCCTTGTTCGCGTCATCGGTACGGCCCAACTGCACCAGCAGGTCGCCCTTGAGTTCTTCGCGAGTCGCCAGGAACGCTTTGTCGGCGTCGCCGTCGAGCAGTTTCAGGGCATCTTCAGCCTTGTTCTGTGCGCCGAGTACCTGCGCCAGACGCTGACGGGCGATTTCGCCCAGCGCCGGGTTGGCCGGTTTGTCGACGATGGCTTTCAGCTCGGTCGCGGCGTCGTCCAGCTTGCCGCTGTCCACAGCCACTTTGGCCACGAACAGGCTGCCGTACTGCGCATAGGCAGAACCGCCGAACTCGCTGTTGAGCTTGCCGGCCAAGTCCGCAACGCGGGCGGCATCAGGCTTGCCGTCAGGCGTCAGCGTGGTTTCCAGCAATTGCTGATAGAGCACCGAGGCGCCTTGCGACTGGTTGCTCTGGTATTTGTGATATGCCTGCCAGCCGAACACGATGACCAGCGCCAACAGGCCGCCGGTGACCAGAGGTTTGCCGTTGCGTGTCCACCAGTCCTTCAAATCCGCCAACTGTTCGTCTTCGGTACTCGACACCCCAATACTCCTTAATCGCTAAATCGGCTGTTTGGACAGCTTCAACCCTGCACGACGCAGGTGGCCAGGTGAGCGGCGAGCGCATCCCAGGCAATGCTTTGTTGTTCGCCCTGGCCACGCAGGGGTTTGAAACCTACCACTTGCTGGGCCATTTCGTCGTCACCGAGGATCAGTGCGTACAGCGCACCGCTCTTGTCGGCCTTCTTGAACTGGCTTTTGAAGCTGCCGGCGCCGGCATTGACTTGCAGGCGCAGGTTTGGAAGTTGATCGCGAACACGTTCTGCCAGGGCCAGACCGGCCAGCTCGGCTTCTTCACCGAAGGCGCAGAGGTAGACATCGACCTGACGGGAGATTTCTTCCGGGATCTGCTCCAGGGTTTCGAGCATCAACACCAGACGCTCGATGCCCATGGCGAAACCGACGCCAGTGGTCGGCTTGCCGCCCATCTGCTCGACCAGACCGTCGTAACGACCGCCGGCGCAGACAGTGCCCTGGGCGCCGAGCTTGTCGGTGACCCATTCGAAAACGGTTTTGCTGTAGTAATCGAGGCCGCGCACCAGCTTCGGGTTGAGCACGTAAGGGATGCCGACGGCATCCAGACGCGATTTCAAGCCTTCGAAGTGAGCACGGGATTCGTCGTCGAGGTAGTCGGCCATTTTCGGCGCATCGACCAGCACTGCTTGGGTGTCGGCATTTTTTGTGTCGAGCACGCGCAGCGGGTTGGTTTTCAGGCGACGCTGGCTGTCTTCGTCGAGCTTGTCGTGGTGCGCCGAGAGGTACTCGACCAGCGCTTCACGGTAGCGACCACGGGACTCGCTGGTGCCGAGGCTGTTGAGTTCGAGTTTGACCGCATCACGAATGCCCAGCTCGCCCCACAGGCGCCAGGTCATGGTGATCAGCTCGGCGTCGATGTCCGGACCGTCGAGGTTGAACACTTCCAGACCGATCTGGTGGAACTGGCGATAACGACCTTTCTGCGGACGCTCGTGGCGGAACATCGGGCCGATGTACCAGAGTTTCTGCACCTGGCCACCGCCGGTAATGCCGTGCTCAAGTACAGCACGCACGCACGCCGCCGTGCCTTCCGGACGCAGGGTCAGGGAGTCGCCGTTGCGGTCTTCGAAGGTATACATCTCTTTTTCGACGATGTCGGTCACTTCACCGATCGAGCGCTTGAACAGCTCGGTGAACTCGACGATCGGCATGCGGATCTGCTTGTAACCGTAGTTATCCAGCAGACGTGCGACAGTGCCTTCGAAATAACGCCACAGGGGGGTCTGTTCGGGCAGGATGTCGTTCATGCCACGAATGGCTTGCAATGACTTGCTCACTTTAAATCCTTAAATTCGTTCGGCTCTTCAGTCAGGGTCAGCCGCGCGCAATTACGGCAGCGTCAGCTTCGACCTTTTCGGCCGCTTTCTGGCGGATCAGCCTTTCCAGCTCGTCCACCAGATTGTCATTCGTCAGTTTCTGCGCCGGCTTGCCGTCGATGTAAATCAGGTTTGGCGTGCCGCCGGTCAAGCCGATATGGGCTTCCTTGGCTTCGCCGGGGCCGTTGACCACGCAACCGATCACCGCGACATCCAGCGGCACCAGCAGGTCTTCAAGGCGCCCTTCCAGCTCGTTCATGGTTTTCACCACATCGAAGTTCTGCCGCGAGCAGCTCGGGCAGGCGATGAAGTTGATGCCACGGGAACGCAGATGCAAAGACTTGAGAATGTCGTAACCGACCTTCACTTCCTCAACCGGATCGGCCGCCAGCGAGATGCGGATAGTATCGCCAATCCCCTCGGCGAGCAGCATACCTAGGCCCACGGCGGATTTCACTGTGCCCGAACGCAATCCACCGGCTTCGGTGATGCCCAGGTGCAGCGGCTGAACGATTTCTTTCGCCAGCAAGCGGTAGGCTTCGACGGCCATGAACACGTCGGAAGCCTTCACGCTGACCTTGAAGTCCTGGAAATTCAGGCGTTCGAGGTGTTCAACGTGGCGCAAAGCAGATTCGACCAGCGCCGCTGGCGTCGGCTCGCCGTATTTCTTCTGCAGGTCTTTTTCCAGCGAACCGGCGTTGACGCCGATGCGGATCGGAATTCCGCGATCACGCGCTGCATCGACCACCGCACGAACACGGTCTTCACGACCGATGTTGCCCGGGTTGATACGCAGGCAATCCACACCCAGCTCAGCGACTCGCAAAGCAATCTTGTAGTCGAAGTGGATGTCGGCAACCAGCGGCACCTTGACCAGTTGCTTGATTTTGCCGAAAGCCTCGGCGGCGTCCATGTCCGGCACCGAAACGCGGACGATATCGACGCCAGCGGCTTCCAGACGATTGATTTGCGCAACGGTGGCGGCAACGTCATTGGTGTCGCTGTTGGTCATGCTCTGCACCGCGATCGGCGCATCGCCGCCCACCGGTACGTTGCCGACCCAGATCTTGCGCGAAACGCGACGTTTGATTGGAGATTCGCCGTGCATGACTTATTGACCCAACTTCAGGCGAGCAGTCTCGCCACTGGTGAACGGAGCGATATCGACCGGTTGGCCGTTGTAGCTGACCTGCGCGGCACGGGCTACACCCAGACGCACGTTAAGCGGCGGCTTGCCGGAAACGCTGACGCTATCGCCTTTATGCTTGAGACCACTGAAGATCACTTTGCCACGACCGTCGGTCACTTGTGCCCAGCAATCGGCGCTGAACTGCAGTTGTACCTGACCATCGCCAGCCACTGGTGCGACCGTTTCTGCGGGGGCTGCCGGGGCAGCAGGAACAACCGGAGCGGTAACGGTCGGCGCTGGAGTGGCCGGCACGTTTGGCGCTGGGGTAGCCGGAGTAGCAACAACCGGTGCCGGCGTATGAACCGGGGCGGTCGGCGTTGCAGCCGAAGCAGTTGGAGTGGTTGCCGGAGCAGCGCCTTCGGCACCGGTCGATTCAGCCGTGGTTTCGGACTGAGGCAGCGCCAGTGTCGTCGAAGTGTCAGCCTGATTTTCCTCGACTGCCTGGTCTTCCGGCTCATCGATCGGGTGAATCTGGGTCGTACCGTCGGCACCTTCGACTTCAACGTGCTCAGGCGCCAGAGACGTCAGGTCCTTGGTGCGCAGCGAGGTCTGATCCTGCCACCAGACGAAACCGCCGCCGATGACCGCAATCAGCAACAACAGGCTGACGATCCGCAAAATGGTGTGGGAGACCCGCACCGGCTCTTCGATACGGCCGAGGGCGTGAACATTGCTGCCTTGGGAATCGGTACCGGTGGATTGGTCGAACTGCTGAACCAGAACGGTCTGGTCCATGCCGAGCAATTTGGCATAGGCGCGAATATAACCGCGAGCGAAGGTATGCCCCGGCAGCTTGTCGAAAGCGCCGGCTTCAAGATTGCTCAGGGAAGTCACGGTGAGGTTGAGCTTGAGGGCCACTTCGGCCAGCGACCAGCCATTGCTTTCGCGGGCCTGGCGCAGGGTCTCACCGGGGTTAACGCGATTCGCTGCTACAACTTCGGGATGCGCCGCTTTCATCATTGCTCCGACAGGTATTGCTGATATTCCGGCGTACCGGGATAGAGTCGTTTTAATTGCAGGCCATAACTGGCGGCCTTGTCGCGATCTTCAAACACTTTTGCCAGCCGAACGCCGAGCAATAGACTACGTGCATTTTGTTCGGTGAGCAGGCTGAAACGGTCGTAATAGTCACGCGCGGGCACATAATGCCTGTCTTCGAAGGACAACTCAGCCATTTCCAGCAATGCGCGCGGTTGTTGACGGTTCAAACGCAGTGCCTTTTCCAGCTGTTGCTGCGCCAGATCACGCTGACCGAGCTTCGCGGCCGTCATGCCGAGGTTCTCGAACACACGCGAACGCTCAGGATACAGGGTATCGGCGGCGGCCTGTTCAAAACGCTCGTAGGCTTCTTTATAACGCTGTTGTTCGTAGAGAAAACTGCCGTAGTTGTTGAGGATGCGCGCATCGGCAGGACGGGAGGACAAAGCCTTGCGGAAGTGTTCGTCGGCCAGCTCAGGCTCCATTTCAGACTGGAACACCAAGCCGAGGGCCGCATTGGCATCCGGATCGGAACCGTCGATCTCCAGTGCCTTCTTCAGCGGCACCTTGGCCCGCTCGCTCATGCCTTGCTGCAAGTATCCCAGCCCCAGCTGCACGTAGGCAGCCCGCGCTTCATCGCGGCCCTTGCTGGTCTTCATCGGGTTGTAGTCACCCGACAGGACACAACCAGCACACAGGCTGGCCAACAGCAACAGCAGCGCAAAGCGCAGGGACATAGAGATCCTCTCTTAGTTAGTGTTCGCGGCGTTCTGTGCCAGATCGCTGTCGGCGCTCAACTCACGCACGGCGATATAACGTTCGCTGCGACGGGTGCGATCCAGCACCTGCCCTACCAATTGACCACATGCAGCGTCGATGTCTTCACCACGGGTGGTGCGGACAGTGACGTTGAAACCGGCCTGATGCAACTGATCCTGGAAACGACGGATCGCGTTGTTGCTCGGGCGCTCGTACCCGGAATGCGGGAACGGGTTGAACGGAATCAGGTTGATCTTGCACGGAATATTCTTCAGTAGCTCGATCATCTCAACGGCGTGTTCAACTTTATCGTTGATGTCCTTGAGCAAGGTGTACTCGATGGTCAGCACGCGTTTTTCGCCCAGGGACGACATGTAGCGCTGGCACGACTCGAGCAGCATCTTAAGCGGATATTTCTTGTTGATCGGCACCAATTGGTTACGCAATGCGTCATTCGGTGCGTGCAGGGACAACGCCAGGGACACGTCGATGTGCTTGGCCAGCTCATCGATCATCGGCACCACGCCCGAAGTGGACAGGGTCACGCGGCGCTTGGAGATCCCGTAGCCGAGGTCATCCATCATCAGATGCATGGCGGCGACGACGTTGTCGAAGTTCAGCAGCGGCTCACCCATGCCCATCATCACCACGTTGGTGATGGCACGGTCGACGGTTGCCGGGACACTGCCGAAAGATTTGTTGGCAATCCACACCTGACCGATGACTTCGGCGGCGGTGAGGTTGCTATTGAAGCCTTGCTTGCCGGTGGAGCAGAAACTGCAATCCAGGGCACAGCCTGCCTGGGACGAAACGCACAATGTGCCGCGCTTGCCCTGGGGAATGTACACGGTCTCGACGCAGCTGCCGGACGCCACGCGCACCACCCATTTACGGGTGCCGTCGCTGGAGATGTCCTCGCTGACCACTTCCGGACCACGGACCTCAGCAATAACCTTGAGCTTGTCGCGCAAGGCCTTGCTGACGTTCGTCATGGCGTCGAAATCATCGACACCAAAGTGGTGAATCCATTTCATTACCTGACCGGCACGGAAACGCTTCTCCCCGATTGAGTCGAAGAATTTTTCCATTTCCTGTTGAGTCAGACCCAGCAGGTTGGTTTTTACAGTCGATGTAGTCATGGATTCACCTTCACTCTTAAGCCAATGCTTAGCGAGTGGTTACTTCAGTAGCTGCGAAGAAGTACGAGATTTCACGAGCAGCTGCGGCTTCGGAGTCCGAACCGTGAACAGCGTTGGCGTCGATGGAATCAGCGAAGTCAGCGCGGATGGTGCCGGCAGCAGCTTCTTTAGGGTTGGTAGCGCCCATCAGCTCACGGTTCAGAGCGATAGCGTTTTCGCCTTCCAGAACCTGAACAACAACAGGACCGGAGATCATGAAAGCAACCAGGTCGCCGAAGAAACCACGAGCGCTGTGCTCAGCGTAGAAGCCTTCAGCTTCGGCTTTGGACAGTTGCTTCAGTTTCGAAGCTACAACGCGCAGGCCGGCTTTTTCGAAACGAGTGGTGATTTCGCCGATGACGTTTTTTGCAACAGCGTCAGGCTTGATGATGGAGAAAGTGCGTTGAACAGCCATGGTGTAACTCCAGAAACGGTAATTTGCGAAAAATTAAACCCGCGAATTATACGCGGGTTCTTGGGTATTGCCTAACCTGCGAGACGATCAGTCCAATTCTTTGGCCCAGAGCGTCTGAACCGCTTCCAACACCTTCTCGCCAACACGACCAGAGGTATTGTCAAAATCCGGCAGCTCTTTGATCCATTGCTGCAGATCGACGAAATTGACAGAAAACGGGTCTACGCCCGGCTTGGCCTCGGCCAACTCTTCTGCAATGCGTTGAACATCATTCCAACCGTAGCTCATGACAGTCTTACCAGTCAGTGCGGCGCTTCGGCCGCATGATTAAGCGAATATTTCGGAATCTCGACGGTGATGTCTTCTTCACCAACGATAGCCTGGCAAGCCAGACGCGATTGCGCTTCCAGACCCCAGGCACGATCAAGGAAGTCTTCTTCCAGCTCGTCAGCCTCTTCCATCGAGTCGAAACCCTCACGGATGATGCAGTGACAAGTGGTGCACGCGCAGACGCCGCCGCAAGCACTTTCCATCTCGATGTGGTGTTCGTGGGCCAGTTCGAGAATCGAAGTGCCAGGCGCAGCGTCGACCACCATACCCTCAGGGCAGAACTTCTCGTGGGGCAGAAAAATGACCTGCGGCATCAGATATCCTCGATTTCATTCAGATTGCGCCCCGACAGAGCGGCTTTCACCGTCAGATCCATGCGGCGGGCAGCAAAGGCATCGGTCACTTGCGACAGACGCTTGGTCTGCTGCTCGATGGCATAACCATCAGTACCTTTCATCAGTTCGGCCAGCTCCTGCAGTTGCAGGTCGATAACCATGCGCTCTTCGGCGTCGAGCAAACGCTCGCCATCAACCTCAAGAGCGCCCTGCACCGCCTCAATCAGGCGCTGGGCATCGACTTGCTGCTCGCGCAGAACGCGGGCGACCTTGTCGTCATTGGCATGTTGGAACGAATCCTTGAGCATTTTGGCGATTTCGCCGTCGGTCAGACCGTAAGACGGCTTGACCTGAATGCTCGCCTCAACGCCCGAACCCAGTTCACGGGCAGAAACGCTGAGCAGACCGTCGGCATCGACCTGGAAGGTCACACGAATTTTCGCTGCACCGGCGACCATCGCTGGAATGCCGCGCAATTCAAAGCGCGCCAGCGAGCGGCAGTCACTGATCAGCTCGCGCTCACCCTGCAGCACGTGGATAGCCATGGCCGACTGACCGTCTTTATAAGTCGTAAAATCTTGTGCGCGAGCGACGGGGATGGTGGTGTTGCGCGGAATCACCTTCTCCATCAGGCCGCCCATGGTTTCCAGCCCCAGGGACAGCGGAATAACGTCGAGCAGCAGCAGTTCGCCGCCATCGCGCTTGTTGCCAGCCAGCGTATCAGCCTGGATCGCGGCGCCGATGGCCACCACTTGATCCGGATCGATTTCAGTCAGCGGCTGACGACCGAAGGCTTCGGCAACGGCTTCGCGAACACGCGGCACGCGCGTCGAACCGCCGACCATGACCACAGCGTGTACGTCGTCCAGTTCGATACCGGAATCGCGAACGGCGCGGCGGCAGGCTTTCAGGCTGCGTGCGACCATTGGCTCGATCAGCGCATCGAAGGCTTCGCGGGTCAACAGCGCTTTCCAGTCGCCATAGGCTACTTCAACGCTGGCCGCATCGGTCAGGGCTTCTTTGGCCGCGCAAGCGGTTTGCAGCAGATTGCGTTGTGCGCCCGGATCGAGATCGGCGGACAGACCGGCGCTCTCGATGATCCAGCCGGCAATCGCGTGATCGAAGTCATCGCCACCCAGCGCGCTGTCGCCGCCAGTGGCCAGCACTTCGAAAACACCGCCGGTCAGACGCAGAATGGAAATATCGAAAGTACCGCCACCCAGGTCATAAATCGCGACCAGACCTTCAGCGTGTTGATCCAGACCGTACGCCACGGCGGCTGCGGTCGGCTCATTGAGCAGACGCAACACGTTCAGACCGGCGAGCTTGGCCGCATCTTTGGTGGCCTGACGCTGAGCATCGTCGAAATACGCCGGAACGGTGATCACCGCGCCGACCAGTTCGCCACCCAACGTCGCTTCAGCACGCTGACGCAGGACTTTGAGGATGTCGGCAGAAACTTCGACCGGGCTTTTCGGGCCCTGCACGGTGTCGATGAACGGCATGTGCGATTCGCCGCCGACAAAGCGGTACGGCAGTTGCTCGCCCAATTGCTTGACGTCGGACAGACCACGACCCATCAAGCGCTTGACCGACAGCACAGTGTTCAAAGGATCGGAAGACGCGGCCAGCTTGGCCGACTCGCCGACTTCGACGCGATCGGCGTGGTAACGCACGGCGGAGGGCAGGATGACCTGCCCGTTGGCGTCGGCCAGCGGCTCGGAAAGACCACTGCGCAACGCAGCGACCAGCGAATTGGTAGTGCCCAGGTCGATACCCACAGCCAGGCGACGCTGGTGCGGTTGAGGACTTTGGCCGGGTTCGGCGATCTGCAGTAGAGCCATGGTAATCAGGTCTTGTCTGTCTATCAGGCGTGCATTCAGGGCAGCACTGGGTTAATCGTCGAGGCGCTCTTCTAACTGGCGCACTTCGTAGGTGAGCTTGTCGAGGAACTGCATGCGCCGCATCAGGCGTTCGGCCTGCTCACGTTGCGCTGCATCATCCCAACAGGCTGCGAAGCTTTCGTTGAGTTCTTCCTGAGCCACTTTCAGACGACGCTTGAATACCGCGACACCGTCGAGGTCGGCACTGTCCTGAAGGTCTTCGAGCTCTTCGCGCCATTGCATCTGCTGCAGAAGAAACTCGGGATCATGGACAGTGACTTCCATCGGCACTTCATGCCCGCTGATGGTCAGCAGGTAGCGTGCGCGCTGGGCCGGACTCTTGAGCGTCTGATAGGCGTCGTTGAGCCGCGCAGACTGCTCGAGTGCCGTGCGCTGCTCACGCTCGGAAGCGTCGGCGAAGCGGTCAGGATGAACGCCGCGCGCCAACTCGCGATAGCGCGTGGCCAACTGCTCGAGATCCAGACGGAAACCCGGTTGCAGCTCGAATAAAGCGAAATGACAAGGAATACCCACGACAAGCCTCAGATGTTGAAGCTTTCGCCGCAGCCACATTCACCGCGTACGTTGGGGTTGTTGAACTTGAAGCCTTCGTTCAACCCTTCCTTGACGAAGTCGAGCTCGGTGCCGTCCAGGTAGGCGAGGCTTTTCGGGTCGATGATCACTTTTTCGCCGTGACTCTCGAACACCTGATCCTCTGCAACCACCTCGTCGACAAACTCCAGCACGTAGGCAAGGCCGGAACAGCCTGTGGTGCGAACACCCAGACGAATCCCTTCACCTTTGCCGCGCCCGTCGAGGGAGCGCCGCACGTGTCGAGCAGCCGCTTCTGTCATGCTGATAGCCATCGGTGACTCCTTACTCGTCGCCAAATCCAGAAAGTCAGATCAAGCCTTTCTTCTGCTTGTAATCGCGAACAGCCGCTTTGATAGCGTCTTCAGCCAGTACCGAGCAGTGAATTTTCACTGGTGGCAGAGCCAGTTCTTCGGCCAGCTGGGTGTTCTTGATGGTTTCGGCTTCGTCCAGGGTCTTGCCCTTCATCCACTCGGTGGCGAGGGAGCTGGAAGCGATGGCCGAACCGCAGCCGTAGGTCTTGAACTTGGCATCTTCGATGATGCCAGCGTCGTTGACCTTGATTTGCAGACGCATTACGTCGCCGCACGCCGGAGCGCCGACCATGCCGGTGCCGACATCAGGATCTTCCGCGTTCATCTTGCCGACGTTGCGCGGGTTTTCGTAGTGGTCGATGACCTTTTCGCTGTAAGCCATGATTCTTAATCCTCACTCATCAGGGCCGCTCTTCAGCCCTGCAACTGCGCTGCGTAAACCGCCGCGTCGCTACAGGATCTGTATCCGGCGGCTTCTATATTTAGTGTGCCGCCCACTCGATTTTCGAGATATCGACGCCGTCTTTGTACATGTCCCACAGCGGCGACAGAGCGCGCAGCTTGGTAACGGCCTCGCAGACTTTCTGCGCGGCGTAGTCGATTTCTTCTTCGGTAGTGAAACGGCCGAAGGTGAAGCGGATCGAGCTGTGTGCCAGTTCGTCGTTGCGGCCCAGGGCGCGCAGTACGTACGAAGGCTCCAAGGACGCCGAGGTGCAGGCCGAACCGGACGACACTGCCAGATCCTTGAGCGCCATGATCAGCGACTCGCCTTCAACGTAGTTGAAGCTCAGGTTCAGGTTGTGCGGAACGCGGGCGGTCAGGCTGCCGTTGACGTACAGCTCTTCCAGATGCTCGACCTGCTTGTAGAAGCGGTCGCTCAACGCTTTGATACGGACGTTTTCGGCAGCCATGTCTTCTTTGGCTACGCGGAACGCTTCGCCCATGCCGACGATCTGGTGAGTCGCCAGGGTGCCGGAACGCATGCCACGCTCGTGTCCGCCGCCGTGCATGGTCGCTTCGATGCGCACACGCGGCTTGCGGCTGACGTACAGCGCGCCGATGCCTTTAGGGCCGTAGGTCTTGTGAGCGGAGAACGACATCATGTCGACTTTCAGTTTCTGCAGGTCGATCTCGACCTTGCCAGTGGACTGAGCGGCGTCGACGTGGAACAGGATGCCCTTGGCGCGGAGCATTTCGCCGATAGCAGCAATGTCGTTGACGGTGCCGATTTCGTTGTTCACGTGCATCACGGAGACCAGGATGGTGTCTTCGCGCAGTGCAGCTTCAATCATGGCCGGAGTGATCAGGCCGTCTTCTGTCGGCTCGAGGTAGGTCACTTCGAAACCTTCACGCTCCAGTTGGCGCATGGTGTCGAGGACAGCCTTGTGCTCAATCTTCGAGGTGATCAGGTGCTTGCCCTTGGAGCCGTAGAAATGCGCCGCACCCTTGATAGCCAGGTTGTCGGATTCGGTAGCGCCGGAGGTCCAGACGATTTCGCGCGGGTCGGCGTTGACCAGATCGGCCACCTGACGACGGGCGTTTTCGACGGACTCTTCAGCTTTCCAGCCAAACACGTGGGAACGGGACGCCGGGTTACCGAAGTTTCCGTCGACCAGCAGGCATTCACTCATTTTTTGCGCAACGCGCGGATCGACCGGGGTGGTCGCAGAGTAATCAAGGTAAATCGGCAATTTCATGGACTATCTCCTAAATCAGGGCTGGCATCAGGGCTGGCGTACCGCTAGCTCTTCGGCTGTCATTCGACGGCGGACGCTTCAATCTTGTCCAGGCGTGGCGCCTTGCTGTTGCAACGGCGCTGGTCCTGACGCTGGGCTACTTCTTGCACCTCACGGCGAGTTACAAGATCAGCCAAGCTGATACCACTTAGAAATTCGTGAATCTGCAGACTCAGATCGCACCACAGATGGTGGGTCAGGCAGGTGTCGCCGGAATGGCAATCGCCCTGGCCCTGGCACTTGGTGGCATCAACCGATTCGTTTACTGCATCGATCACCTGGGCGACCTGAATGCCCTGCATGTCGCGGGACAATTGGTAGCCGCCACCCGGACCGCGAACACTGGAAACCAGGTTGCTGCGGCGCAGCTTGGCGAACAGCTGCTCGAGGTAGGACAGGGAGATGCCTTGGCGCTCGGAGATATCGGCCAGGGACACGGGCCCGTGCTGCGCGTGCAACGCCAGGTCAAGCATGGCGGTCACGGCGTATCGGCCTTTTGTAGTCAGTCGCATGGACAGTTACCACGGAGTTCAGAATGGGGCGAGTATGCAATTCCCGAGTATTTAAGTCAACTTTAAGACCTAGTACTTTAGTCAGGATTACCCGCAAAAGAGCGCGCGAATGATAGCAGGGTCTGCGGCCTAATGGCACACCGGCCGGCGCAAGCTTCTGTAGGAGCTGCCGCAGGCTGCGATCTTTTGATTTTGCTCTATAGAAGATCAAGGGATCGCAGCCTTCGGCAGCTCCTACACAGGGCTTAGCTGGCTTTGGACTCGTCTTTGCCTTTGACGCAGGCGAAGTCTTCTTCACGCAGTTCAGGCAGATCTTTCGCACAATAATTGCTGCCAAGATCCTTCAGCGCACCACACATCCCTTCCAGCCGTCCGTCCACCGCTTGCAGGTGATCGAGCAACTGACCGATGGCGCGCGCCACCGGGTCGGGCATGTCTTCGCTGACGCCATAGGCATCGAAGCCGATCTTCTCGGCCATGGCCTTGCGCTTGGCGTCCTGCTCCTCGTCAGACTTGACGATGATCCGCCCCGGAATACCGACAACTGTGGCGCCCGGCGGCACTTCTTTGGTCACTACAGCGTTGGAACCAACCTTGGCGCCGGCGCCGACCGTGAACGGGCCAAGCACCTTGGCGCCAGCCCCCACAACCACACCATCACCCAACGTCGGGTGACGCTTGCCTTTGTTCCAGCTGGTGCCACCCAGAGTTACACCCTGATAAATGGTCACGTCATCGCCAATCTCGGCGGTTTCACCGATGACGATGCCCATGCCGTGGTCGATAAAGAAGCGTCGACCGACTTTGGCGCCCGGATGAATCTCGATCCCGGTCAACCAGCGTCCGAAGGTCGACACCAGCCGCGCCAGCCATTTCAGCTCGTTACGCCAGAGCATGCCGGCCAATCGATGAATCCAGATGGCATGCATGCCGGGGTAGCAGGTCAGGACTTCAAAAGCGTTACGCGCCGCCGGGTCTCGATGGAAAACGCTCTGGATATCTTCACGCAAACGCTCAAACATCATTTAGTCCTTCCGCTTAAGAAGCTCACCACGGGCCGCCTTCTGGGTTTCCGTGAGGATGCCACGCAAAATATTCATTTCCGCCCGGCTGACCGAGCTGCGTCCGTACAACCGGCGCAGGCGCGCCATCAAGTGCCGTGGCTTTTCCGGGTCGAGGAATTCGATGGCGACCAGCGTCTGCTCCAAGTGCTCATAAAAGCGCTCCAGCTCATCCATGGTCGCCAGCTCGGCGCTTTTCACCGAGGCCACTTCTTCTTTCTCGATCTTGCTCGGCTGACCTTGTGCAGCCAGCCAGGCCATGCGCACTTCATAGTTCAACACCTGCACCGCCGCGCCAAGGTTCAGCGAGCTGAACTCCGGATCGGAGGGGATGTGCACGTGAAAGTGACATCGCTGCAGCTCTTCGTTGGTCAGGCCGGAATCTTCACGACCGAACACCAGCGCAATTTCAGCGCCCTGCCCGGCTTCCTCGACCACTTTGGTGCCGCACTCGCGCGGATCCAGCAGTGGCCAGGGGATTCGACGGTCACGGGCGCTGGTGCCGAGCACCAGATTGCAGCCGACCAAGGCATCTTCCAGGGTGGCGACGACTTGTGCGCTTTCAAGAATGTCACCGGCACCGGAGGCGCGAGCATCGGCCTCGTGATGCGGAAACAGGCGCGGTTCGACCAGCACCAATCGCGACAGACCCATGTTTTTCATGGCGCGCGCGGCCCCGCCGATGTTGCCGGGGTGGCTGGTATTGACCAGGACGACACGAATGTTCTGCAGCAAGGGAGGCGCTCTCGGACACAGGAAAGGGGTGCAAATCTTACAGAACAGCCTACCGTTAAGCTATGAAAGCGAACAGCGTCCTTCACCTGAAGAAAAGTTCTGATAGAATGCGCGGCTTTCTTTAACAACCTTAGGTGACACATCCATGCAGCCCATGCTGAATATCGCGCTGCGCGCCGCCCGCAGCGCCAGTGAACTGATCTTCCGCTCCATCGAGCGCCTGGATACCATCAAGGTCGACGAAAAAGACGCCAAGGATTATGTATCCGAGGTTGATCGCGCCGCTGAACAGAAAATCATCGACGCGCTGCGCAAGGCTTACCCGAACCACTCGATCCGCGGTGAAGAGACTGGCCTGCACGCCGGTACCGGCATCGAAGGCGAAGAGTACCTGTGGATCATCGATCCACTGGACGGCACCACCAACTTCCTGCGCGGCATTCCTCACTTCGCTGTCAGCATTGCCTGCAAGTACCGTGGTCGCCTGGAACACGCTGTTGTTCTGGATCCGGTTCGCCAGGAAGAATTCACCGCCAGCCGTGGTCGCGGCGCTCAACTGAACGGTCGCCGTCTGCGCGTCAGCGGTCGTACCAGCCTCGACGGCGCCCTGCTGGGTACCGGCTTCCCGTTCCGTGACGATCAAATGGACAACCTGGAAAACTACCTGGGCATGTTCCGCGCTCTGGTTGGCCAGACTGCCGGCATCCGTCGCGCTGGCTCGGCGAGCCTGGACCTGGCTTACGTGGCTGCCGGTCGTTTCGATGCGTTCTGGGAGTCGGGCCTGTCCGAGTGGGACATGGCTGCAGGCGCCCTGCTGATTCAAGAAGCCGGCGGCTTGGTGAGCGACTTCACCGGCGGTCACGACTTCCTTGAAAAAGGCCACATCGTTGCCGGCAACACCAAATGCTTCAAGGCAGTGCTGACGGCCATCCAGCCGCACCTGCCGGCTTCGCTGAAGCGCTAAGCTTCCGACGAGACGAAAAAAGCACCCTTCGGGGTGCTTTTTTTATGCCTGGAATTCATCACGCGCCACACCACGAGACCAATGTAGGAGTGAGCCTGCTCGCGATAGCGGTGTATCAGCCACCACCTGCATCGAATGATAAATAGCTATCGCGAGCAGGCTCACTCCTATAGGGGATTTGTTGCGTGGCTTGAATGGCGGGCACAAAAAAAGCACCCCGCAGGGTGCTTCTTTTAAAACAGTCGGTTCTTACTGAGCCGGCTCATTCTGCGACAGAATCAGCTTGCCTTCCTTGTCGACCGGAATCTGGTTGCCCGGATCGCGATCCATCCGCACTTTGCCTTCCTTGCCATCGAGCGAGTAACGTACGTCGTAACCGACGACCTTGTCACTGATGTCATTGACCGTGTTGCAGCGGGTCTGCGTGGTGGTGTAGGTGTCACGCTCTTGCATGCCTTCCTGCACCTTGTTACCCGCATAACCGCCACCGACCGCACCGGCTACCGTGGCAATTTTCTTGCCGGTGCCGCCGCCAATCTGATTACCCAGCAAACCACCTGCCAGCGCACCGACGACGGTACCGGCAATCTGGTGTTGATCCTTTACCGGTGCCTGACGAGTCACTGCCACGTCCTTGCACACTTCACGTGGAGTCTTGATCTGTGTTTTAACCGGCTCAACGGCCAACACTTGCGCATACTCAGGGCCGCTTTTAACCAGGCTGTAGGTGGCAACAGCACCCCCGGCAGTCACACCGACAGCACCCAATACCGCACCAACCAGTAACGACTTGTTCACATGAACCTCCTGACCATCACATGCGGGACGCGCCCGCGCTTCTCCCAGCCTTGGAGCATAAAAAAAGGCGCGAGTTCAACTCGCGCCTTTCTTGGGCTGACAGCCGGGGAAGCGATGGCCGTTATGGACGGTCGTCGACTTCCTTCTCGGTATTGGCCGGAGGAATCAGATCCTCGGTGGTCAGGTTCAGCCAGATCAGCACCACGTTCGCGATGTAGATCGACGAGTAAGTACCCGCCAGAACACCGATGAACAGGGCGATGGAGAAGCCGAACAGGTTGTCACCGCCGAAGAACAGCAGTGCCGCGATCGCCAGCAAAGTGGAGATCGACGTCGCCATGGTCCGCAACAACGTCTGGGTGGTCGAGATATTGATGTTCTCGATCAGCGTTGCCTTGCGCAGGACACGGAAGTTCTCACGAACCCGGTCGAATACCACGATGGTGTCGTTCAGCGAGTAACCGATGATCGCCAGCACCGCCGCCAGCACGGTCAGATCGAAAGTGATCTGGAAGTACGACAGGATACCGATGGTTACGATCACGTCGTGAATCAGCGAAACGATGGCGCCGACCGCGAACTTCCACTGAAAGCGGAAAGCCAGGTAGATCAGGATACCGCCGAGCGCCAGCAGCATGCCGAGGCCGCCCTGGTCGCGCAGCTCTTCACCGACCTGCGGGCCGACGAACTCGACACGCTTGACCGTCGCCGGGTTGTCGCCACCGACTTTCTGCAGAGCTTGCGCTACTTGATGGCCCAACTGCGGGTCTTCACCCGGCATGCGCACCAGCAGATCGGTGGTTGCACCGAAGTTCTGCACGATCGCTTCGTGATAACCGGAGGTAGCCAGTTGCTCACGCACTTTGGTGACATCGGCCGGACGCTCGTAGGTCAGCTCGATGAGCGTACCGCCGGTGAAGTCCAGCCCCCAGTTCATGCCCTTGGTAGCGACACTGAACATAGCCAGCAACGTGAGAAAAACTGTGACGCCGAACGCGAAGTTGCGAACGCCCATGAAGTTGATTGTACGTAACATGGCAGCCCCTTAAATCCACAACTTCTTGAAGTCACGTCCGCCAAAGATCAGGTTGACCATTGCGCGGGTCACCATGATGGCCGTGAACATCGAGGTAAAGATCCCGAGGGACATGGTCACCGCGAAACCTTTGACCGGGCCGGTGCCCATGGCAAAGAGAATCCCGCCGACCAGCAAGGTAGTCAGGTTGGCGTCGAGAATCGCGGTGAATGCCCGGCCGAAGCCTTCGTTGATTGCACGCTGCACGGTCATGCCGGCGGCGATCTCTTCACGGATCCGCGAGAAGATCAGCACGTTGGCGTCGACCGCCATACCCATGGTCAACACGATACCGGCGATACCCGGCAGGGTCAGTGTGGCACCCAGCAGCGACATCAGCGCCAGCAGCAAGACCATGTTCACCGCCAGTGCGACGGTGGCAATGATGCCGAAGAAACGGTAGATGGCGATGATGAACAGCGACACGAACAGCATGCCCCACAGCGACGCATCGATACCTTTGGTGATGTTGTCAGCACCCAGGCTCGGGCCGATGGTGCGCTCTTCAGCGAAGTACATCGGTGCAGCCAGACCACCGGCACGCAGCAGCAGCGCCAGTTCGGACGATTCGCCCTGACCGTTCAGGCCAGTGATACGGAACTGAGCACCCAGCGGCGACTGAATGGTCGCCAGGCTGATGATCTTCTTCTCTTCTTTGAACGTTTGCACCGCCACGTCTTTCTCGACGCCATCGACCACTTGCTTGGTGTAAGTGGTGATCGGGCGTTGTTCGATGAAGATCACCGCCATGCTGCGACCAACGTTCGAACGGGTTGCGCGGCTCATCAGTTCACCACCGTGACCATCCAGACGGATGTTCACTTCAGGCGTGCCGTGCTCGCCGAAACCGGCCTTGGCGTCAGTCACCTGGTCACCGGTGATGATCAGACCACGTTCGATCTGCGCAGGAGGACGATTGCCTTCACGGAACTCGAAAGTCTCGGAAGTGGCTTTCGAAGCACCCGGCTCTGCAGCCAGACGGAACTCAAGGTTGGCCGTCTTGCCGAGAATACGCTTGGCTTCGGCAGTGTCCTGCACGCCCGGCAGCTCAACCACGATGCGGTTGGCGCCCTGACGCTGGACGATCGGTTCGGCAACACCCAGCTCGTTGACGCGGTTACGTACCGTGGTCAAGTTCTGCTTGATGGAGTATTCACGGATTTCCGCCAGCTTGGCCGGGGTCATCGCCAGACGCAGTACCGGTTGACCGTTGAGGTCGGCCGGAACAATGTCGAAATCGTTGAAGTTCTTGCGGACCAGCGCACGGGCCTGTTCACGGGAGTCTTCATCGCTGAAGCCCAACTGGATGGCACCATTGAGCTGCGGCAGGCTGCGATAACGCAGTTTCTCTTTGCGCAGCAGGCTCTTGACGTCGCCTTCGTAGACTTTCAGGCGTGCATCGAGGGCTTTGTCCATGTCCACTTCCAGCAGGAAGTGCACACCACCGGACAAGTCCAGACCCAGCTTCATCGGGTGCGCGCCCAGATTGCGCAGCCATTGCGGGGTGGTCTGTGCCAGGTTCAGCGCGACGACGTAGTCATCACCCAACGCCTTGCGCACTACGTCTTTGGCCGGCAGCTGATCTTCAGCCTTGCTCAGACGGATCAGACCGCCCTTGCCATTTGCCGCCAGTGTGGCTGCCTTGACGTTGATGCCGGACTCTTTGAGCGCGGTGCTTACGCGATCCAGATCGGCCTGATTGACCTGCAGAGCCGTGCTGGCGCCGCTGATCTGAATGGCCGGGTCATCGGGGTATAGATTCGGAGCGGAATAAATCAGACCGACCGCCAGCACCGCCAGGATCAGAATGTATTTCCACAGAGGATATTTGTTCAGCATCACGCCGCCCGTTATGACGCGGGGCGCCTTGCGCGCCCCGTCGATTGAGTAGAAGTTGTTGCTCTTAGATCGCTTTCAGCGTGCCTTTTGGCAGCGTGGCGGCGATGGCGCCTTTCTGGAATTTCATTTCGACGGTGTCGGAAACTTCCAGAACCACGAAGTCATCGGCTACTTTGGTGATCTTGCCGGCGATGCCGCCAGTGGTCACAACTTCGTCGCCTTTCTGCAGGCTGCTCAGCAGGTTCTTCTGCTCTTTGGCGCGCTTGGCCTGTGGACGCCAGATCATCAGGTAGAAAATGACCAGGAAGCCGACCAGGAAAATCCACTCGAAACCACCGCCCATAGGGCCGGCAGCAGCCGGTGCAGCCGCGTCAGCCATGGCGTTAGAGATAAAAAAGCTCATTTAGCACTCCAGTTGCAAATGTTGAATCTTGGGGTCAGAAAACTCAGTCCAAAGGCGGAACGGGAAGTCCGCGTTTGGCGTAGAAGGCATCGACAAAGGCGGCCAATGTACCCTGTTGAATAGCCTCGCGCAAACCAGCCATCAGCACCTGATAATGGCGCAAGTTGTGGATGGTATTGAGCATGCTTCCCAGCATTTCGCCGCACTTGTCCAGATGATGCAGATAAGCGCGCGAGAAGTTCTGGCAGGTATAGCAATCGCAGGTCGGATCCAGCGGCGATTCATCATGGCGATGGAACGCGTTACGGATCTTCAGCACGCCTGTATCAATGAACAGATGCCCATTGCGGGCATTACGGGTTGGCATCACGCAATCGAACATGTCCACACCGCGGCGCACACCCTCAACCAGATCTTCCGGTTTGCCAACGCCCATAAGGTAACGAGGTTTGTCAGCCGGCATCATGCCCGGCAGATAATCCAATACTTTGATCATCTCGTGCTTCGGCTCGCCCACCGACAGACCGCCAATGGCCAGGCCATCGAAGCCGATCTTGTCGAGGCCTTCCAGCGAGCGCATGCGCAGATCCTGGTGCATGCCACCCTGCACGATACCGAACAGTGCCGCAGAGTTTTCACCGTGAGCATTTTTCGAACGCTGAGCCCAGCGCAGCGACAATTCCATCGAAACGCGCGCGACATCTTCGTCAGCCGGGTACGGCGTGCATTCGTCGAAAATCATCACGATGTCGGAGCCGAGATCGCGCTGCACCTGCATCGATTCTTCCGGACCCATGAACACTTTGGCGCCGTCGACCGGGGAAGCGAAGGTCACGCCCTCCTCCTTGATCTTGCGCATCGCGCCCAGGCTGAACACCTGGAAACCACCGGAGTCAGTCAGGATCGGGCCTTTCCACTGCATGAAATCGTGCAGGTCGCCGTGTTCCTTGATCACTTGGGTGCCAGGACGCAGCCACAGGTGGAAGGTGTTGCCCAGAATGATTTCTGCGCCAGTGGCGACGATGTCACGCGGCAACATGCCCTTGACCGTGCCGTAAGTGCCCACCGGCATGAACGCCGGGGTCTCGACGGTGCCACGCGGGAAGGTCAGACGACCACGACGGGCCTTGCCATCGGTGGCAAGGAGCTCAAAGGACATGCGACATTCGCGACTCATTCTGTTTCCTCTGGGCCTGATTGTTCAGGGGCAGTCGGTGCGGGATTGCGGGTGATGAACATCGCATCACCGTAGCTGAAAAAGCGGTAACCGTTGTCCACGGCAGCCTTGTAGGCGGCCATGGTTTCCGGATAACCGGCAAATGCGGAAACCAGCATCAACAGCGTGGATTCCGGCAAATGGAAATTGGTCACCAGGGCATCGACCACATGGAACGGCCGGCCCGGGAAAATAAAGATATCGGTGTCGCCACTGAACGGCTTGAGCACGCCATCGCGCGCCGCACTTTCCAGCGAACGCACGCTGGTGGTGCCGACAGCAATTACCCGACCGCCGCGCGCTCGGCATGCCGCGACCGCATCGACTACATCCTGGCCGACTTCCAGCCACTCGGTGTGCATGTGGTGATCTTCAAGCTTCTCGACGCGCACCGGCTGGAACGTCCCCGCGCCCACGTGCAGCGTGACGAACGCCGTCTCGACGCCCTTCGCAGCAATCGCTTCCATCAGCGACTGATCGAAATGCAGCCCCGCCGTCGGCGCCGCCACCGCACCGAGTTTCTCCGCGTACACGGTCTGATAACGCTCGCGATCCGAGCCTTCGTCCGGGCGGTCTATATAAGGAGGCAACGGCATGTGCCCGACGCGGTCGAGCAGCGGCAGCACTTCTTCAGCGAAGCCCAACTCGAACAACGCATCATGACGCGCGAGCATTTCTGCCTCGCCACCGCCGTCGATAAGGATCTTCGAACCCGGCTTCGGCGACTTGCTGGAACGCACATGGGCCAGCACGCGGTGCGTATCGAGCACCCTCTCAACGAGGATTTCCAGCTTGCCGCCGGACGCTTTCTGCCCGAACAGCCGCGCCGGAATCACCCGGGTATTGTTGAACACCATCAAATCGCCCGGGCGCAAATGCTCGAGCAAATCAGTGAATTGACGGTGTGCAAGGGCGCCGCTCGGCCCGTCAAGGGTCAGCAGGCGACTACCGCGACGCTCGGCCAAAGGGTGGCGGGCGATCAGCGAATCAGGGAGCTCGAAAGTAAAGTCAGCAACGCGCATGATGGGGTTCGTCTAGCAGGGCCGGAAAGTCTAGCGGAAATATTGAAAATTCTCTATGTACCTGATTGACCGACGGTAATCTCATCTCTATACTTCGCCGCCATTGAGCCCTGATGGCGGAATTGGTAGACGCGGCGGATTCAAAATCCGTTTTCGAAAGGAGTGGGAGTTCGAGTCTCCCTCGGGGCACCAAAATTAAGAAAGGTCTTGCTTAGCAAGGCCTTTTTTTTCGTCTGCCGGAAAGTGCCTGCTGTTGTAGGAGCTGCCGAAGGCTGCGATCTTTTGATTCACCGCTTCTTGGTCAACCGAAATCCCAAGGATCCCCCCATGGAAACGTCACTGGAAACAGTCGCCCTTTTCTCCCTCAAACTCGCTTACGAGGAAGAAGGCCTGAGCCCGATTTTGCGGGACGACATGGTCATGGGTGATTACCAGAAAGACATTTTCGAACTATTGGTGCGGCGTGGGGATGTCGAGACTATTCAGTTCAAGATGAACGAATGCCTTGGCCTAGCGATGGACGCCTTGGGCGGTATCGAGAAACCGCTCGGACGCGAGCTGCACAAATTATCCGCCGAGTTCAGCGAAGCGCGTTCGCTGGAGCAGCTGGATCAGCCGCTCCTCGCGCTCAAGGGTTATTTGAAAGACATCCTGTGATGAGCTGAGCCGTTACAGCAGATGCTTGGAGATGTACTTGGAAATCTCCACCATCGATGTCTTCCCGGAGAATTCGAATTTCACTTTCCCCAGCGACGAAAAGTAGATCTCCAGCTCTGAGTCCAGATCGAACGTTCCCGAGGTTTCCACGGAGTACGCGACGATGTTTTTGTATGGCAAGGACGTGAAATCCTTCTTGCTGCCGGTAATGCCCTGAACGTTGACTGCGATGATGCGTTTGTTGGTAAACACCACGCCATCGCGCATGGCCTTGTAGGCGTCGATCACTTCTTCACCTTCCAGCAAGAGGGAGGTAACGCGCTCGGCGTATTCATTGTTTTGCTTGAGTTTGAAGAAGCCTTTGTTGTTGAAGTCGATCATCTGTCCATCCTCTGGTTGAATAAAAAACCCGGCAAATCACTTGCGCACTTTCACCACTCGAATCTTGATCGGAAACCCACCCGCTCCCTTCAGCGTCTTCCATCCTACGTACTGGAATATCAAGTTCTCGTCGATGGGGTCGCCCCGCTCTACCATTGGTCCACCCAGCACCGCGACTTCCCTGTAGACGGCGCAGCTGCCCGCATTGGGGCCGACGAAGTAGACCACATAGGGTTTGACGTATTGCACCGCGCGGAAATGCCGGCCGCATTTCCAGTCGACCTTAATCATCAACGTCTTCAGATACGCTTCGCCATCCGTTTCCGATTCCTCGGCGAGTTCTTTGAGCTTGCCGATTCCGCCGACGTCGCTAAAGCCCAGAGCACGGGCGCGCTTGTATTCCGGGGATTTCTGGTGCTCGGCCTGATCCTTGTAGTATTGCTCTTGAAGCTCGGCGACCAGGACCGGCTCCTCCTTGTTGCGGATCTCGAACGCTTGGGCAATGACGGTTTCGCAACGGGCATATTCGGGAGAGGCAAGGCTTGCCGGGGCAAGGTGATCGCGATGGACGTAAAGAGTGTGATTCAAGCTGTCGACGCGGTTCATCGCTTGCCTGCTCGTCATGGCCCCGCTTTGGACTCTGTTCACTACGTCCTGAAAACTCTGACAATCGGCGAGGTATCCTTTCCAGGCGACCTCCGGGGTTTCATCCCAGCCGGCAAGCGCCGGGGTCATAACGGTGGCGAGGAGGAAAGCGCTGAGCAGGCGCGAGACAGAAGAAACGGTAGGCATGTGTAGTCCGTTACGCAGTGGAAGAAGGTGGCGCGAAGCTACTATTTTGCTATCTTGCCGTCCACTTTCGATGGAGGCGTATCAAGCGCTTCTGTTAACGGGCGCTCGGGAATAAATCAATGGATGCTTTGTTGTGCTTGCTGGTAATGGGCGGAACCTGGTTGTGGGTGGTGAAGCAACGCGGCGAGTGGAATCTGTTACTCGCCAACCTTGCCGGCGCCGGCAGTAGCGTGGTGACTGGCATTGTCTTCACACTGATTTACGGCGGGCTCATTGGCACCTCGATGGCGACGACCAACCTGGATCGCAGCCTGGTGGTTTTCATGGCCAGCGCCGGTGTCCTCGCGGGCGTGTGGATGTGGGTCGCCAATCGCCGCCAACCCGAACATCCGATTGCACGTCAGTTGCTGGGCGCGGTGTGTGGCTTCACTGCCGGCATGATCACCTTGATGTTTCTGGCGGTGAATTATTTCCCCAACACTTGATCGGACGGTGCATCTGTTTTGCTATCGTGCTGCCCATCATCAGCGTTCACCTCGAACATGCGTTGGTTTCAGGTTTAGAAGGTTTAAGGAAAGGATCGAATGGATTTTCTGCATTTAGTGGTTTTTGTCGCTACCTGGGGTTTCATGTGGCGCTGGGTGGTGAAGAACCGCGGCAACTGGAATCTGTTCTTCGGCAACATTGTCGGCGTGGCGGGCGGTGTGATTGTGGCCATGGTGGTGCTTTCCATTTCGCTGTCGTTGTTTCCCGACAAGAAATCTGCCGAAACCGTCGAGACAACAGCGCAGACATCCCAACAACTCATGCCCTCCGCTGAAACACAGGTCATCGCGCCGGCAGAGCCGGCCGTTGCAGTGGCCGAAGCGGTGTCGCCGCCGGCACCTGCGCAAGCAGCGGTCGCCACAGCCGCTTCTGCCGCGCCGAATGCCACGACACAAAAGTCTGAACCGCCGGAATCTGCATTGCTTCCTGATTACCGTGGCCGGTCACGAAAAACCTTATCCGAAAACCTTATCGTCAACGATTTCAACGAGACCGATCGCGCCGTCATCAATGCCAAACGCCAGGCTGCTGGTGATGGAGCAGACGCTGACCGATCCTACATGGCCGTTGTCATGTGCATTCCGGCGTTACAGCACGCTCTGCGTTTCCCCTCCACAGAGCGTGTGATTGGCCCGGCCTTCAAAGCTAGCCGCCAGAACGACCAGATTTATAAAGTCACCGCGGTTATCTCGGCAGACAACATGTTGGCCGCGACGGTCGTCTACAACTACAGCTGCTCCATGCAAGCAGTCGCGGGCGCAGATGGCGATACCCAGTGGAACCTGGTGGATTTGAGCCTCACGCAAACATCTCGCTGAACGCCGTTTGCTGCCTGCGCTATGATCGCCGACCTGCACTTAGAGTCCTGACACCGGATGCCTGCTTCCGCGCTATCGCCTGATTCCCCCGCCTCACTGCCTGCAATACTGGCGGGCCCTTTGCTGCGGCGACTGGAACCGGCACGCCTGGTGATGTGGCTGGTCGCAAGCCGCAAGCTTTCGCTGACGCTGCGTCTGCAAGATGTCGCCGATATACCGCTGGACGATGGCAACTGTACGACCATCGCGGTGGGCCAGCATGCTTTCGTGCATTTGATCGATGTTGCATTAACTACCCCGCTACCCTGCGACACGCGGGTCGATTACGACTTGCTGATTGATGAGACGGCAAGCGGAATTGCCGATTGGGCGCCGCACTTACTTTACGGCGATGCCCGCTGCCCGAACTTCGTCATACGTTCGCGAATCGACCAATTGCTACATGGCTCCTGCCGCAAACCCCATCACCCGGCGGTGGACGGTCTGCTCTGCGTCGATCAACTGTTAGCGACGGAAACCGACCCGCAACAACGCCCCGCCCTGCTCATGATGAGCGGTGATCAGGTCTACGCCGACGATGTTGCCGGTCCGATGTTGCGCGCAATTCATGCCTTGATCGAACGACTCGGCCTGTTCGATGAACACCTCGAAGGCGCCGTGGTCAGCGATAGCGCCAAGCTCTACAAACACCCGGCCAGTTACTACCACCGTGCGGATTTGTTACCGGCGCTGGAAAGCAACGAGACATTGCGCGAGCGATTTTTCGGTGGTGCGCGTAAGCCGATTTTCACCAGCAGCAGCGCTGACAATCACTTGGTGACCTTCGCCGAAGTCATGGCAATGTACTTGTTGGTGTGGTCGCCGACGGCTTGGTCGCTGATCAATCCGCAAGCTCCTGAACTGACGCCCGAACGCTTCAAGCGTTACACCCTCGAACAGACTCGCATTGATGCCTTCAAGACTGGATTGGACAAGGTCGCCCGCGCGCTGGCGCATCTGCCGAGCCTGATGATTTTCGACGATCACGACATCACCGATGACTGGAACCTGTCTGCGCAATGGGAGGAAACGGCCTACGGTCATCCGTTCTCCAAGCGCATCATCGGTAATGCGTTGATCGCGTATATGTTGTGTCAGGGCTGGGGCAATAATCCCGATGCCTTCAAGGATGTCTTGGAGAAAACCCAGGGGCTAAGCGCCAGCGGTGATGACCAATATCTCGACAGCCCGGTGCAGGATGCTCTGATCGATGATTTGCTGCGCTTTCAACAATGGCATTTCGTCCTGCCGAGCAGCCCGGCGCTCGTGGTCATCGACACGCGCACCCGGCGCTGGCGCAGTGAGATGGCGCTCAAGCAACCCTCGGGCCTGCTCGATTGGGAGGCGTTGAGCGAGCTGCAACAGGAACTGCTCGATCACCCGTCAGCGATCATCGTTTCCCCGGCACCGATCTTCGGCGTGAAGCTGATCGAAACGGTGCAAAAGGTCTTCAGTTGGTGCGGTTACCCGCTGCTGGTCGACGCGGAAAACTGGATGGCCCATCGCGGTGCGGCGCAGGTGATCCTGAACATTTTCCGCCACTCGCGCACACCGGGTAACTACGTGGTGCTGTCCGGCGATGTGCATTATTCCTTCGTCTACGAAGTGCTTATCCGCCACCGTAAGGCCGGTCCGCGAATCTGGCAGATCACCAGCAGCGGCATCAAGAACGAGTTTCCGAAAAGCCTGCTGGAATGGTTCGACCGCCTCAACCGCTGGCTCTACTCGCCACGCTCCCCGCTGAACTGGTTCACCAAACGCCGACGCATGCGCATCGTGCCGTACACGCCGGAACATGCTGAGGCAGGTGAACGCTTATGGAATTCGGCGGGGATCGGTCAGGTGTTTTTCAATGAACAGGGGCAGCCGCGGGAGATTATTCAGCACAATTCGAATGGCAAGGCGAAGACACGGATGCTGGCGCCGGATCTGGCGGATTATCCGGACTAGAGGCTTCCCGTGTGGGAGCGAGCTTGCTCGCGAATGCGGTCGAGCATTCAACATTAATGTCGACTGTGACGACGCCTTCGCGAGCAAGCTCGCTCCCACAGGGTTATCGGATATCCATTAACTCGCGGAAACAATCCGTCCAATTCCTCTGACAATCATCTCCACCTCCCGCTCATCAATCGTCAGCGGTGGCAGCAGCCGTATCGTCTTGCCACGCGTGACGTTGATCAACAGTCCATGATCCCGCGCGGCGATCAGGGTCAGATCACGCACCGGTTGTTTCAGCTCGATACCGATCATCAAGCCCTGCCCGCGAATCGCCAGCACATTGGGATTGTTCGCCAGCTCTGCACGCAGACGAGTCAACAGCCGTTGCCCCTGAATCCGGGCGTTTTCCAGCAGGCCCTGTTCTTCGATGATGTCCAGCACCGTGCAAGCGACCCGACACGCCAGCGGATTGCCGCCGAAGGTGCTGCCATGGCTCCCGGGCGTAAACAGATCTGCCGCTCTGCCCCGGGCGAGGCACGCGCCGATCGGCACGCCGTTGCCCAATCCTTTTGCCAGGGTCATGACGTCCGGGACAATGCCTTCATGTTGAAACGCGAACCAGCGCCCGGTGCGGCCGATGCCGGTCTGGATTTCATCAAGCATCAATAACCACGCATGGCGATTGCACAGTTCGCGTAGCGCTTTCAGGTAACCGGGCGGCGCGAGCTGCACACCGCTTTCGCCCTGGATTGGCTCGACCAGAATCGCGACGATGCGCTCGCCGTGCTTTTGCTGCACCTGTTCCAGCGCAGCGAGATCACCGAACGGCACTTTGAGGAAATCCCCCGGCAATTCGTTGAAACCCAGGCGCACCGCCGGACCATCACTGGCCGACAAGGTGCCGAGTGTGCGGCCGTGGAACGCGTTGGCCATGACCACCACCAGCGGCTGTTCGATGCCCTTGCGCCAACCGTACAAACGCGCCAGTTTCAATGCCGTTTCATTGGCCTCAGCACCGGAGTTATTGAAGAACGCCCGCTCCATGCCCGACAGCTCGGTCAGCCGTTTGGCCAATTGTTGCTGCCAGTCGATGCTGTACAGATTCGATGTGTGCAGCAGCAACCCGGCCTGCTCGCTGATCGCCGAAACGATCCGCGGATGCGAGTGGCCGACATTGGTCACCGCGACACCGGCCACCGCATCCAGATACTCGCGGCCGGCCTGATCCCACAGGCGAGTGCCCAGGCCTTTGGTGAAGCTCAAGGCCAGTGGTTGGTAGGTGTTCATCAAGGCGGCGGTCATGACTTGAAACTCCAGCAGGTCGGTGTGCTGGCAGTATGGTTAGCCAGCGAAACTGGATAAACTCGGCAAAACTTCATTCATTTAAAAGCTGAGCTTGATAATGGACCTGTTCCAGTCGATGAGCGTGTACGTCAAAGTCGTCGAAGCCGGGAGCATGACGGCGGCCGCGTTGCAGTGCGACATGTCGACGACCATGGTTGGCAATCATCTGCGCGCGCTGGAACAACGGCTCGGTGTGCAACTGCTGCAGCGCACCACTCGACGTCAACGCCTCACTGAATTCGGCAGCGTTTACTACCAGCGCTGTCTGGAAGTGTTGGGGTTGGTCGCCGATTCCGAACGTCTCGCCGAGCAGACCCTCGATCAACCGCGGGGCATGCTGCGCCTCACCGCGCCGCTGACGTTCGGCGTCGAACGGCTGGCGCCGGCGCTCAGTGAGTTTTCCCTGTTGTACCCCCAGGTCAAACTCGATGTGATCCTGACCAACAGCCGTCCCGATCTACTGGAAAGCGGCCTCGATGTGGCGTTTCGGCTGGGCAATTTCGACCAGTCCAACCTGATCGCCCGGCCCTTGATCGACTACACCCTGACCGTGTGCGCCTCGCCGCAATACGTCGCCCGGCGCGGCATGCCGAAAACCCCGGAAGACTTGCAACAACACGACTGCCTGTCGTTCGCCTATCCCGCCGGCGACGACTGGCAATCGGTGGAAAAACGCTGGCGCCTCGGCGGCCCCGACGGGGAAATCATGGTCGACGTCAGCGGGCCTATGCTGATCAACAGCTCCGCCGGGCTGCATCAGGCGGCACGCACCGGCATGGGCATCGTGATGCTGCCGGATGCGCTGGTGGAACAAGACCTGCGTGAAGGCCGACTGGTGAAGGTGATCGCCGACTTCCAGCCACCCAGCCGACCGATGCATCTGCTCTACGCGCCAGATCGCTATCGCTTGCCAAAATTGCGCCGGTTCGTGGAGTTTGCGATGCAGACGTGGGGGAAATCCTGAGGCTGCGCGGCTCCACCCTTCCATGAAAAATCGCTGACAAGGACCCGAACAGCAGATGAACAACACTCTCAACGTACGTGATTTGCTGCCCGCCGAAACGCAATCGGTGCGGCAGTTTCTCGGGGAGCATGGCTGGGGCCATCGCACCGGCTCAGCTGAACACTTCGCCCTGCTGATCAAGAACTCTCAGCGCACCGCCGTCGCCGTCGAGGGTGAGCAGATCATCGGATTCGCCCGCGGAATCAGCGATGGTTTGTCCAACGGTTACCTGTCGATGGTGGTGGTCGATGACCAGCATCGGCGAGAGGGGATTGGCCGCGCACTGGTCGAGCACATCATGGGCGACAACCCGGATATCACGTGGGTGCTGCGTGCCGGGCGCGAAGGCGCAGAGGCTTTTTTCGCCAGCCTGGGTTTTGAGACCTCGGTGATTGCCATGGAACGGCCGCGCCGGAAATAACCCTCTGCGGGAAAAAACTCGACCGGCAGACCGTTGCTCCGTGACAACGCCGCCGCGCTCCCCTAAATTAGTCGGCCTGAAAAAGCCCTTGGGTTTTCTCATCTCCACTCAAGTTAAAAAGTAGTGAAATTTCAATGTCCGATTTCAACACCGCTGAATCCGTAGTCACCGAATCGTCCAAAGCGGAATACGAAAACTCCATCAATCTTTCACAACACCTGCCACAAGCCAAAATCATCAGCGAGATGGTCCTGGACGCGTTCCAGTCGACCCGCGAAAGCGACCAGATCCGCGAGTTGCGCGCGGCGATCCGTCAGGCTCACGACAGCTTCGATGATGACAAGGCCTACGAACTGATGGGCGAACTCAAGGCGCTGAAAGACGCCGAAGCCGCCGACCTCGCCGCCCTTGAAGACCTCAGCAGCAAGTTCTCGATCGGCCGCATCCTGTCCAGCTTCAAGGACGATCCGGCGTTCCAGGAAATCGTTTACGGCCTCGCGCTGAAAGTGCTGAACCAGACCCATCAGGCGATCAGCAACCCGAGCGGCGGCAAGAGCAAGGCTGCGAAGAAGAAAGAAGTCGAAATCTTCACCATCAGCAAGGACGGCATCAGTGTGACCCTGCCACTGCGCACGCCACGCTCGCGCCTGAACGTTGACCGTGCAGCGCTGGAGTTCCTCGGTTTCACCTTCGTCGGTGAAGGCGAAGAAGCGGAACTGGAAAGCGAAGTCTTCGTCGACAACGCTGGCACCGAGCAGGCGGTAAACCGCAAGAACATCATCACCGCGCTGCAACAGCAGACTGCGTTCGATGGCTATAGCATCGCCGCGCAGTAATAGCGCAGCCGCTGTACGAAAAAGCCCCGCGCTGGGATTCAGTGCGGGGCTTTTTGGTTTTCGGCTGGGGATTCGTGAGGAGGCGAAAATCCTCGCCCCTCACCCCTGCCCTCTCCCGAGGGAGAGGGAGCCGATCGTGAGATATTCAAGAGATGCACCGAAATGAAAGTGCGGTGCCGAATCCACAATCGCCTCGGCCTCTCAGGTCGATGTATAGCGCAAGAAACCTCGGTCAGTCCCCTCTCCCTCCGGGAGAGGGTTAGGGTGAGGGCAAGCCGTGAAGTCACCCTCAAGCCGAAGGATGCAACGCTACAATCATGTCCACCTCAATCGCCGCATTCTTCGGCAACTGATAAACACCGACTGTGGTGCGCGTGTGCCGGCCGGCATCGCCGAGCACATGACTGAACACGTCCGAGGCACCGTTGGCCACTTCACTCAGGTCAACGAAGTCCGGCGTCGACTTCACATACACCGTCACCCGCAACAACGCCTTGATCTTGTCCAGTGAACCCACCGCATCGACGATCAGCGCCAGGCAACGCATTGCACTGATGCTCGCGGCGGCTTGCGCATCCTTGAGGGTCAGCTCCAGTCCGACGCGACCCGGGTACTGAATCTTGCCATTAGTGCGCGGCACCATACCGCTGATGTACAGCTCATCATGATGACGGATCAGCGGCGCGTAATTGCCGCCGGCGGTGTTCTCACCATAGATGTCGTAGTTCAGCTCTTGGGCCAGGGCAATAAAACGCTCGTCGCAGGTCATCCTCTCAGTCATTTCGCCCAGCCTTATGATCAGTGCATGAAGAACCGCAGGTTAAGACCGATGATTGCCGGAGATTCGATTTGTGGCAGGTCATCGGCATAGTTGGATCCAAATCTAGGTGTTTCACGAAGTGATAGCAACCGGCCGCTAAGGCATCCTTCGCCACATTTTCACGGTGAGCCGCCATCTCTGCGACGCCCTGCATTAACTCAGCAAACAGATCGCGCTTTTTCATCCAAACCTGTCCCATTAGAAAATAGCCTCTGGGATCCTAACTAATGAAAAGTTTTCTGAAGGTAGGAGATCTCTCTATAAGCAGACAGTCGTTTCCCAAAGACACGCTCAACCTTAAATAGCACCCAACAAAAAACCCCGCACATCTCTCAATGTGCGGGGTTTTTCGTCCAGCCTTTAAACCTTACGGCGCGTACGTCAGCAGCAGCTCTGCGGGCACCTTGAAGTCCAGGGACATCATGACGCTCAACGCAGTGATGGTGAAGATCGAGAACACGAACAGCTTGCGTGCCCAGACCGTGTCATCCACCGCTTTGTAGCCGGTCCAGGCCATGTACAACCAGTACATGCCCATGGCCGCGGCGACGGCGAGGTAGCTCATGCCGGCGTAACCGCTGAAGGTCAGCATCAAGGTCGCCACGAGGAACGCCAGGATGTAGAGCAGGATGTGCTTCTTCGCCACTTGAATCCCGCGCTTCACTGGCAACACCGGAATCGATGCGGCCAGGTAATCATTGAAGCGGAAGATCGCGATGGCGTAGGAATGCGGCATCTGCCACAGACTGAACATCACCAGCAACGTCAGCGCGGCCATGTCGAAGCTGTTGGTGACGGCAACGTAACCGATCACTGGCGGCATGGCGCCCGACAGACTGCCCACCAGCGTGCCGTGAACCGACTTGCGCTTGAGGTACAGGCTGTAGAAGCCGACGTAGATAACGAAGCCGATCACCGCGAACAAAGCGGCCAACGGGTTGGCCACCTTGTACAACAAAGCAACGCCGAGAACACCAAGGATGGTCGCGTAGACCAGGGCCAGTTTCAGGGAGATCAAGCCCTGCACCAGCACCCGGTTCTTGGTGCGTTCCATCTTCAGGTCGATGTCGCGGTCGATGCAGTTGTTGAACACGCAACCGGAGGCGACAACCAGGGATGTACCGATCATGGCAGCCAGAAACACCGCCAGATCGACATGCCCTTTCGAGGCCAGGAAGAACCCGCCTGCCACAGAAAGCACGTTACCGAAAATGATCCCCGGTTTGGTGATTTGGATAAAGTGCTTGAGCGACATCGGGTCTACCTCACTTCGCCATCATGTACGTGTGGATGCTGAACATGATCCACAGCGACAGGCCAACCAGCAGCACGATCACGATCGCCGTGAAGACGAATGCGATCACGTTGTTACGCTGAGCAATGGAACGGTCCAGGTGCAGGAAGTAATACAGGTGAACGATCACCTGAATCACTGCGAACAGCAGAACGATTGCCAGCGTGGTGGCTTTCGGCAGGCTCGGGTACATCACCAGACCGAAAGGAATCACGGTCAGGATCACCGACAGGATGAAGCCAATGGCGTACGACTTTACGCTGCCGTGGCCAGCATCATGGCTGTCATGGGAGTGTGCATTAGCCATTACAGAGTCCCCATCAGGTAAACAACGGTGAATACGCAGATCCACACCACGTCCAGGAAGTGCCAGAACAGGCTCAGGCAGCTCAGACGGGTCTTGTTGGTCGCCGTCAGGCCGTGCTTGTTGACCTGGTACATCATGATGCCCATCCAGATCAGACCCGCAGATACGTGCAGACCGTGGGTACCGACCAGGGTGAAGAACGCGGACAGGAAGCCCGAACGGCTAGGACCGAAGCCCTCGGAGATCAGCAGGTGGAACTCGTTGATCTCCATGGCGATAAAGCCTGCGCCCAGCAGGAAGGTCATGAACAACCAGCCCAGAACCTGCTGCTTCTTGCCTTTGAACAACGCCAGCATGGCGAAGCCGTAGGTGATCGAACTGAACAACAGCAGAGCGGTTTCGCCCAGCACGTATGGCAGTTCGAAGATGTCGTGGCCCGCTGGGCCACCGGCTACGTTGTTTACCAGTACTGCGTACACCGCGAAGATCGACGCAAACAGAATGCAGTCGGTCATCAGGTAGAGCCAGAAACCGTATACGGTCATCTCGCCCGAGTCGTGGTGATGGTCATCGTGCCCATGGTCACCATGGGCGTGTCCAACATTGGTCACTAAGTTCGACATGGTTTAAGCCTGTTCCAACGAGGTTTCAACACGGGTGGCACCGGCCGGGATTTTCCCTGCCGCAACCAGACGCTTGTGCTGCTCGGCTTCGATACGCTCGATCGTTTCAACCGGAACCATATAGCCCTGGTCGTCACGTGCAGCGTGGATCACGAAGTAGATGATGGTGCCGGCCAGGCTGGCGATCGCCAACCACCAGATGTGCCAGATCATCGCGAAACCGAAGACGGTCAACAGTGCGCCCATCACCACGCCAGTGGCGGTGTTGTTCGGCATGTGGATCGGCTCGTACTTGGCCGGTTGCTGGTACGCAGTACCGTTTTCCTTGGCTTCAGTGAACGGGTCGATGCAGTCAGCCTTAGGCAGCACGGCAAAGTTGTAGAACGGCGGTGGCGACGAGGTCGACCATTCCAGGGTGTGTGCATTCCACGGGTCACCGTGATCGCAAACGTTCTCTGGCTTGTTACGGTCACGCACGCTCACATAGAGCTGGATCAGCTGGCAGGCGATACCCACAGCGATCATCACCGCACCGAACATGGCAACGTACAGGTACGGTACCCACTCAGGGTTGGTGGTGGCGTTCAGACGACGGGTCATGCCCATGAAGCCCAGTGCATAGAGCGGCATGAACGCGACGAAGAAGCCCGAGATCCAGAACCAGAACGCTGCTTTACCCCAGCCTTCGTGCAGCTTGAAGCCGAACGCTTTCGGGAAGTAGAACGCGAAACCAGCGATGTAACCGAATACCGCACCGCCGATGATCACGTTGTGGAAGTGCGCGATCACGAACAGGCTGTTGTGCAGAACGAAGTCAGCACCCGGAATGGCCAGCAGTACGCCGGTCATGCCGCCGATGGCGAAGGTCACCATGAAGCCCAGAGTCCACAGAACCTGGCTGGTGAAGCGCAGACGGCCCTGGTAGATGGTGAACAGCCAGTTGAATAGCTTCACACCCGTCGGGATGGAAATCAGCATCGTCGCCAGACCGAAGAAGGCGTTGACGCTGGCACCCGAACCCATGGTGAAGAAGTGGTGCAGCCAAACCATGAAGCCCAGTACCGAGATCGCGCCCGAGGCGTAGATCATCGAGTGGTGGCCGAACAGTTTCTTGCCGGTGAAGGCCGAGATCACTTCCGAGAAGATGCCGAATGCCGGCAGGATCAGGATGTAAACCTCAGGGTGGCCCCACGCCCAGAACAGGTTGACGTACATCATTGGATTGCCACCAAGTTCATTGGTGAAAATGTGGAAATCCATGTAACGGTCAAGGGTCAGCAGTGCCAGGGTAGCGGTCAGGATCGGGAACGAAGCCACGATCAGAACGTTTGCCCAGGTGCAGGTCCAGGTGAAGATCGGCATGTCCATCAATTTCATGCCAGGGGTACGCATTTTCAGTACGGTCGCGAGGAAGTTAACCCCCGTCAGCGTCGTACCTAACCCGGATAGCTGTAGCGCCCAGATGTAGTAGTCCATACCCACGCCAGGGCTGTACTGCAGACCCGACAATGGTGGATAGGCAACCCAACCGGTCTTGGCGAATTCGCCGACGCCCAGGGACAGGTTGATCAGTACTACGCCGGATACCAGCAGCCAGAAGCTCAGGGAGTTCAGGAACGGGAACGCAACGTCACGCGCGCCGATCTGCAGCGGCACTGCAAGGTTCATCAGGCCGGTGAAGAATGGCATCGCCATGAAGATGATCATGATCACACCGTGAGCGGTGAAGATCTGGTCATAGTGTTCAGGTGGCAGGTAGCCAGGCGAACCCTCGGTGGCCATGGCCAACTGGGTACGCATCATGATGGCGTCGGCAAAACCGCGCAGCAGCATGACCATGGCAACGATGATGTACATCACGCCGATTTTCTTGTGGTCGACCGAGGTCAACCACTCGGTCCACAAGTACGTCCACTTCTTGAAGTAGGTGATTGCAGCGAACAGCGCCAGACCACCGAGGGCGATCATGGCGATGGTCACCATCACGATCGGCTCGTGGAATGGGACTGCTTCCCAACTTAATTTACCAAACATCGTTTACTCCTCTGCCCCGGCAGCTGAATGCGAACTCGAGTCAATTTCCGTGGCCGCCACTTCTTTCTCTTTCTTCTCGTGCTTCAGCGGCTTGCCCGGCTTCATACCTTCGTACTTGTCGACGATGATCTGGAACTGGTTCGGCGTGACCGAGGAGTAGAGCTCGACTGGGTTGTTCTGGCTCGGTTTGGCAAGGGCCGCGTATTCAGCTTGATCAAGCTGTTTAGGTGACTTCTTGACTTCACTTACCCAGGCGTCGAAATCTTCCTGAGTGGTGGAGATAGCTTTGAACTTCATGCCGGTGAAACCCGCGCCGCTGTAGTTGGCGGAGATACCGTCCATTTCAGCGTTACGGTCAGCGATCAGGTGCAGCTTGGTCTGCATGCCCGCCATCGCGTAGATCTGGCCGCCCAGACCCGGGATGAAGAACGAGTTCATCACAGCGTCAGAGGTGATCTTGAAGTTGATTGGCGTGTGCGCCGGGAACACGATCTTGTTGACCGTGGCAATGCCTTGTTCCGGGTAGATGAACAGCCACTTCCAGTCCAGCGCGACCACTTCGATGGTCACAGGCTTGACGTCGGATTGAATCGGACGATACGGGTCCAGTTCGTGGGTCGAAATGTAGGTGATGTAACCCAGGGCAATGATGATCAGGACCGGGATGGTCCAGACTGCCACTTCGATTTTGGTCGAGTGCGACCATTTCGGGGTGTAGACGGCGTTCTTGTTCGACGCGCGGTACTTCCAGGCGAACAGGAAGGTCATGACGATAACCGGCACAACAACCAACAGCATCAGCAGCGTGGCGGTGATGATCAGGTTGCGCTGTTCCAGGCCGACCTGGCCCGTTGGATTGAGCAAGGTCATGTTGCAGCCTCCCAGCAACAACGTGCCGAGCAGCGGCACTAGGCCTAGTAATCTGGGGTACCTGTTTTTACTCATCTCACGACCTCTAAAGCAGCTTGCGCAATGCAGTTGGGTTTTGATCGCCAACACTTCACCCTGCCAAGGGTTGGCATTTTCTTTGGATTGAATAAGGGCCGCCCGTCGCGCGTCAGACGCTCGACAAAACCTGGGACAGCGGTCAGTTCTTATTCGAATTCGTGGTCAAAGGCCTTGTTACAGACCAATTCCATTTGGTGCGGAAAGTTGGAAGGCACCGACACCTGGGTGTCTTGGAAGCCTTTCGACTCACTCGACACCCGACTTTCTGCGCAGCGCCTTAATAAAAAGCGTTCCTTAATAAAGGCTGAACAGTGCCGGGAATTCAGTGCGGGCGATTGTAGATAGGTAGCGCCCTATACACCATGTCTTATCCCGAAATAATTTTTATCCGTTCGAGCAACAATCCATCGCCATTTTTGCAAAAGTTCCGCATGTTATCGAAATCGATTCTCAACAAAAACACCAAAAATTGTAGGTGTACCCGCCTCAGTTCAGACAGCTCTGAGGGCTTTTTCCGAAGCCTCGAACAGCGCAAGCCCCGACAACCCAAGGCTTTTGGCCATATGCCAGCGCTTGTTAAAACTGCCTGCTCTGGCACTCTCGTGCTAAAGCCGAAAAACCTCGAAACAGACCAATCCTTTTTTGTAACAACGACCGATTCCGTGTCACTGAAGAGCGCTGCGACACGGCGCGTGTGACAACATGTCGCACATCTGCCACACCCTCACTTGCCGTCCGTCACGGTGTTTTCACAAACACTCTGAAATGCAAAACGCCCCGATATGCTGATACGCAAATCGAGGCGTTTTCTGTATCGGCCAGACTGCCGATTAGTTGATTCAGCGCAGTGCTTTTCGGTTACGCAAGGTCAGCAGCGGCACCAGAATCACCACCAGCACGAACGCCAGCAGCGCCCATTGCGCCAACGACAGACCGAGAATCGGCGGATACGGTGTCGAGCAGAAACCGTCGACCTGAAAGCCCAGCGGGAAGATCTTCGCCAGCGGCAAGTCGTCGACAATTGGCTGCAGCACATCGATGCCACAACTCACTGCCGGATAGAACTGGGTGTACACGTGATGGCCGGCCACAGCGGCGCCGGCAATCGCGCAAATCACTACCAGGACTTCGAACACGGTGATGTTGCGGCGGGTGCGCATGGCCGCGCCGATAAAGGCGAACAATGCGATCAGCAGCAATGCATAACGCTGCAGGATGCACAGCGGGCATGGTGCTTCGCCGAGCACGATCTGCATGTACAGCGCACCGCCGATCAGTGCCAGGCAGATGATGCCCAGCAGCACCAGAAAGCGCCGCTCACGTCCCAGTCGAATCGTTTCCTCGCTCATCGCGTTTCCCTTATATGTCCATGGTTCAACCGGCTCGCGGCTGAAAGTTGTCGCAAGTCTACACCGGGGGAATAAACGATAAAGCAGTTAAGGAACCATTAAGTTGTAGGGATATTTTGCGAATCAGAATGGTGTAACGGCCATCGCGAGCAGGCTCACTCCTACAAGGGATCTGTGTCGTACACCATTCTCATGTACGCCACTGCGCCTGTAGGAGTGAGCCTGCTCGCGATGAAGGCGACTCGGTCTTAAGGATTACTCCAGAGCCGAAGCCGGCCCGAAGAACTCGTAACGACTCTGCTTCTCCGGCACACCCAAGGCTTTCAGATGACGCTTGATCGCCCCCATGAACCCTTTCGGGCCAAGGAAATACGCATCGACATCACGCTGCTCCGGCAGCCATTCGCCCAACTGCTCCAGACTCAGCAGGCCCACCTTGTCCGCCGCCGGGCTGACGCCATCGTCTTCGGCGTAGCAGTAGAAACGCTTGAGTTGCGGATGACGCGCCGCCAGACCATCGACCCAATCGCGGAACGCATGGACGCTGCCATTGCGCGCGCAATGAATGAAGTGCACCGGGCGCTCGGTTTCCAGCGCCGCTTCGAGCATCGCCAGCGTCGGGGTGATGCCGACGCCGCCGCTGATCAACACCAGCGGTTTGTCGCTGGCCGTCAAAGTAAACTCGCCCGACGGTGGAAATAGCTGAATGCTCGCGCCGACATGCAGTTGATCGTGCAAATGGTTCGATGCGCGACCACCCGGTTCACGCTTGACGCTGATGCGGTACTGACCTTTATTGGCCAGCGCCGACAGCGAGTAGTTACGGCGGATTTCTTCGCCATCGAGGATCAGCTTCATGCCGATGTACTGACCCGGTTCGGCTGCCAGAATCGGGCCCTTGTCGGCAGGTTCAAAGTAGAAGGAGATGATTTCCGCGCTCTCCTCGACCTTGGCCGCGACGATGAATTCGCGCGCTCCGCGCCAGCCGCCGACGGCTTGTTCTTTCTGGTCGTAGATCGCGGTTTCGGCGCCGATCAGAATGTCCGCCAATTGGCCGTAGGCCGCCCCCCAAGCGCTCATCACTTCCGGGGTGGCGATCTCTTCGCCGAGCACTTCGGAAATGGCGCGCAGCAGGCAGGCACCGACAATCGGGTAGTGCTCCGGGAGGATCTGCAGAGCGACGTGCTTGTTGATGATTTTCGCTACCAGATCGCCCAACTGGTCGAGTTGATCAATGTGGCGGGCGTACATCAATACACCGTTGGCCAGGGCACGGGGCTGGTCGCCGCTGGCCTGGTGCGCTTGGTTGAAAAGCGGGCGCACCTCAGGGTATTCAGAGAGCATCATGCGGTAGAAGTGCGTGATCAGCGCTTCACCGCCGCTCTCCAGCAGAGGCACGGTGGATTTGACGATGGCACGATCCTGGACGCTAAGCATAAGAGCAACTCCTGAGCTTTCTTGAAAAGTTACCTTAGGCTTATCAGATTTCATGCCAAGTTTTTTATCCATATAAATCAATAACTTGAAAGTATAGTAGTCATAACGACTCAAACAGACTTATAGTCATCTCGACTACATCGTGTCCCTTTGACTACAAGACCATGACCGCCAAATCCCTGCTCACCGCCCTGCTGCCTCTGGTTTCCGACCTCTCCCGCGAACTGCCTGAGGGCGAGCGTTACCGACGCCTGCTCGAAGCCATGCGCGCGCTGTTGCCCTGCGATGCCGCCGCGTTGTTGCGGCTCGACGGTGAATCGCTGGTGCCGCTGGCGGTGGACGGCTTGAGTACCGACACTTTGGGCCGGCGCTTCAAAGTCAGCGAACACCCGCGCTTCGAAATCCTGCTGGCCGGCGCCGGGCCGACCCGCTTCGCCGCTGACAGTGATTTGCCCGATCCTTACGACGGCCTGGTCGATGGTCTCGATGATCATCTAGAAGTTCACGACTGTCTGGGCTGCCCTTTGTTTGTCGAAGAAAAGCTCTGGGGCCTGATCACCCTTGATGCACTCGATCCAGAGCGTTTCGAACCCATCGAACTCGACGCCCTGCAAGCCTTTGCCAGCCTCGCCTCGGCCACGGTCAACGCCGCCGAACGCATTCAACGCCTGGCCAATCGCGCAGAAGATGAACATCAGCGCGCCGAGGTCTATCGTCAGGCCAGCGGCCAGCAGAACCGCGAGATGATCGGTCAGAGCAAAGCGCTGAAGAAGTTAGTGGAAGAGATCAATCTGGTCGGCGGCAGCGATCTGACCGTGTTGATCACCGGCGAAACCGGCGTCGGCAAAGAGCTGGTCGCCCAGGCCATTCACGCCGCTTCACCGCGCGCCGACAAACCTATCATCAGCCTCAACTGCGCCGCGCTGCCGGATACGCTGGTCGAAAGCGAACTGTTCGGCCACGTACGCGGCGCCTTCACTGGCGCCACCAGCGACCGTCGCGGCAAGTTCGAACTGGCCAATGGCGGCACGCTGTTTCTCGATGAAGTCGGCGAATTGTCGTTGACGGTGCAGGCCAAGTTGCTGCGGGTTTTGCAGAGCGGACAGTTGCAGCGCCTGGGCTCGGACAAGGAGCATCAAGTCGATGTGCGCCTGATTGCCGCGACCAACCGCGACCTGGCCGAAGAAGTGCGCAGCGGCCGCTATCGTGCCGACTTCTATCATCGCCTCAGCGTCTACCCGCTGCGCGTGCCGGCGCTGCGTGATCGTGGGCGTGATGTGTTGCTGCTCAGTGGTTTCTTTCTGGAGCAGAACCGTTCGCGCATGGGCCTTAATAGCCTGCGTCTGAACAGCGATGCGCAGGAAGCGCTGCTCGCTTATACGTGGCCGGGGAACGTTCGCGAGCTGGAGCATTTGATTGGGCGCAGTGCGTTGAAGGCGCTGGGCAATTGCAAGGTGCGACCGAAGATCCTCAGTTTGAGCGCGGCGGATCTGGATTTGCCGCGTGAGGTTGTGGATAACTCAGTTGAGGCTGTTGTCGGTGCCGTGGCTGAGATGCCGCTGATCAGTGGGGATTTGCGCAGTGCGACCGAGCAGTATCAGCGGCGTTTGATCAGTGCGGCGCTGGAGCGGAATCAGGATAACTGGGCGAGTGCGGCGCGGGAATTGGGGCTGGATCGGGCGAACCTTGGGCGGATGGCCAAGCGGTTGGGTATGAAAAGCTAAAGGCAGACCCTCACCCCAGCCCTCTCCCGGAGGGAGAGGGGGCCGACCGAGGTGTCTTGCATCATCCATCGACCTGAAACATTGAGTCGATTGTGGATTCAGCAGAGCACGTTCAGTTCGGCGGAATTCTACAATATCCCCCAATCGGCCCCCTCTCCCTCTGGGAGAGGGCTGGGGTGAGGGGCTCAGGATCTGACCGCAGACTCTGAATCCACCCCCCACCCGACAACTAACCTAAAGCCCACCCCTTTAACGCCGATAACCCGGCATCAATAGTTTCTGGCGATTTCCACCCTCGCCCACCACCTTTCCACAGAAGGTTCATATGTCCTCCACCAAAGCCCGCGCAGACTCACTTTCGCTTCTGCTGTTTACCTTGCGCAGCGGCAAGTTGATGGCGATCAACCTGCTGAAAGTCAGTGAAATCATCCCCTGCCCGCCGCTGACCAAGCTGCCGGAGTCGCACCCGCACGTCAAAGGCATCGCCACGTTGCGCGGTGCCTCGTTGTCAGTCATCGACCTCAGCCGCGCCATCGGTGAACGTCCGCTGGAAGACCCGAACGGCGGTTGCCTGATCGTCACCGACGTCAGCCGCTCCAAACAGGGCCTGCACGTCCAGGCTGTGAGCAAAATCGTCCATTGCCTGACCACCGACATCAAGCCACCACCGTTTGGCTCGGGTGGTTCGCGCGCCTACATCACCGGTGTGACCTCGGTGGACGGCACGCTGGTGCAGGTGCTGGATATCGAAAAGGTTATCCACAGCATTGCCCCGGCGCAGATCGAAATGGCCCCGACCGACCTGACCATGGAAGACGCCGAAGTGCTCGGCAACGCGCGCATTCTGGTGGTCGACGACAGTCAGGTAGCACTGCAGCAATCGGTGCACACCCTGCGCAACCTCGGCCTGCAATGCCACACCGCCCGCAGCGCCAAGGAAGCCATCGACTGCCTGCTCGACCTGCAAGGCACCGCGCAGCAGATCAACCTGATCGTCTCCGACATCGAAATGTCCGAGATGGACGGCTACGCCTTCACTCGCACCCTGCGCGAAACGCCGGACTTCGCCCATTTGTACGTGCTGCTGCACACCTCGCTCGACAGCGCGATGAACAGCGAGAAAGCGCGCCTGGCCGGAGCGAATGGCGTGCTGACCAAGTTCTCCTCGCCGGAACTGACCCATTGCCTGATCGAAGCGGCCAAACACGTCGCGGCACACGGGCACTGAGTCTTGGCCGAGACGTATTGTTTTTTGATGCGGCGCGACCTCGGTAAGGACGCGCCGGATGCACCTTGGCCACAAGATATTGAACTGTGTACGTACTCCGTCGAAATGGCGGCGGACGTGCATCATTTGATGCAACTCGGTTATCACGAAGGCGGCGGCCGGGTCCCAGCACTGGACGCCTGGCGGCAGCAGTTCGAAACCGATCCTGAATACGATCCGACACTGTGCTTTATTGCCCGCGATGCCGAGGGTGTCGTCGGCGTGGCGCAATGCTGGACCAGTGCCTATATCAAGAATCTGGTGGTGCATCCGCGGATGCAGGGGCGCGGGCTGGGCCGGGCGTTGCTGTTCAATGCATTCAAGGTGTTTCAGCAACGGCGCGAAGGGTTTGTTGATCTGAAGGTACTGGAAGACAACCGGGGGGCGCAGCGCTTGTATGAAAGTGCCGGGATGTATGTGGTCCGCCGCGAGCTGGTGCCGGACTGAAAGTCCGTCATCGTGAGCAGGCTCACTCCTACAGGGGAATGCATTCCAAATGTAGGAGTGAGCCTGCTCGCGATGGGGCCATCCCAGACAACTTTTCACCCCCGGCACACTCCAACCTTGGCCACTCACGCCCCAGGATGCCTGATCATGAAAACCCTCACCGCCAGCCTGCTCTGCCTCACCGCCCTCACCTCCCAGGCCCACGCCTCCAGCCCCGACGCCTGGGCGGCCTACGACAAAACCGTACTCGCCAGTTGCACCAAAGCCAGTGGTCTGAAAAACCCAAAACCGGTCGGCACACCCGCGCAATTCGATGATCGCGTGGGCTACACCGCCGTTCTGCTGCAAGGCCAATACCCGCAAAAACACATGAAAGGCCAGCAAGGCAGCGAGCTGTGCCTGTACAACAAGCAATCAAAAACCGCCTTCGTCACCGAGTGGGACTCGATCCGTCCGACCGCCAAAGCGAAGTGAGTGGCGCACAACTTGCTTCAACCCGGGCCTGTGCGGTGGTTTTCCGTCACCGTTTCACACCTTGATTGAAGACAGATCGCTCAATGAATACGACGTTTTCCTGCGTAGGCTGCGGCAAATGCTGCACCGATCACCATGTCCCTCTGACCCTGGCCGAAGCCCGAATGTGGGCGGCGGATGGCGGTCAGGTGATCGTGCTGGTCGAAGCCTTTCTCGGCAATGGTCTGGGCTTGCCGGCGCAACAGCGTGAGCACGCTGAACGTCGCTCCGTGGTCGTTCGCAGTGGTGCGACAGACGCCCATGTGGCGATCACCTTCGCCGCGTACAACGTCGGCCCCTGTCGGAATCTTGACGAAGACAAGCTGTGCCGGATCTACGAGCGGCGGCCGCTGGTATGTCGCATTTATCCGGCGGAAATCAACCCGCACATCCCGCTCAACCCTGCTGCCAAGGACTGCCCGCCGGAGTCCTGGCAACAGGGGCCGGTGTTGATTGCTGGCGGTGAGTTGGTGGATCAGGAACTGGTGGAGTTGATTCAGCGCTCGCGCCAGGCGGATCGGGATGACATCGGCACCAAGGATGCTATCTGTGGGCTGCTGGGGATTCGTACCACAGCGTTGAAGGGGGACGGCTTTACCGCTTACCTGCCGAACATGACGGCGTTCGCCACGGTCATCGATCAGGTGAGTGCGCAGCCGCCGGGCGACGCATACAGTGAATGGCTGTTTCATGTGTCCGGAGATGACATTGCCGGGCAAGTGCTGGCGGCAGGGGCGCAAGTGGTGACCGAGCCGGCGCAGACATACGCGTTTATCTCGTTGCGGGCGGCCTGATCAGAATTTTACAGCGAACGAACTGGCCTCATCGCTGGCAAGCCAGCTCCCACAGGGTTTTGTGGCGTACACAAATTGTGTGAACACCCGAGAATAATGTGGGAGCTGGCTTGCCAGCGATGGGGCCTTTGCAGGCAACCTCAATCGCGGATCTGCCGCCGCGCCCAGAACTCCCGCGCCAGCAACCTTAAATCCCCGGCCAACCTCGCCACATCCTCGGAGTTGCGCTGACTCTGCCGCCCCTCATACAGCGCCACATCGACGTTGCGACCGGTCATCGGGAGATTGATCTTCATGGATAGCGCGCTCGTTTTATGGGAAAGAGTCGGCAGGGCTGCTGACTCTAAGCGCACCAAATGGTTAAACGTTGATCTGGCTCAGGCACTGAGCACTTAGCCATCACTGTGATGAAAAAATCACAGCGATGGCCGCAGGCGGGATTAAAACTCAGCGCTTGCCCATCGAACGACGGGTGCCCGGCGGCGCCATGCCCGGGGTCTTGGTGTGGCCGTTCTTGGCGCCGTTCTTGTACCACGGCTGGTTCGAGCCTTTGGCAGAAGCCAGTTCGCCCGGCTTGAACGGAAATTTGAACGCCGGGATATCGGCTTTGGTATCGCTGGTTTCGGCCAGTTCAGCCGGGACATCGCTCACAGCGTCGTCAACCGGCGGCAAGGTCGGGGAAGTCATAAAAGCTCCGGAAAGCAAAAAGTCGGGCCCGATCAGTGAGCCGCGAAGGCGCGCAGTATACCTGTGCGCCAAGGTTGGGCACCTGAAGATTTGCAGCGCACGCCGAACGGTTTACAGGTAACTGATGATGACGATGCCTTTGTCGGTCGAGGTCTTCAGCGCTTCGTAACGCATGGAAATCGGCAGCGCCTGATGACTGCAAGCGTTGCGATCGGTGTCGACATCGACTTTCACGCCGGGCTTGATTTCGATCTGGCGAGACTCACGAGACGCAAACGCCCCGACCGGTCCGACCTGACAGCCCGAGTCAACGATCTGCCCGGTGAAGCGGATCTCGCCGGATTGACTGGCAGGCGCTGCAAACGTAGTGAGTGGAAGCAAGAGGAGCACAGACGGCAGAGCGGTTTTCAGCTTCATTTCAAGACACTCCCGGGGTGAGCGGCCCAGAGAGATTTGCGACGTGCGCGGCCTGAGCCATACAAGCTGTATCCGCTCATAGAGGAGGATCTTTAAGAGATTAATCAGGATCGCAAGCCATGCCGGATGTCAGTTCATTCGTTGCTGGACGTTACTCAACAATTGCGAGGCGCTTTCCAACAACTGCGCCAGAAGCGCGTCATCCTCATCCATATACCCTTCGTATTCCGCGAGATTGCGCCGCTCATGACACAACGCGAACAATCGCACCTGAACCTTGCTGATATGGGCCGTATGCACCAGACACTGAAAGACCAAATAGCGTTTATCCGATCGATAGCCACTCAATCGAAGCGCCGTCAGCGCCAACGCGTGCGCTGCGTTATAAGCCAAGTCGAAACGGCTGGAAAAAGACAAAGCAGGAGTTTGCGCATCCTTGAGCCGATCCACGGCCGAGCGCATCAAGCCCTCGCACTCCTTGCGATCCGGCGGCTCCGCTTTCAGCCCACCGCTACGTAGAAGATTCTCCAGACTCTCGTTGCTGCCCATCCTTGGACTCCAAAGGGTTTGCCCCTAACAGATCGATTTTTTCCTGCTGCACCACCCGCGCGACAAAGCTGTTGTGCGCAGCCAGTTTCGCCGCCCAGTCTTGCGGGGTGTAAAGCGTCGGGTTGATGGGACGACCCAATTGTTCCTCCATGGGCATGAGCCGTTCCATGACGTCACTGTAGTGCAGGCCTTCGCCAATCAGCATGAGATCAATGTCACTGAGTGTGTTTGCTGTGTCCTTGGCGATGGAGCCATAGACAAACGCCCAGGTGATCTGCTCGGTAAATGGCTGCAATGCCTGACGCAGAGGCTCGGCGATGCCAAACGTCTTGCGGACGATGCCCAGTAGTTCGGCATAGATGGGACAGGTGGGATTGGCTTGGTAATGGTTCTGATTGCCCACCCTCGTCATGCGCAACACACCGGCTCGCTGCAGACGGTCGAGTTCACGCATGAGACTGCCTTTGCCAACACACGCCCAGCGCGCGATCTCATTGGCATAGAAAGTCTGGTCAGGCTTACCGAACAGCAGACCCAACACTTTTTGTTGAGTAGTGGTAAACAGCGCTTCGCTTAGAGAGATAGTTTCCACTGTGAAGGCCAAAGAGTCCCAAAAAGGGAACGATAGGTCCCTTTTTGGGACTTATCAACCTTGAGAATATTTCCAGAGACAGCGGCCGCAGAAAAATCGCCATAGCGAACAGGCTCACACCTACATTTGGAATGCGATCGCCTTGTAGGAGCGAGCCTGCTCGCGAAGCACGATGACGCGCTGTTCGGACGTATTACGTCTGCGGATCAACCCGATCCAGCACCCGGTTTACCGCCAACTCGGCGAGCATGACGATCTGCTGGATCGCCAGCGCCGTACTGCGCTGCGGGCGACTGAGCTGATCAGCCAGATCAGCGGCCATGACATTGGCTGAGGCCAGCGATTCGCAGGCGTGGGCCAGCAGGCTTTCGGTGTCGATGTTCGCATGGATGAGGAACATCGTACTGGGCTGACGCGGTTTGACCGGTTCGGGGCAGAGGTAGAAATCGAGAGCGCGTTTGATGGCTTCGCGGGTTTTGATCTGGTCGTCGGCGCGGATGGCGTCTTCGAGTGGGGTGGTGGGATCGATGGGTGGATCGGGTACGGGCTTAGTCATTTACTCAGTCCTCACTGATTGGAGCCAACAATTACCGTTTCTCACGCGGCGAATTGGGTGGCAGCTACGTACGGGGTGAGAAACCGGGCAAGGACCAGTAAAACCTCCGGCCGGACCGAAGTCCGCCCGTACATAGCCGCCATAAAAATGCAGGCAGCAATCAGCTGGCGCCGATTATGACGGTACTGGTATTGGAATAATACTTAGCCCGGGTTCTCACACCCGATCGCCGAGTTTTCGGCGACAACCAAAGACTAGAGAGCGCACGTCCGACGGACAACCTGAAAACCTTGTGGGAAGGTTCTGGTTATTTGACACAAATTTAAACAGCCAAAAGCCAACCCTCACCCTAGCCCTCTCCCGAAGGGAGAGGGGACTGACCGGGGTGTTTGGCAGAGCTACGCCGACGTGCAATACCGCGTTGAACTCAGGTTTTGAAACGCCCGAAAATCGGCTCCCTCTCCCTCGGGAGAGGGCTGGGGTGAGGGGCAAATCCACCACAAATCCAAAGCCGAACACCCGCTCTTCACCACTCAATAGGCCGAGTGTCAGCTCGCCTGCTCTTGATCTTGATCCACGAGCGACGTCGGAAGGCTGAGTGGAGGGATTGATCCGGGCGTGGGAGCGCAGCGACCGTTTGGCGCAGCCAAACACAGCGAGAGGAGGTGCAGCGAAGCAAACCGTAGGCGCTGCGC